>CABVDJ010000054.1 GCA_902497025.1 uncultured Collinsella sp. | reverse complement strand
GCCAACTCCGGCAAACGCGGCTTGTCGAAACAGAAAAAACGTCGCCGAGCCATTCTCGTGCAGCGCCTCGACCGAAGACGCCGAGTACACCATCAGCAGGCCAAAGCACACCAAGGTAAACAGGCAGGCCATGAATATCAAACGGGGGCGCATGATACGGGCGGGAACGCCGGCAATATAGCGTTCGCTAAACGTCTGCCCGCCGCGACCGGAACGCGGTGTGCTGCGCCGCGAGGAAGCACGGTCCGAGTCGGGCCTCCTCATACCTTGTCGGGGGCTCTCCTCTCTCACCGGCAACCCCTATTCCATTTGCGATTTCGCCGCAGCGGCAAGCTGGGCCACATAGTCCTTAAACACGCGGCCGCGCTCCTCATAGCCCGAGAACTCATCGAACGAAGAGCAGGCAGGAGAAAGTAAGATCACGTCGCCACGGCTCGACAGCGAACGGGCGACGTCCACGGCATCGCGCAGGTCATCCGCCTGGGCGATATCCACGTCACCATCGACATCGGCCTCGTCCATAGCGGCGGTAAAGCGCTCGCGCGCATCGCCAAAGCAAACGACCGAGCGCACGTTGTCCATAACGACGCGGGCAAAGTCCGCAAGCGGCGTACCCTTATCGTGGCCGCCGAGCAGCAAAATCACATCGTCGTCGGGAAACGCCGTCAGGGCCTTTTCGACTGCATCGGTGTTCGTTGCCTTGGAATCGTTGACGTAGCGCACGCCATCGATCTCGCCGCAGGGTTCAACGCGGTGCTCCAGCGGCTGGAACGATGCCAAACCACGGCAAATGCCCTCGGGATCGGCACCGACGGCCAGAGCAGCCGTGGCGGCGCATAAGGCATTGATGACATTGTGATGGCCCGAGATCTTGAGCTCAGACGTGGCGACAAGCTGAGTCTCGACGCCCTTCAGGCGCACGACCATCTTGCCGTCGCGCACAAAGGCGGCGTCTGCACCCTCGGGCTCGTCAAAGGCGACCTTGCAGATGCGGCGACCCGGTGTGTAGATGTACTCATCGAACTCATGGATGCCGGCATCCTCGACGTCGATAACCACGAGGTCGTCGTCGACCATATTCTCGAACAACTTGATCTTGGCGAGCGCATAGTTCTTGTGGCTCTTGTGCCAGCCCAGATGGTCGGGCGTGATGTTGAGCAGTACCGCAACGCGAGGATGAAGCTCGGCGGTCGTAGCAATCTGATAACTCGACAGCTCGGCCACAAACCATTCATTGTGTGCGCGGCCGTCGATCTCGTTCACCGGCGGCTCACCGATATTGCCGACGGCCACGCTGGCTTCACCGGCGGCCTTGAGCAGATAATCGGTCAGCGACGTGGTAGTTGTCTTGCCGTTGGTGCCCGTGATGGCAATCCAATTGTGGGGAGACAGGCGATAGGCAAACTCGGGCTCGCCCATAATCTGAGCGGCATGCTCACGCCCAGCCTTAAAGAAGGCCGAGAACTCCGAGATACCCGGGCATGTCACGCACACGTCATAGGTACCCTCGACCTGCTCGGTGCCGTAGACAAACGACGCGCCCTGCGCCTCGAGCGCACGTGTGGCGTCATTGGGCTCGGAGCTACCACCGCCATACACGGTCGTGGCGCTCACGCGTTCGGGGTGAGCCAACGCCCAACGGGTGACATCGAGACCGGATTTACCCTGCCCCAAAACAAGCAGGCTAAAGACATCAGCAAGAGGCATGAAAGACCACTATCCCAACTGGAAGAACAGGGCGAGGCCAACGGCGCCAAAGGCCGCGGCGATAATCCAAAAACGGATAACAACCTTGGTCTCGGCCCAGCCCTTCTTTTCGAAATGATGATGAATGGGCGCCATAAGGAAGACGCGCTTGTGCGTAAAGTGGAAATAGACGACCTGGATCATGACCGACAGGGTCTCGACGATAAACAGACCGCCGATGATGAGGGAAACGACTTCGGTGTTGGTCATGATGGAGGTGCAGGCAAAAGCGGCACCCAGGGCAAGTGAGCCGGTATCGCCCATAAAGATGCTCGCCGGATAGCAATTGAACCACAAAAAGCCCAGGCAGGCACCGGCGCACGCCGTGCAGAAGATGGACAGGTTCACGTCACCGTGCAAAAACGCCATGGCGGCCATGGCGAGCATGGCGATCATGGAAGTGCCGCCGGCAAGGCCGTCCAGACCATCGGTCAGGTTCACGGCATTGGAAAGACCAGCGATCATCAGCCAGCAAAATACAATGTAGAGCCACGGAAACGAAAGGCCGCAGATGGTGGTCGAAAGAACACCGAGGTCAATCGTCAGGCCGCCGGGAAAACGAATCTCGGGGGCGACGCCGCACCAATTGACGGCGAGCACGGTAAAGGTGACGCAGATGATGGTCAGACCGATCATCTTGGCGTGAGGCGTCAGGCCGAGCGAGCGACCATGCGTGACGGAGGTCAGATCGTCGATGAGACCCAGAACGCCGGTGGCCAGCGTTGCAAGCAGCACGAGCACAAGCTCGGTGGTGAGCTTGCCCATCAGCAGGCAGGTCAGCGAGATCGCGACAAGGATGATGACGCCGCCCATGGTCGGCGTACCCTGTTTAATCAAATGACGCTTGGGGCCGTCGGCTCGAACCTGCTGGCCGATACCCTCGACCTTCAGCAGCTTGATCCACCACGGCATAAGCAGCAACGGAATGGCGGCAGCGATGCCAAGTCCCAAAAAGGCCTGATACG
>CABVDJ010000053.1 GCA_902497025.1 uncultured Collinsella sp. | reverse complement strand
GTCTGGGAATCAGCCATGTGCTCGTGTACTCCTTGCGTAAACACTGCCTGTAACCCATTAACTGTACCGCACCTACCGCATCCGCGCGAGGGCGACCGGCGATATCCCGTCTAACTAACGCAATCCCTCTACCGCATCGGCCAAAAGTGCGGCGGCACGGTCCTGGGCCAAGCCACGCGCCGCCTGACGCATCGCATCACGCGCCGCAGCGTCATCGATCAGGTGCAGCAGCTCGTCGGCAAAGGCAGGGGCGTCGATATCGGCATCGGCGCATAGCACGCCGGCACCGGCATCGACCAGGTAACGCGCATTCGTGGTCTGGTGGTCGGCCGTGGCGTGCGGGTACGGCACGAGTACCGAGGGCACGGCAAGCGCGGCGATCTCGGCCACGCTCGAGGCACCGGAACGCGAGAGCACCAAATCGGCCGCAGCCAGCATATCGCCCATGTTGTCGATGTAGGGCTGGACTCGATAGCGCTTCGCCTCCTCGGGCGTCTGCGCCAAAGCGCGCTCGGTCTCCTCAAAGCCGTCGGCACCCGTCGAATGCAAAACGTAGAGATTCTCGCGGGTCAGCAGCTCACTCTTGAGCGAGGCAACGCGCTCGTTGAGATGCTGAGCACCGAGCGAACCACCAAAGACGAGCAGAAGCGTCGCGTCCTCGGGCACACCGAGCGTCTTGCGACCGCGGGCGCGATCGCCCTCGATCACCGAACGACGCACAGGATTGCCCGTCATGAGCACATGGTCGGGGTCGCCCTCACGCTCAAAGACCGCGCGGGCCGCAGGTACCGAAATGCACACGCGGGCGGCATGTGAGTTCATCATCTTATTGGCCAGACCCGGAACAGAGTTCTGCTCGTGCAGCAGATACGGAACGCCGGCGCCCTTGCACCAACCCAGCAGCGGGACCTCAACGTAAGCACCAAAGCCGATAGCGGCATCGGGCTTACCGACCTTTGAGAAGTGACTGGCAAGCGCACGCTTCGCCTTGTTGACGCGCCACAGCGAGGTCAGCGCCGTCCAGGGACGGGAGCGATCGAAGCCCGTGACCGTGATGGGCACAAAATCGAATCCGGCCTCGGGAACCAGACGACCCTCGAGCTTGCGCGACTGGCCCACGAACACAACGTGATGACCGCGGTCACGCAGCTCCTCGGCCAAGGCGAGCGCGGGGTTGATGTGTCCTGCCGTGCCGCCGGCTGCAATAGCAACGGTCATCTTATCGGTCATGGTAATCCCTTCGTACACGCGGTCCCTGGTCATCGGTGCGCAAACGCGCCGACGGGTCCGAATTCAAATCGATTCGATTATATCCGCCGCCCGCATTGCGAGGAGTGGGGCGCTGCGGACGACCTTGCGGCGCCGTTCGCTGACGCGGACGGGCTACCGGCTCGGTCGCAGAGCCATCCAGAACGGTAAAGCCGTTACGCGAAGATCGCTCGCCGCGCACGTGGGGCACGCCGGCGGTACTCTCATCCATAACGGCAAAGCTCTCGCGGCGACGGTCGTACTCATCGCGACGGGCGCTCTCATACGAAACGCGCAGGATCAGACCGGCGAGCATAAGCGACACAATAATCGACGAGCCACCGTAGCTAATAAACGGCAGCGGCTTGCCCGTCATGGGAAACACATTGAGAATGCCCAGCGCGTTGATCAAAAACTGCACCGCAAGGATGACCGCGGAACCCGATGCCATAAGTGCTCCGCGACGGTCGGTCGCCTGCTCGGCAATACGAAACGCCGAGTAGATCAGCATCGCGAACACCAAGAAGAACAGCACGGTTCCGATAAAGCCAACTTCCTCGCCGATAATAGCCAAGATGTAGTCGTTATGCGCCTCGGGCAAATACGAGTACTTCATGGTGGAGTTACCGATACCGCGACCGAACAGGCCGCCCGAGGCAAACGCCATAATGGCAAGCGTGGCCTGATAGCCATCACCATATTCGTCTGCCCAAGGATTCCAAGCAACCTCGACACGCGTCATACGATACGGCTCGGCGATAAGGGCGATCGCAATGACGGCGATGCCGGCAACGACCGTCCAAACGATATATTTGGGGTCCAATCCCGCAAACAACGCCATGCACATGAGGGTCAGCAAGATGATCAGAACGGTGCCAAAATCGGGCTGAACAAAAATCAGAAAGAGCGAAATGCCCAGGTAGACACCCATCTTGCGAAGAAACTCGTTGATGTTGCCGCCGGGCGAAAAGATGCGGTCGAGCATGATTGCCGAATACGCGATGGCGAACGGCTTTAAAAACTCAGACGGCTGGAACTGAATACCGGCGATGTTGAGCCAACGCGTGGCGCCACGACTACCGCTACCCATAAAGAACACCAGAACCAGTAGCCCTATCATGCCCATGAGGAAGATCCTGAGCACGTCTTCCCCAAACCAACTGTCCGGCAAGACGCGCACGATGGCAACCATAGCCAGCACGCCAACTCCGGCAAACGCGGCTTGTCGAAACAGGAAAAACGTCGCCGAACCATTCTCGTGCAGTGCCTCGACCGAAGATGCCGAGTACACCATCAGCAAGCCAAAGCAAACCAAGCTAAACAGGCAAGCCATAAATATCAAACGAGGGCGCATGATGCGGGCGGGGACGCCGGCAATATAGCGCTCACCGAACGTCTGCCCGCCGCGTCCGGAACGCGGCGTGCTACGCAGCGAGGAAGCACGGTCCGAGTCGGGCCTCCTCATATCACTTCGGGGGCTCTCCTCTCTCACCGGCAACCCCTATTCCGTTTGCGATTTCGCTGCCGCGGCAAGCTGGGCCACGTAGTCCTTAAACACGCGGCCGCGCTCCTCGTAGCCCGAAAACTCGTCGAACGAAGAGCAAGCGGGCGAAAGCAGGATCACGTCGCCGCGGCTCGAGAGCGAGCGGGCAACGTCAACGGCATCGCGCAGATCATCGGCCTGGGCGATATCCACGTCACCATCGACATCGGCCTCGTCCATAGCGGCGG
>CABVDJ010000052.1 GCA_902497025.1 uncultured Collinsella sp. | reverse complement strand
ACGGGGGTAGATCGTCCCCGCCGGCATCGGCAGCAAAACCGCCGACCATGGTGTCGTCGTAGGGCACCTGCTCGGATTCCCACGGCGCAGACGGCTCGGCGGGCTGAGCCTTGGGAGCGGACGCGCGCTCGGGCGCTCGGGGCGCGGGCTCGGTCGGGAGCTTGCCCGTGGCGGGAGCGCCGGCAGGATTGTCGGAGCGCAGCCAGGGGGCCTTAGCCAGGTCGGATGACTTGGGCGCAGGCGCGGCAGCGGGCTTGGGCGCGGGGATCGGAGCAGCCGGTTTGGGCACAGCGGGTTCAGGCGCCGATGGGGTCGGTGCCGCTACCGGCGCCGCTTTTGGCTGCGTCGCGCTGGCACCCGAGGATGCAGGGGCCGCCGAGGACACGGGTTGCGGGTCCGCAGATGCCGCAGCCCGTGCAGATGGAGAATGCTCCTCATGTTGAGGAGCCGGCGTGCCACCTCCATCCAGGACGTAGTCGACGGTGCGACGACCGAAGACCGCGCAGACCGTCGGCAGGACCACCGACTGCGTGTCGGCGCGTCCGAGCATCTTGATGGCAAAGGTCGAGCCCGCAGGGAACGAGACGGTGAGCTTGGAGCCGTCGTCGGCCGTGGCGCGGGCGTTGAGCAACAGACCTGCATAGGAAGCCTGACGAGCCTTGACGCGCTCGACGACCTCGGCCCATTTGCGCTGGAGCTCGCCGGGATCCTCGACCGCGGGGGTCTCGGCGGCGCCGGCGGCAGCGACCTGAGCGGCAGTATTGGGCTGGAGCTTAGGCGCCGGCGCAGCGGCAGGTGCGGGAGCCGGAGCGGCGGTGGGCTGGGACATCGGAGCCGGGGCAGGCTGAGGCGCGGGCGCGGTGGGCTTGGGGGTCGACGAGGGCGCAGGCTGGGTCGCCGGAGCGGCAGTGCCGCGGTCCCAGGGCATGCCACCCTGATGCGCGGACGTAGCAGCGGGGGCGGCGGTCGCCGCAGGAGTAGCAGCTCGGGCACCCGAAATCAGCGTCGGTTGCTGTGTCGTCGCAGGTGCAGCCGAGACAGTTGCAGGCGCAGCACCTGCAGCAGCCACGCTCGCCGGCACCGCGGCGTTGGCGACCATGGCCTCTAGGCGAGCCACGCGCTCGGCCAGGGCCTCAATCGTCAAATCGGCCTCGGGACGTGCCAGGCGCGTGCAAGCGATCTCGAGCACCAGGCGCACGTCGCTCGCGCCCCTCATCTCCAGCGCGGCATCGTCGAGCACTGTCAGCACACGGGCCAGGCGGTCGGCAGGATGCTCGCCAAAGGCAGCGGCCTCGGCAGCAAGCGCCTCGGCCTGCTCGGAGCCGCCCTCAAACAGCTCGGCACGGGCACCGGCAACGCAGGCAACGTACACGTCACGCACATGCGCCACCAGGTCGCGCGTCAGCTCCAGCAGGTCGTTTCCTTCCTCGACCTGCGCACGGATCAGTCCATATAGCTCGGCAACATCGCGATCGGCAATGGCGCGGGCAAACTCGCCCAGGATCTGGTCCGAAACCTCGCCCAAAAGCGAGCGGGCATCGTCCGCATGCACGGCGCCGTTGCCAAAAACGCTCAGCTGCTCCAGCGTGGACAACGCGTCGCGCATGCCGCCCTTGGCATGGCGTGCCACGATAGCCAGCACCTCGTCGTCGTAATCGAAGCCCTCCTGCTCGCACACGTATGCCAGGCGATGCTCAATATCCTCGTTGCCGATACGATGGAAATCGAAGCGCTGGCAGCGCGAGAGGATGGTCTCCAGAATCTTTTGCGGGTCGGTGGTGCACAGCACAAAGATCACGTGTGCCGGCGGCTCCTCGAGCGTCTTGAGCAGCGCGTTGAACGCCGCCGTCGTGAGCATGTGGACCTCGTCGATGATATAAATCTTGTACTTGCCGCGCACCGGGGCAAAGTTGACGGAGTTGATGATCTCCTCGCGCACGTTGTCCACGCCAGTACGGCTTGCGGCATCGAGCTCGTAGACATCCGGGTGGTTGCCCTCGGCGATGAGCTCGCACTCCTCGCAAGTACCGTCGGGCATGCAGCCGCTTGCACCCTCGGCGCGCGCCGCCTCGGCATTGCGGCACAGCAGCGCCTTGGCCAGAATGCGCGCCATGGTGGTCTTGCCCGTGCCGCGCGGTCCGCAGAATAGGTACGCGTGGGACAGGCGCCCCTCGGTGATGGCGTGCTCGAGCGTCGAGACGATATGCTGCTGGCCCACCACGGAGTCGAAGGTGAGCGGGCGATACTTTCGGTACAACGATTCCATGGGTGCTCCCCCGGGTATACTGAGTCTTGTTGCCGCGGCGGCCATGCGGTCGCACGGCATACTGCATTCCATAATACCCGTACGGCGAGCCCGCCGCGATAGGAGTCCAAAGAGCATGGCAGACGCAGAGAGCAACCTCGTCCCCTCCGAAGCAGCCGACCAGGTCGAGGTCGCGCTCGAGGAGCAGGCCGCAGCCGACGACGGCATCCTGTACCTCAACGAGTACCAGTACGAAAACGACCTGGTCACCGACTTCGCCCGCCTGGTCGCCTCGCCCAGGCGTCGCGGCTCGCTGTATGTCGCCGCGGCAATTGCCGCGCTCATCGGCATCGGCATGCTGGTGGCCGGCGGCAACTGGATCAAGTTTGGCGTCGTCCTGATCGTGTTCGGCGCCTTTTTGGCCTGGTGGAGCAAAAACCTGCACCACACGCTCGCCCGCGACTTTATCGACGCCGTTGAGGCCGACGAGTCCATGGGTGGCCGCTATCGCCGCGTCGCCGCCAACGAGGACGGCCTGATGGTTTGGGGCAAGAGCGGCAAGTCACAGTTCTTCCCGTTTGAAAAGCTCGACCACGTGCTCGACGGCGAGCGCATCTTTGTGGCCATGTTCGCCGACCAGGGCGTGACGATCCCTAAGGACACCTTTGTCCGCGGCGATGCCGAGCAGTTCGGTCCCTTCCTTAAGGCGCGCATCAACAAAAAACTCCGCATCGAGACCAAGAAGAAGAAAATGAAGGCCGAGAAGGCCGCCGCCGAGGCCAAGCAGGGCGACAAGCCCCAGGAGACCAAGCGCAAGCAGAAGAAGAACAAGAAGAAGCGCTAAGGCCAAGCCAGACAGGCAGCCTCGCATCCCGCTATCCTCCCCATGCACCCGAGCGTGCTACACTAGCAGCATCTATGCCACCGCGAACGGCTCGGCCCCGCGCCC
>CABVDJ010000051.1 GCA_902497025.1 uncultured Collinsella sp. | reverse complement strand
GAGCGCCAGCGACGAGCCAAAGTCGATCAGGCACAGGTCAAAGGTGCCCTCGGCAAGCTGCCGGTCAAGCGGTAGACGCGCCGTACGCACCATAATATTAGCGGGCGAGATATCGCGATGGACAAAGCCCTCGCCCACCAGGCTCATACGGCAGAGCAGATCGAACAGGTCGCGACCCAGACGCGCCGCCACAAGCGGCGACAGGCGTCCGGCATCGTCCACGGCGAGTCGCGAACGCAAGCGGGCAAGTGTCTCGCCCTCGACCCATTCCATGACAATTGCAGGCACACCGTCGACCTCGCCCCAGCCATAGAGGCGGGGAAAGCCCTTAAGGCCCGAAAGGGCGCGATGGCATTCGTATTCCTCGCGAAACGCCGCCTTGAACTTGGCGACCAGCGCCTCGTGAGCGGCATCGTCATCAAACTCATCGCGCGCCGGCAAGATGAGCTGCTTGAGTGCCACGGCCTCGCCTTGGGCGTTGACGGCACGCGTCACGCGGCCGATACCGCCACGGCGCATGGTGGCATCGTCGGCAAACAGCATCGTAAAACGACGCAGATAGGCAGGCAGTTCGTCCTGACCGAGCGCAATGGCCGGCTCAAACCCGTCGACACGCGCAAGGCGCAGGCCGACCATGGGATCGCGACCGAGCGACTGTGGTGTGGTGGATGCAAGATCGGTCATCATAGGGCAAGCGCCGCCACGTTATTGTTGAAGTTACCGAGCGCGACGTCATCATCGCCGTAATGGCCGACCCATTGACATAGGTTGGTGTAACAGCCCCACAGATTGGCATACTGCTGATACCACCTTGACCGGGGCGAGAATGTCTGACGACCGAACTCGGCTCGAATGACAAACATCTCCCCGACCAGGCTGTCGCACGGCCTGGGATCTCCCGTAGAGTTATAGGTCGAGACCACGTCATTGGCACGAGAAACATAGCCGTCGAGCATGTTGTACTTGGTCACAAGCCAACTGTGAATGCTCTCTTCCTCAGCAGCGGAAAGGCCGCCGGAGTTTGCATCGTTGTCAGTGTTGCTGCCCGTCGAGCCGCCGTTTCCAGGCCCTCCGGTAGAGGAACCCGACCCAGAGCCGCCGCCCGAACTCGATGAATCCGAGCCGGAGCCAGAAGTATCCGAGCTACCGGGCTTTCCGGACTGCTGGGCGTCCTGCTCCTTTTGCTGCTCGACCTTATTCACCGTTGCCGCCACGCTATTGTTGGACAATCGATCGATGATCTTGGTGTTGGTGAGCACGATGGTTTTGCCATTGGCAAGCGTGACTTCGTTGTCCGGGGCCTCGGCGCCGTCCGCATCGTCGGTGCCAAACACAATATGCCCGACCACACTTGCCCAAGCATATCCAGTCGTGGTGCCCAGATCGCTTTTGACCTCATGCCCCACGCGCGGTTCGCGTGCGGCATGCGCCTGCATCATGGACGGCACGGTCATGCCATAGGCAGAAACGCCAGCTATGACCAGCACCAGCGAGCACGATAGCAGTGCGTACGCCCGCGGCGCCAAGCCCAGTCGGCGTCGTATGCGCACCGCGGCGCCGCGCTTTGTCTGAGTGCCACCGGGCCGCATGCGTTCTCCTCCAACAAAAACACGCCGCTCGGGAGCGGCGCATTCATTCGAATCCATATTTGAGTGTATCAGCGAACCAAAAAGGTTGCGCAACGAATGGACAAATTAAGGATGCGAGCGGAAGCATCCATGCGATAAGCGGATACGAAGCATCTTTGTTGCACAACAAACTCACAGTCGCACGGGGAAATTATGACTACCCCGTGCGTCGCGAGGAAAACATACGGCAGGAGCAGGCTCGCCACCTAAATCGCGCGGCGGGCCTCGATGGCGCGGCCAAGCGTAAGCTCGTCGGCATACTCCAAGTCGCCGCCCACGGGAAGGCCGCTTGCCAGACGCGACACCTCGACGCCCAACGGCTTGATGGTACGGGCCAGATAGCTCGCCGTGGTCTCGCCCTCAATATTGGGGTTGGTGGCGATGATGACCTCGTGGATGTCCTCGTGGCCCAAGCGTGCCAGCAGCTCTCGAATGTGCAGCTGCTCGGGGCCAATCTTGTCCATGGGACTGATCACGCCGCCCAATACGTGGTAGAGGCCGTGGTAGCTGCCCGTGCGCTCGATCGCCTGGACATCGCGCGGCTCGCCCACCACGCAAATGCGAGTGGTATCGCGCATCGGGTCCTGGCAGATGGAGCACTCGTCGGCCGTGGCGTAGTTAAAGCAGCGGCTGCAAAAGTGGACCTCCTGCTTGACCTCCAAGATGGCCTCGGCCAGGCGGCGCGCCTCCTCGGCGTCGGCCTCCAACAGGTAATAGGCGATGCGCTGGGCCGACTTGGGACCAATGCCCGGCAGACGGCCCAGCTCATCGAGCAGTTTTTGCAGACTGTGGTTGGCACTCATATATATGCGTGTCTTAGAACGGCATGCCCGGGATGTTGAGGCCGCCGGTGATGGCGCCCATCTGCTTGTTGGCGAGCTCGTTGACGCCGCGGACGGCCTCGTTGACGGCAGCCATGATCATATCCTGCAGCATATCGACGTCCTCGGGATCGAGCGCATCGGGATCGATGGTGAGGTTGACGAGCTCCATCTCGCCGTTAACGGTCACCTTGACCATGCCGCCGCCGGCAGAGGCGTCGACGGTCTGGGACTTGAGGTTCTCCTGCGCGGCGGCAAGCTGCTCCTGCATCTTGCGAGCCTGCTTCATCATCTGCTGCATGTTCATACCGGCCATGATGGCTCCTTTACGTGCGGCCGCACGCCGAGCTGCAAGGGCAGCCGGAGCACGGCGGGACTTTCAAACTCAAAAATCGTACCACGGCGCGCGGCGAGAGAGCGGGGCGGACGTGTTACCTCAGTCGATATACATGTCCTCCAATACAAACCGCACTCAAAGATTATGCAAGGTCGAATTATGCAAGGTTGCATAATATCGCACACTCAATCTAGTAGAGCCGAATCCGGCATTTCATGTGCGCCACTAAATAGCTAAATGCCGAACCGCTGCTCGAGGCGGCGCACATGGCGGCAGGGTATAATTTGATTGCCATAGATAGTAATTTGGAGGTGCCCCATGAATGCCCCCAACGCGCTCCAAAACATCCGCTCAAAACACCCCGTTGCATATGTGGTTCTCTATCTCTTTGTCGGCTGGGCATTGCTGGTTGTCATCACCCATGCCATAGCTTTTGGAACAGAACTGCTGATAGCCAGCTCGGACCAGCCCGTCGTCAAATGGGAGACGACCGATGAGTGCACCGACGGAACCCGAACCGTCTACTACAACAGCCCGTCCCTCTATCAAGAGTTCAAGGTCAAGATAAAGGACTTCAAGATTGTCGATGCCGAGCTAGGCGTTTATTTGGCAATCGGAGCAACCATTAACGCCGAGCAAGTCGAGTACACGGACAGCCATGCGACGTATCGTATCGACCTCAGCATCCTAGGCCGACCGTCACGCACCTGTCTGCTCAAATGCGACATACGCGGCACCACACTACACATGTCCGAAATACAGATGCGCCCGGACAAGGGGTCCTCTTCTTGAGCAGTATACCCGCCTGCGCAGCTACTCCACCGGCTTGAAGATGGTGGCCTGGCCAAAGACGCTGCGGATGAGGGCCTTGGCCTCGTCCTCGGTCTGCGGGATGCTCGGGGCTGCGCCCTGATGGCCGAAGGGGCTGCCAGCACCGGGATTGGATTCCCAGGGAGCGGCGGGGACGTCGTCGTTTGCAGAGGCTGCGGGTGCCACAGCAGCGGGCTTGGGCGCGGACGCCGCACCCGGCACGTCGAACGGGGG
>CABVDJ010000050.1 GCA_902497025.1 uncultured Collinsella sp. | reverse complement strand
CCTGCTTTCTACGGCCAGGGAAGCGGCCCCTTACACCAACATTCGGCACGCGATCCGTCTACTTCATCAACACCAAGGAGATCATCGGCAACAAGTACGGCACCGCCTCTCCCGTGCCCTTCCGCGTAGTCGACAACAATATCGGTCTGGATGTCGACATCTCCGTTCGCTGCAACGGCGAGTATTCGTACCGTATCACCAACCCGCTGCTGTTCTACACCAATGTGTGCGGCAACGTGACCGATAGCTATACGCGCGACAAGATCGACAGCCAGCTTAAGTCCGAGCTGCTCACCGCCCTGCAGCCCGCCTTTGCCAAGATCTCGGAGATGGGCATCCGCTACAGCGCCATCCCCGGCCACACCACCGAGCTCGCCCGCGCGCTCAACGAGGTCCTCTCTGCCGACTGGCGTGACCTGCGCGGCGTTGAGATCGTAAGCTTTGGCGTCAACTCCATCGCCGCCTCGCAAGAAGACGAGCAGATGATCAAGGACCTGCAGAAAGCCGCGGTCATGCGCGATCCCACCATGGCGGCAGCCAACATCGCCAGCGCCCAGAGCGATGCGATGCGCGCGGCAGCCGCCAACCCCAACGGCGCGATGGCAGGCTTTATGGGCATGGGCATGGCAGGTGGCATGGGCGGCATGAACGCTAGCCAGCTGTTCGCCGCCGGTCAGGCACAGCAGCAGGCTGCCCCGCAGCCGGCTCCGGCACCCGCCCCGGCTCCTGTCGCCGCACCTGCGGCCGGCACGTGGACCTGCAGCTGCGGCGCCACCAACACCGGCAAGTTCTGCTCCGAGTGCGGTAGTCCCGCACCCGCCCCGGCACCGGCCAAGTGGTTCTGCCCCAACTGCGGCAGCGAAAACGGCGGCAAGTTCTGCAGCAACTGCGGAACGCCCAGGCCCTAGCCCCTCTATCCGGTAATTGGCGGGGAGGTCCGCCACCCCCGCATTTGCTTCTATGGGTTTCGTTCGATAAAGGAGGACACCATGAAGACAACGTTCAAAAAGTCCGCACTCGCATTTCTGACATGCGTCCTGGCGCTCGCCTTTGCCCTGACGGGCTGCAGCGGCGGCGGCAAAGACCCCAAGGCCAACTTCGTCGGCAGCTGGGAACTCTCGGGTGGAACCGTGGATGGCGAAGAGCTAACCGATGAGTACATGAAGATGCTCGAGGATTGGGGTGTCCACTGCGTCCTGATTCTCGATGAGGACGGTACAGGTGCCCTCGACCTGTTCCTTGAAGTCGTCGACCTTAAATGGGAGGCAAAGGACGCCACCACCGTAACCCTCACCGCCGAAGACGAGTCGTATGACATGAAGCTCAAGGACGGCAAACTCATCCTCGAAGAAGATGACGGAAATCTTGTCTTTACCAAGTCCGACAAGGACCTGTCCGGCACGGTGAAGAAGGATCGCGAGGCGGCCGAGAAGGAAGAAGAGATCGATGAGGCCGTCGAAGACGACGATGTCCAGAACGTCGAAATCTCCCCCGCCGTCACCGTCGCCGATGACGATCTGTACACCATCACCATCACCGAGAAGTTCAAGGACGACTGGGGCGATATCGGCTTTGTCGTCAACATCACCAACAAGAGCGACAAGGACCTGACCTTCTACGCTCCTTCCGGCAAGACCAACGTCAACGGCACCATGAAGGAACCCTGGTTCTCGGCTCACCTGATGCCCGGCACCAACGCCACCGAGGAGTTCACGTTCTCGAGCGGCGAGCTTGACAGCCTTGACGACCTGGTCAACACGACCATCGGCATCGACGCCTACCTGACCGATTCCTACGAGGACGTCGCTTCCTACACCGCGACCATCGCGTAGCGACAGACACCGACAGCCGCGGATTGGCGGACATATCCGCGCACACCAGGCGGGGCCGCAGGAGTTGATCCTGCGGCCCCGTCGTTTTTATGCCGATACGCAACGAGCGTTAGCGCTCCATGTTGGGAACGATGCTGCCCTCGGTCACCGCATGCACGGCCAGGCGCATGATGTTGTCGTAGCCGGTCTTGCTCAGGATCTCCGAGATGCGACGCTTGATGGTGCCCTCGCTCATAAACAGCTCGGCCGCGATCTCGCGGCGGCTTTTGCCCTCGCAGGCAAGGCGCAAAATCGATAGCTCGACATCGTCGAGAGCTGCCGTGCCCGAAAAAATGCTCTCGGGCGGCTTGGGAAACGTGCAATAGCCCGCCAGCGTGGAGCGCATCACGGCGAACAGCTCGTCGATACCGACGTTCTTGTACACAAAGCTATCGACGCCCGCCTCGCGCGCCTGATCGACAAAGGTGATCTCGGGCATGCCGGTCATGATAATGATGCGGCACTCGGGCAGTTGCTCCTTGATGCGCGCCGCCGCCACGATGCCGTTGGAATCATGCTCGGTGCAGACGTCCATCAGTATCATGTCCGGGCGCTCCCTGAGCGCGACACCTAAGGCCTCGGAGGCATCGGCGATCGAGGAAACAACGGTCATATCGGGCTGGTCGCCAACGGAGCGTGCCAGGCTCTCGCGCAGGATGGCCTGGTCTTCGACTATAAGGACGCGAATCATGAGCTTCTCCTTTGGACCGTGGCGTTGGAGCCCAGCGGGATGGACACCTCAAGCGTAAAGGGCGGGGCGGCGTGGACCTCCAGGCTGCCGCCCAAATCTTGTGCGACACGCCTCATACCAGGGATACCCGTTCCCTCGCGATACGATACGGGGGCCGGGGACCCGTCGTTAGAAATCGTCATGCGCGCGACGGCGCCAGCATCTGCCCCCTCCTGCCACAGGCGCACGTGGACCCGATGCGCCTGCGCATGCTTGGTGGCGTTGGTCGAGGCCTCGCGGATAATCTGCAAAAAGGCCGCCGCAACACGCGCGTCCTCAGGCAGCGCCCCCTCTACATCAATCTGCACGCTCACCAGGCCAAAGGCATGAATGATATCGCCAAGCTGCTCTGCCGGCTCGCTGTCGCCGCCGCTGCGCAAGTCGTCGGAGATTGAGCGCAGCAACGGATCGATCTGCTCAATCGACTCGTCGTCCAGGCGCCCCTCCTCCAAATAGCGATGGAGGATGGACAGGCGCTGGCCGATCACATCGTGCACGCGGGAACGCATGCGCAGATAGGCCGCATTGTCGGCAACCTTTTTGACTTCTTCGATCTGGGCCTGGAGCTCTTGCCCCGCAAGCTCAAGCAGATGATTGGCTTGCGCCAGGCGGTCGTAGGCGTGTGCGTATTCCGTCACGTCCAGGCCAACGACGCGCTCGAACGGACGGCCCGAGACCGTAACGGAGTCACGCACGAACAGACGAATCTCGGAAGGAGAGATCTCGACCACGGCGCGATCCCTACCAAAGCGGTCAAGGTCGATATGGGCGCGATTAGCGCTGCTTTCGGGCGTCTGCATACTGAGCTTGCGCAGGTCGTTCCATGTGCTGCTCATGTCGCGTAGATCGGTGGGCATATGAAGCTCCACCAGGTTTTTGCGCATGCAGCGGTTCATGAGCAGCGGACGGCCCCTCGGGTCCAGGTACAGGATGCCCACGGGAATCACGTTGATGGTTTCGATCGTCGAGAACGCGGTGATATCCTCCTGGCGGTTGCGAACGTCCATCAAGAGCGCCGCGATGGAGCGGAATAGGAAGAATGCTCCTTCTGCGATTAGGACAACGGTCCACGCCGAGCCCATGGCAAAAACCACCGGCGGTGTAACGGCGGCAACAAGCAGCAGCTCGACCAGCATGACGGGGCAACGATAGTGCATCATAAGCATCACACCATAGGCAAAGATCGCGGCATTGAGCCACAACGCTCCGCCCATTGCCCTGGCGCAAACGTCAAGCGGCGCCATCAGATACGAGCCAGACGACGCGAACAAGATGAGCGCCGAAACCATCAGGTGAACCACAAGGCTCGCCTCGTAAGCGCAAATCACCTTGCGGTTATAGGATGTGCGACGCGACGCGATGAGTGGAACGTGAATTGTCTGCAGGCATGCCGCTAGGGCAAAGACGACATCGAGCGCGACAATCTGAGGAAGGATGAGCGGAATCTGCATGGTCACTCACCCGCCTGCGGCATCAAGACGATCATGCGCAGCTGACCGGGCTCGCCCTCAAGGCGGTACGCCACGTTACGCCCTTGCAGCGCGCTCTCGAGCTTACGCGCGGCGGGCGTCTGCGACAAATCCTTCTCGTCATTGGAAAAGAGCGTGGCACGCAGCTCCACGCTGCACGAGTCGTGGTCGCTCAAGTGATACATAAGTGCCGGTCGAGTAGTGGTGTAGGCAAAAAGCGCAAAGTCATACACGCAGTCGTACAGCGCGCTTACCGCACTGGCGTGCATCGGGCGCCGTATGGCGATAATCGAGGCGCAATCGACGTCGATGGTGCGCAGGTCGCTTGCGAGCTCGTTGGCAACGAGCTGAATGCGGTCGCGATCAAAACCGCTCTCCCCGTGTTGTGCCAACGTGAGCGATCCCTTGCGCTTGCAATAGGCGACGAGCATCTTGGCACGCTGCAGCATGCAGTAACGCTCGTGCGAAGATGCCCCGTCGGTCAATGGCGGCAGCGTGCTCAGTAGGTCGTACATCTCTTCGAGTGCGCGGGCAAGCGCCCGGTCCACGTCTTGGACCAGCAAGGTCTCGGCCTCTTGATCTGCCAAATGCGTCTTAAGGTCGTAGTCGGCGGCAAGCAGCTCGTTTTGGCGTTGCAGCTCCATGCGACGATGCGCTAGTTCGCGATTGAGCTCGTTGAGCTCCGACACGTCTTGGGCAAGCAGCGCCGATCCACCCAGCAGCGGAAAGGCGCGATACATTACATCGGGATCGGACGCCACGGCAAAGGCATGGGCGCGCCCGTGCTCCTGGACCCGCAACTCCTCGCGCACGCCCTCTGGGATCGGCTTTGACACCGGCGTGGCATAGACTTCCTGCAAGTCGCGCGTCATAACCTTTAGGTCGAGCGGCAGGGTATCGAAAATGCCGGCGATATCGTGGTACGACGGAATGACACCGCAATCGAGGCAGATTTCCATCGCTACCACGCACAGGACACAATAGACGAGCGAAAAGTTGAGCCTCCATGCCCAGGGCACGCGCAGAGCATATGAGATGGCAAAGAATGCGCCGCCCAGCAGCACGAGCGCCGCCGTGCCCGAAAAACGTTGGATGCGGAAGGACGAGGACCGGCCCACCAGGATAAAAAAGGCCACGAAGTTAAAGGCCGTCCACACCAGAACGGCACCGTAGCCCCAACCGTATGTGTAATCGTTGCTCCAGGTTTCACTCGATCGATCGAAGTGGAAGACCTGCTGATGAACATCGTTAGTGAGCACAAAGCCGATGAGCAGGACAGCCATGACCCACAAAACGGTGCGGTACCGACGCCCCATACGATGCTGCTCCAAACCCGCGAGGCGCAGACCGCACAGCTGGTAGATCAGCGGGATGAGCGTCATGGGCACGTAGTACAGGTACCACAGCACGGTGGCATAGAACGGCGTGAACGACTTATATTTGAGAATGACCTCGATCATCCACAGGGCGCAAATGGCGGCGATGGCAACAAGGCGGCGGCGCAACACATAGTCCAAACAACGCAGATAGACCAGCACGCCCCAGATCGAAAATGCAATTGCGGCGACAAGCAGCGGGAGGGAGCTCGAATGGACGAGCGCATCCATGACCTCTTCGGACACCTCACTGTAGACGGGCGTGGCGTTGGAAAGCTTGAAATCGGAGGCGAACAACGCCGGCAAGACTGCCAAAAGTATAAGGAATAGCGCGGTGGTGACACCGGCGATAGAAAAGACGCGGCGGCGGTATACACGATGCGTTATGCCAACAAGGAATCGCGGCATGGCGAAGAGCCTGCCGCCCCTGGGATCCGCAACCGGCGCGGTCCGGGCGGCCGCGTGGCCGATATGTCGCTCGCGGGTACCCATAGTGCTTTTAGTGTACCGACAGATGGGTCGAAAAAGCGGGCCGCATGTCCCAAAATCCGCAGACGGCAAGGCG
>CABVDJ010000049.1 GCA_902497025.1 uncultured Collinsella sp. | reverse complement strand
ACCATCCTTCCGGCAAACGCAAAAAGCCGAAGCCAAGGCATAATGCGCCCTGTCTTCGGCAACTGGATTGTTATTAATTGTATGAAATAAGACTTGAAACGCTGAAAAAGCGGCGCTATGCTCCCGCCGAGCCGAGCCGAGCCGAGCCGAGCCGAGCCGAGCCGAGCCGAGAATAGTCGCTGCGTTTCCATTCGCCATAGTCAAGCCCTCCTTCCCTATTGTAATTCTCCACTTATGATTTTACCTACCAATTCAATCATAAGTGGGGGATTACAAAAGCCGAAAGGGAGAGGATTTCTTTACGAAGCCTCTCCCTTTTGGGGCCTTCTTTTTATAGGAATTCGCCTACTCGGTGGACTTCGGGTTGTAGGTCTACTCCGAATTGGTCTTTGACGGTTGCTTGGATGTGGCGGATGAGTTCGTCGACGTCGGCGGCGGTGGCGTGGTCGGCGTTGACGATGAAGCCGCAGTGCTTCTCGCTCACCTGCGCGCCGCCAACGGCGTGTCCTCGCAGGCCGGCATCCATGATGAGCTTGCCGGCAAAGTAGCCCTCGGGGCGCTTGAAGGTGGAGCCGGCACTCGGCATGTCGAGCGGCTGCTTGTCCTCGCGGCGCTGGCGGTAGTCGTCCATGTCGGCCTTGATCATCGCGGCGTTGCCCGGGGCGAGATTGAAAGTGGCCGAAAGCACGATAAAGCCGTCGTCGGCGATGCGGCTCTTGCGATAGCCCAGGTTGAGCTCGTCGGCATCGAATTCGATGATGTTGCCGCTACCGCGGGTGCCGTCGTCGAGCATGCGGGCGGGTTTGTAGACGCGCGCGGACTCCAGCACATCGGCCATACAGGCACCGTAGGCACCGGCGTTCATGTAGCAGGCGCCGCCGACCGATCCGGGGATGCCCGAGATGGGCTCCATGCCGGTGAGACCGGCCTCGGCTGCCGCAGCGGCGACATCGGAAAGCAAGGCGCCGGCTGCCGCCGTGACGTGCGTGCCGTCGACCGTAATGTCGGAGAGGCCTTCGCCCAGCGCCACGACGACGCCGCGGATGCCCTTGTCGCCGACGAGCAGGTCGGAGCCGTTGCCCACGATGGTGAGGGGCAGATCGCAGCGATAGCAGGTATCGAGCGTGGCGACGAGGCCCTGCTCGGTATCGGGCGTGACAAAGACGTCGGCCGGGCCGCCGATCTTAAACGTGGTGTGCTCGCGCATGGGCTCGCTCATCAGCACGTTGTCCTCGCCGGCAACGCCAGCAAGCGCGCACAGCAGGTCCTCGTTAAAAAAGTCGTTCTCGTGCATACGAATATCCGCCTTTTGGTGGTCGTTGTCATCAATCGATTGCAATATACCCCACCCGGACGGATTTGGTGCGCTGGCGGCGATAAAACAGCCGTCTACCGGATTGGTAAAGTGTTTATCACCGAGGTAGAGGGGTGGTCGCTATACTTTCAAGAGATTGCGCGTAAACCTGGAAGGAGCGAGATGGCCAACAAAGTCACCCTCAAGCAGATTGCCCAGGAGGTGGGGCTTTCCCCCTCGTCGGTCTCGCTTGTTCTCAATAATCGGCCCTGTCGCATCTCGGAAGAAAACCGCAAGCTCATCAAGGAGGTCGCGGCGCGCAACCACTATGTTCCTAATCAGATTGCGCGTAGTCTGGTCATGCGCGAGTCGCGCACGCTGGGCCTTATCGTCCCTAACATCGAGAGCCGCTTTTTTGCCTCGCTCGCCGGTAGCCTGGAAAAGCGCTGCCGCGAGGACGGCTATGCGCTCTTCATTACCAGCTCGGGTGGAAGTGCCGACGACGATCTGGAGCTGCTGCGTCAGCTGGTAACGCGCGGCGTTGATGGCGTCTTCCTGGTTGTGGGCGACGAGTTCTCCGACGACCGCGCCCTGCGCGAAGAAGTCAGCCATCTGCCTATCCCTGCCGTGATGGTCGACCGTGCCATTGAGGGGCTCGAGTGCGACAAGGTGATGTTCGACCACGAGATGGGTGGCTACATGGCCACTCGCTATCTGATCGAGCAGGGCCACCGTCGCATTGCCTGCTTGGTTAACGCGCGCCGTTCCAATACGGGGCGTAAGCGACTTGCCGGCTATGAGCGCGCGCTGCGCGAGGTTGGCCTGCCTATCGACGCACGTTTGGAGTTTGAGAGCGAGTACTACATTCCGAGTGCCTACGAGGCCTCGGAGGCGGTGCTCGCAACTGATGCCACCGCTGTGTTCGCAAGTTCGGACAACATTGCCCTTGGTCTGCTCAAGCGCTTACACGAGATGGGGAAGAGCATTCCGGGCGACATTTCGGTGGTGAGTTACGACAACTCGGCCGCCGACGTTCTCTTTGAGCCGGCGCTGACCGCGATTGAGCAGGATCCTGGTATCCTCGCGGAGCATGCTTTTGGCTGCATGTCCAAGCGCCTTGCCGGTAGGGGCGGTAGGCGTGCCGAAGAAGTCGTTCTGGAGCCGGCGCTTATCGTGAAGGGCAGCGTGCTCGATCTTACCGAATGTAGCTAAGCGTACTTGTTTGTTTGCATAGATTGCATGCGGAGTGTCCGCTATTTGCCGGCGGGGCCGGGGTGCCTGCCTTGTTTTGAGAAGTTCGCGGAGCCCACTTCTCAAAACAAGGCAGGCACCCCGGCCCTCGTCCGTGAACTCTTCCGCTGGGCGAGCTATAGACGCCGCGCACCGATAGGGTAAGGCGGCGGCTTGAAATTGGTGCTATATTCAGCTTGAGTTGTTTAATGCTAGTACGGGAGGCTGATATGGGGCTGTTCAAGAAGAAAAACCCGCAGGATGCCTTTGATCCCGATGTGTTTACCATCACGGATACGATTTTGGACCCGCCGCGGTTTACATTTTTGCCGGCTATCTACCAGGATGCCACGCGCCGCAAGTGGGCTGTGCATCAACGCGGTGGCGAGCCGAAGATTTTTGACTATGCGGACGTGTTGCAGTGCGAAGTAGCCGAGGCGGGCGATCCGGAGGCCGAAGAAGCGGTCTCTAAACAGGAATTTGCCCGGCGTATCCTGGCAAATCCTGCCAAGGCAGCAAAAATAAATGCTGCCAAGCGTAATATGTGTCTTGGTATGGGCGTTGTTGTGGCGGTTCAGACGGGAAAAGACGAGGTTTCCAAATTAGAGATTCCCGTTATGACCGACGAGGTCAAACGCGATTCAAGTCTATATAAGTCGTATCGGAATGTCGCCGAGAAGATCAAGGCCGAATTTGATGCCATGGGAGGGCTGACCTAATTTTGGCGGCATACGTGTCTGAATGAGGAGTCTGTGCAATGGCAGGCGAATCTTATGCAATTCCCCCCAAAGATCGTGCTGTTGAGGGAATTCTTTGGTATATCCAGCACCATCAGCTTGCCGGCGGCGATCGCCTGCCGGCCGAGCGCGTGCTGTGCGAAGAGATTGGCGTTTCGCGTACGGCGTTGCGTGCCGGTATCACGCGGCTTATCTCGTGTGGAACGCTCGAGAGCCGTCGCGGATCGGGCACGTATGTGTGTCCTCCCAAGCCGCTGAATATCTTCCAGGAAACGTATAACTTTTCCGATGCTGTGCGGACTGCCGGCCTGCACCCCTCTTCTCGTCTGGTTTCCACCGGGACCATCGAGGCGGATGAGGCGCTTGCCGACAAGCTTGGGGTGGCTGTAGGCGCTCCCTTGCTCCACATGCAGCGCGTTCGACTTATTGAGGGCGAGCCGACGTCAATCGAGACGGCTCACGTTAACCTGTCCCTGTGCCCATCGCTTATCGAGCACGATTTTGAGTGCGAGAGCCTTTACGATGTCTTGCTCAAAGAAGGTGGCGTGC
The DNA here is from genome assembly GCA_902497025.1 of uncultured Collinsella sp. Taxonomy (GTDB): domain Bacteria; phylum Actinomycetota; class Coriobacteriia; order Coriobacteriales; family Coriobacteriaceae; genus Collinsella. The sequence continues at coordinate 2,496 of CABVDJ010000049.1, read as the reverse complement.
GTGTTGAGCATGGACGTGAGCATATCTCCATCTCGCGTTTGAACGCCGAAGAGGCCGAGCTGCTCCAGCAAGAAGAGGGAACGCCGGTGTTCTATGAGAGCTCGATCGAATTTGATAAGGACATGCGTTTTGTGGAGCATTGCAAATCGGTGATTTTGCCCACAAAGTTCCGCTTTGCCGATAACGGCGAAGAGAACGGCATGAGGAGCGTGGCAGGTGAACAATGGCTGAAACAGTAGATGCCACCCCGGTTTATATGCGCATTCGACGCCGCATCGAGGAGCGTATCGAGCGCAGTATATATCCCACGGGTTCCATGATTCCGTCCGAAAAAGACCTTGCCGAGGAATTTGGTACGACACGCTTGACCATCCGAAGCGCTGTCGATGAGCTGGTTCGGCGCGGGCAGATTCGCCGTGTTCGGGGAAAAGGTGCCTTTGTGGCGCAGAAAGTACCTGCTTTTTTTGAACGCACGGTCGGTTTCCGTGAATCGGTCCGTGCTTCGGGCGGCGAGCCGTCCGTCCGTATTCTCGCGCGTTCCAAGCGTTATGCGGGGCCATATTACGCCGACCTGTTTGGCATCGCCGAGGACGACCTGCTCTATTCCGTTCGACGCCTGAACTGCATAAACGGTAGCCCCGTATCGATTGAGACGGCGCTGATTCCCTGCCTGCTGTTCCCAACCATCGAAGATATTGACGTGTCGGTCTTCAGTTTGTACGAGACCTATGAGATGCTGGGCCGAAAGCCAGTCATGGCACAGGAAAAGCTCGATATCGAAGCGCTGGGCGCACGAGATGCCGGCCTCCTTGGACTGGAACAGGGCGATCTTGTTTTGCTTTTGGAATGCGTGAGCTATGACGCGAGCGGTCAGGCTATCGAGTATGTAAAGTCCTTCAATCGTGGCGATACGGGCGGCTACACCTATACGTACTAGCTGGTATTTTGTGAATAACGGCTGGGAAACTAACCAGTTTTGATCGTTGGGTCAGCTGTATATACAACCTTACAGGGCTCAAAATCGACCGTTTGCCGATGGGGATAAATTAATCGACAAAGAGGTATAAAAAAGCCGTAACCTGTAACTGTGATTGGTATCAAATACTAATGATTTGTTACGAGGTGAGACGATGAAGATGCTCGATTACGTTCAGCTTGCCCATGTGCGTATGGGGGAGAACCTCGAGCGTTCGTCTGAGCTGGTAGCGCAGCTCGTTGATATTTTCCAGTCCGGTTCTTTTGACGCGCTGCGCATCGTTGCTTCGGGTTCGTCGCGCCATGCCGCCGATTGCGCCCGCGATTACCTGCAAGATGCCCTGCAAATGCAGGTGTCCGTTGTGACGCCCGAGGCCTTCGTTGATTTTGAACACACCTATCCGCAGCATGCGCTCAACATTGCCGTTTCGCAGAGTGGCTATTCGACCAATACGATTGCGGCGCTCGATTACATGCGCGCACACGATATGGCTGCAGTTACGCTCACGGCAAACGTCGAGGCACCCATCAAGGAACACGCTGACATCGTTCTTGACTACGGTGTGGGCGTCGAGTCGGTGGACTTTGTGACTCTGGGCGTCGAGGTGCTCGTTGAGTACCTGGTGCTCTTTGGTATTTACGGCGGTCAGGCGCGCGGAACGATTGACGCCAAGGGCGTTGCCCAGCGTCTTGACGACCTGCGCGAGGCCATCCAGGCCAATGCCGTGATGTGCAAGACCGCCGAGGCATATGTCCAAGACCACATGCTCGAGCTTTCTGAGCACACGCCCGCCATGGTCGTCGGCAACGGCCCCAACTATGGCGTTGCCGAAGAGGCGGCCCTCAAGCTGAGCGAGACCATCAAGATTCCTGCCATGCATCACGAAGGCGAGGAGTTCGTCCACGGTCCCGAGATGCAGATCGTTCCGGGCTATCTGGTGTTTATCGTCGACGATCCGCAGGGGTCGGAGCGTCTTGCGATTATCGCTGATGCGCTATCGAACGTTACGACAAAAACGGTGCTGCTCACGGCCCATCCCAAGGGTAGGGCTCACGAGGTTGCGGTGCCTCAGGTGGCTCCGCTGCTCAGCGCAATTCCCAATCTTGTGTTCTTCCAGACGATTGCGGCCATGATAGCCGAGCGTCTGAAGTCATGGGACGTGCACCCGTATCTCGATGCCGTCTCCAAGCAAATGGAGGTCAAGGCAGAGGGCTACGAAGAGTCAGTCAATGCGCTTAAGGCCAAAGCGGCCGAGTGTTACGGAATGTAAGCGGGTTTTGATGCCCGTTGGCATGGGGGATGTGGAAACAACCCCAGAAAGGAGAGACAAATGAAGGAAACCGAGAAGATCGAGATCATGCATTTCGACCAGGAGGGCTATCTCGAGGACGGCAAGGCGCTCTACGAGACCGGCAAGAAGATGACCGCGCTCGCCGACAAGGTTGCCGACGAGGGCTACGACGCTGTGTTCCTGATGGGCGTCGGCGGCACCTGGGACGAGCTCATGCAGCTCGAGTACC
>CABVDJ010000048.1 GCA_902497025.1 uncultured Collinsella sp. | reverse complement strand
CCGGTATCGCCCATAAAGATGCTCGCCGGATAGCAGTTGAACCACAGAAAGCCCAAGCAGGCGCCGGCACACGCGGTGCAGAAGATGGACAGGTTCACGTCTCCGTGCAAAAACGCCATCGCAGCCATGGCGAGCATGGCGATCATGGAGGTGCCGCCAGCAAGACCGTCAAGGCCATCGGTCAGGTTCACGGCATTAGAAAGACCGGCGATCATCAGCCAGCAAAAGACAATGTAGAGCCACGGGAACGAAAGGCCGCAGATGGTGGTCGAAAGCACGCCAAGGTCGATCGTCAGGCCGCCGGGAAAACGAATCTCGGGGGCGACGCCGCACCAGTTGACGGCAAGTACCGTAAAGGTGACACAGATAATGGTTAGGCCGATCATCTTGGCATGAGGCGTCAGACCGAGCGAGCGCCCATGCGTAACGGAGGTCAGGTCGTCGATCAGGCCCAGCGCGCCGGTCGCCAGCGTGGCGAGCAGCACAAGCACGAGCTCGGTGGTGAGCTTGCCCATCAGCAGGCAGGTCAGCGAGATCGCGACGAGGATGACAACGCCACCCATGGTGGGCGTTCCCTGCTTAACCAAATGACGCTTGGGGCCGTCGGCACGAACCTGCTGGCCGATACCCTCGACCTTCAGCAGCTTGATCCACCACGGCATGAGCAGCAGCGCAATGGCAGCGGCGATGCCAAGCCCCAAAAAAGCCTGATACGTTGGATACGAGGGATTGCCGAACATGGGCTAGCACACACCTTCCACAAAGCGGTCGAGCTCAACAAAACGGGAACCCTTGACCAGTACAACATCATGATTTTCAAGCGCGCCGCCCATGCGGTCGAGCACCTGCTGATAATCGGAGAACACCTGGATGCAGTCCTCATCCATACCCATCATACGTGCGGCATCGGCCATGAGCTGAGCCAGCTCGCCGCCGACGCACGCGAGCATGTCGAGCTTCTTGGCGGCGGCATAGGCGCCCACGAGCTCATGCATGCGGGGAGCCTCGTCGCCCATCTCGCCCATCTCGCCCAGGATCGCCATGCGCGAACCGTCACATGAAAGCGAGCACAGCAAATCGAGGCCGGCAGCCATAGACTCGGCACTGGCGTTATAGGAGTCGTCGATGATGCGCGCTCCGCTCTTGGCGCGCTTGATCTCCTGGCGGTGGCCGGTGATCGTAAGACCCCTAAAGGCAGCATCGATCTGCTCGGGCGTCACGCCCAGACGATAGGCGACCGCGGCGGCCTTGACGGCATTGGGCACGGACTGCACGCCGGGAATGGCCAGCATGGTATCGACCGTGTCGCCCTGACCAAAGTCGAGCGTAAAGACCGGATGGCCCTCGTCGTCGACGCGAATGTCGCGTGCGCGGACCTCGTCGTCGTCCGAGACACCGGCCAGCATCACGTCAATACCCGCAGGCTGGGCGAACGTATCGCGAATGAACGGCGTAAAGTCGTCCTCGCCGCCCAACACCAGCAACGGCGAGAAGTCGCCGGCGGCGCACATGCCCTGGACAATCTCGGACTTGGCGCGGGCGATGTTCTCGCGGCTGCCCAGAATACCGATATGGGAGGTCCCAATCTTGCTCACGATGGCAAGATTGGGGTTGGCAGACTGGGACAGGCGCTCAATCTCATGAAAATGGTTCATGCCCATCTCGAGCACCAGAACCTCGGTATCGGCCGGAGCGGAAAGCACCGTGAGCGGCATGCCGATCAGGTTGTTGAAATTGCCCTTCGTGGCCCAGACGCGATAACGCTTGGCGAGCACGGCGGCGAGCACGTCCTTGGTCGTCGTCTTGCCAATCGAACCGGTAATGCCGACGACCAGGCAGCCAAGCTCCAAGCGATATACATGCGCCAGGCGCAGCAAGAACTCCTCGGGGTCGTCGGTCAGCAAGATGGCGCATCCCTTGTCCTGCGCCAGCGAAACCAGCTCGGCATCGGGTTCGCGCGTCATCACGACGGCACCGGCACCCGACTCGATGGCACGGGAGGCAAAATCATTGCCGTCGACGTTTTCGCCGGGGAAGGCGACAAAGATCGTCCCCTCCTCGACCTGACGCGAGTCGATAACGCACCCGCGGCATACCCGATCGACTTCTTCCGTCACGGTTCGGGCCCCCGTTGAGGCCGCGAGGTTGTTGACGGCGATCTCTATCATTGCAGCTCCCCTGTAAACCTAATATTGCTATCGGCGTATTGTATCCCAGTGCCATGCGCGCGTGGTGCAGGGCATGTGAACACCCTTCAGATCAAACGGCAGACCACGCTCAAGATTGTAACCCCCTACTTCGTGCGCGGGATACCCAGCACGTCGAGCGCGTTGGCCATAATGGACTGGAATGGCACCGCGGCGGCATCCGAGCCGCTCGGCGTTCCATCGAGTGTGATATAGCACAGCACCTTGGGCGATTGTGCCGGCGCAAAGCCCATAAAGGACGACATGTAGTTCTCCTTGAGGTAACCGCCGTTCTCGTCAGCGCGCTCGGCCGTACCGGTCTTGCCCGCTACGTCATAGCCATCAACCGCACCGCCAACGCCCGTGCCTTCGGACACGACCGTCTGCATGCACGATGTCACCTGGGCGGCAGCGTCCTCCGAAATCGCACGCTCGCCTTCGCCCCAGTCCTTCTCATCGCCCTTGCTGGACTTATAGAAGTGCGGCGTCATCATCACGCCGCCGTTCGCTATGCCGCCCACGGCACGTGCGACCTCAATCGGCGAGACGGACAGCGCCTGGCCAAAGCTCATCGAGCCCAGCGTGGCGCCGTCGTACTGGTCGCGCTCCTTGACGATACCCAGACTCTCACCCGGAAAATCGACACCGGAGCTATGGCCGATACCCCACTTGTCCACATAGGTGGCAAAATCATCGGCACCGATCTTGCGTCCCACCAGGACAAAGCCCACATTGGACGAACGGCGCATCATCTCGCGCACGTCCATGGTCATGGTGTAGTCGCGCTTATCGGCGTCGGTAACGGTGTCGTCGCCAACCTTAATGCTCGCCGGCACCTCAAACGACGTGCTCGAACGCACGGCACCCAAGTCGAAGCCGGCACCGGCCACGAGCGTCTTAAAGACCGAGCCGGGCTCGTAGGCATCGGTAACCAGGCGCAGGTTCATGTCCTCGGTCTTGGCGTTTTCCAGATCGGTCTGGTCATATGTCGGATACGAGCATGCCGCCAGAATCTCGCCCGTCGTGGGATCGGTGACCAGGGCCGAGCCGTTCTTGGCCTTGGTCTTTTCGACCGCCTCGGCCAGGGCGTCCTCGGCGGCGCGCTGGATATTGACATCGAGCGTCGTCACGATGTCCACGCCGTCCACCGCGGCAACCTTTTTATAGGCGCCGCCCGCGATATAGCTACCGTCCCTCGCCCGCTCACGCACCAGCGAACCGTTGGTTCCGGTCAAAAGCTTGTTGTACTGTTTTTCGAGGCCCGTCAGACCGTCGTTGTCCACGTTTACCACGCCAAGCACCTGCGATGCCAGGTTGCCGTAGGGGTACACGCGCTTCATGGCCTGCTCAAAGAGCACGCCTGGCAGGTTCTTCTTCTCCAGCGCCGCGGCATCGTCCTCGTCCACCTGGCGTTTGATATACACCCAGGTGCCATCCGACTCAACGAGCTCGCGACAGGTCTTTTTATCGATTCCCGTAGCTTTGACCAGCGCCGATACCGTCTTGTCAACGTCCTCGATAAGCTGAGGATTCACGGCGATGTTGCGGCATTCGACCGACGACGTCAGCACGTTGCCGTTACGGTCGTAGATGGTACCGCGCTTGGCATACAGCGTCTGTGCAAGCAAGCGACGTGCATCGGCACGGTCGCGTAGCTTATCGGCTTCCACAATTTGATAGTCGGCAAGGCGAAGGACGCCCAAACCCAAGCCAAACCCGATAAAGCCCATGACGGCTTTGCGGCGGGGCAGCGGCGTACCCGTGAGCCATTCGGTCGACGAGCTCTTGCGCGGTCTGGTGTTATGCATCTGAGGACCACTCGAGCCACGGAGACGCGACGCGGGGTCGTTGCCATAGGACGGCCTCGCGTTGTAAGATGGCCGACCCGTTCCTTGATAACCAGAACGTCCCCGCGATGAGGGACGTCCAGAACCGCGACCCCCGTCGGAGCCGCGGCGATAGTCATTTGTCATACTCAGCTACCGTCTTGTTACTGAGCGGTCGCGGTCGAGCTAGCGCCCGCGGCTGCATCCTGCGAAAAATCAAGTGTAACGCTCTCGCTGGGCTCCACCATGCCATAAGCGCCCGCAAGGTCGCGAATGCGTGTGTCGGCACCATAAACCGAATGCATGACCTCCAGGTCGGAGCTCTCGTCGGTCGCCTTCTCGAGCGTGTTGGTAAGCGCGGCGTTGCTGTTGAGCACCTGGGCCGTAATGCCGGCGAGCGCCACACGGGCGACACCGATCGTCATGAAGATGGCCGCAATGATGCAAAACGTTTTAAGAACGCTCATGAAAACCGGGCTTACCGCCTGGTTTGCCTGACGGCCCGCGCCTGTGTAGACATCAAAGCGCGGTGTGCGCTGCTCGCGGGGAGCAACGGGGGCCTGCGGTGCCTCACGATAGGCGGGCATGGCGTTCATATCATAGGCGAGTGCTGCGTTTGAAGTGTTGTAGCCCATGATATGCCGCCTCCCATCCCGAGTACGTTGGTAGTGTGTTTAAGCTTCGTTTGTGGTACGAGCGGGAGGTCCAATATCGCGCAGTCGCGTCTACAGACGCTGCGCCACGCGGATCTTGGCTGATCTCGCCCGAGGGTTGCGCGCAACCTCATCGGGTTGGGCAACCAGGGGTTTGCGGGTGATGACCTTGAGTATCGGCACGTTGCCGCACACGCACACCGGAATCTCCGGCGGACACGTGCACCCCTGGCTCATCTCCTTAAAGTGGTTCTTTACGATACGGTCCTCGAGCGAGTGATACGAGATGACGCAGATGCGTCCGCCCGGGTTGAGCCACCTTGTGGCGGCGTCAAGCCCTCGCTCGAGCACATCGAGTTCGTGATTGACCTCGATGCGAATGGCCTGGAAACTTTTCTTGGCTGGGTGTCCGCCATGCCGACGAGCGGCAGCGGGGATACCAGCCTTGATGATCTCGACAAACTGGCCTGTGGTTTCGATCGGCTCATGCTCGCGGCGGCGCACGATCTCGCGCGCGATCTGCGAGGCGAACTTCTCTTCGCCGTAGACGCGTAGAATCCGGGCGAGGTCGTGTTCGTTATAGGTGTTGATGACCTCAGCTGCGTTTAAGGTGTTGTTACCCGGATCCATCCGCATGTCCAATGGGGCGTCCTCGTTGTACGAAAAGCCCCTGCCAGGGATATCGAGTTGCGGCGACGAAACGCCCAAGTCGAACAGGAAGCCATCGACCCCGGGCACCTCGGCCGAGCAAAGCAGCTCGTCCAAGTCGCCGAAGTTGCCCTTCAGCAGCTGGTGCGGTACGCCGGGAACCTCGCGGTCCAGACGGGCGCCAGCGGCCTCGAGGGCCATGTCGTCCTGATCGACGCCGAGCAAAAGGCCGGTCTCCCCCACCTGCGCGGCCATCTTTACCGAATGGCCGGCACCGCCAAGGGTGCAGTCGCAGACGACGGAGCCGCTCTTTAGCTGCAGCGACTCAAGCACTTCGCCGAGCATGACAGGTTCATGCCGATATTCTTGTGTCAAGATCCCACGCTCCATCCGTTACTCGTGCCTTGCCCTTACGAGAAGAAGAGGTCCAGCAGGGCCTCGTCGTCATCGTCCTCATCGGCCGTAGCGCGGTCCCAAACCTCAAGGTGGTCGTAGTTGCCCACAACCGTGACCTCGCGGTCGAGGTTCGCCTGCTTGCGGAGAGACTCAGAAAGACCGATACGACCCGCGCTGTCCACATCCATCGACGTGGTGCGCTTGTTAATCGCCCTCATGAGCTTCTGGTCGTTGATGTCACGCGGGTTAAAACCCTCGTGGCCCTCACGACCCGCGAAGAGTCCTTCGACCCACTTATCGAAGGCCTCGGCAGAGAACACGTACAGAGCATCGACATCCAGGGCTTTGAACACGCGAACGTGCTCTCCAAGCTCCTCGCGAAGGGGTGCAGGCAGGGATAGACGACCTTTTGCATCGAGATTGCGCTCGTATGCACCCGTCATTCCCATGTGCGCCCTCCCCTCGGTTACTCAGATGGCACGTACGCGGGGAACCACCCCGCCTGTCGACGTCATCAATAATATGGGGAACCGCCCCATTTTTCAACATCTTTCCCCACCCTTTCCCCCATTCCACCCCACCACTCCACCCACCATATATTGCAAAACACCCCCAAGCATATGTTCGAAAACACAATATGTTGTGTTTGCAGCAACGGCG
>CABVDJ010000047.1 GCA_902497025.1 uncultured Collinsella sp. | reverse complement strand
GGTACTCGAGCTGCATGAGCTCGTCCCAGGTGCCGCCGACGCCCATCAGGAACACGGCGTCGTAGCCCTCGTCGGCGACCTTGTCGGCGAGCGCGGTCATCTTCTTGCCGGCCTCGTAGACGTTCTTGCCGTCCTCGACGTAGCCCTCCTGGCTAAAGTGCATGATCTCGATCTTCTCGGTTTCCTTCATGGCTTTTCCTTTCTGTCCTGCACGCAACTCTATACATCGCGTTTCTTTTCGATACCAATTATAGACATACACCTAATGTGTTTTTAATACCACTTATCAATCTGCTCCAATCCTCGGTGAACGGTCGAAATTCTCTGGTGAGTGGTATTAAATTAGAATTGAATGTATAGCTAACGCCTCTGGCGCCTCCCTTGTGTGACAAAGAACAGCGTTCCTACCAGCGCAATAATGGTCGATGCCCCAAACAGCACCGCCTGAACGCCCAAAGCCTCCGCCAAAAACGGAGCCGCCAGCAGCGGCAGCACACCGGCGCTCATCAGGCCAAAACGCACAAAGCCGGTAATGCGCCCCAGGTATTTGATGTCGGCGCGCTCCTGAATCAAGATCATCTGCAGCGGTTCCAGGAATCCCCAGGCCAGACCGTTAATCGCCTGACCGATAATCGCGACCCCCAGCATATCGGTGCCCACGTACACCATGGACCCAATGCCCACGGCCATGAGCGCGCCGAGCAGCAATCGCAGGTTGACATGGCGGGCAGAAAGCTTGGTCAGGATGAACGCGCCCACCGAGGAAGTGAGGCCCACGACCGAGGACAGCCAGCCCAGCCAGACGATATCCACGTTGAGCACATCGCGATAGAACAACGACTCCAGCGAATCGAACGCGCCAAACGCAAAGAAACCCAAAAAGCCCGAGATAAAGATGAGGCGCAGGTCGTGGTCGCGAAACGTAAGTCGCGCACCCTCGGCCATGCCGCCCAAAATACCGCCCTTCGGCTTCTCCCCTTTTGCGGGAGCAACACACTCGTGACAGCCCAAGGAGAGCACGGCCGCCACACCCATCATGCCCGCCATGAGCAGATAGACCGATTGCGTGGCAAAACAGCTCACGATGGCACCGCCGAGCAGCGGGCCAGCGGTATAGGCGATATTGCTGTAGAACACCATGAGGCCGTTCACGCGGGTACGGCCCTCGGTGGTCGACTCCAGGTATCCCGGAAACGCATGCGTGCAGGTGTTGATAAAGCCGCCCGCAAGTCCCAAGACGCACGCGGCAAACACAAGCCCGGGGACAGACAACGGCGCCAACCCCACGCCAAGCGATAGCACAGCCGTAATCACGCACGTCACAAATGACGTCCGGCGCGGTCCAAAGCGGTCGATGACCGAGCCCGACACCATATTGCCCACCGACGTCATAAGATTGCGCACGAGCGTAATGGCGGCAACCAAAAAGGCCGTGCCGGCCAGATCATACGTGGCCGCACCGATAAGCCCCAAAAAGTAGACCGCGTTGTTGGCGCACCACTGCAGGGACTCAATAAGAATCAGCTTGACCTCTGCCGGCGTCAGACGCATTGCTTCGCGATCCTTCGCGAACATACGAACTCCTTCTATACAAAAAGGGGATGGAGGGCATAGGCCTGCTCCATCCCCTTTCCAGGTTGCAACGAAAATCTATGCAGCCGGGCCCTTACGCCAGCACGCCGAAGAACGCGCCGATGATGCCCACGACCATGGTGGCCACGATCAGCACCATGGGGTTGATCTTCTTGGACAGCAGCCAGTAGTACAGCCAGAAGGCGATCATGCCGAGCATGCCGGGCATGATGCCGTCCAGGATGTCCTGGAGGGTCTGGGCGTCGTCGCCCGAGCCGATGGCCACCGGGATGCTGGCCCAGAACATGTCCTTGCACATGGCGCCAACGACCATGACGCCCACGATTCCCACGCAGGTCATGATCTTCTGCATGAGGCCGGTCCTCTGGGCCTCGTCCAGGAAGCCCACGCCCAGCTCGTAGCCCTTGACGGCGCCCCAGACGCGCAGCGCGAAGCCGGGGACGTTGTAGATGAGCAGGAAGGCGATGGGGCCGAAGGGGTTGCCGGCCTGGCACAGGCTGATGCCCACCGCGGCGGCGACCACGCGCAGCGTCGACAGGAAGATGGAGTCGCCGATGCCGGACAGCGGGCCCATGAGGGCGGCCTTGACGTCGTTGACGCTCTCGGGCTCGATCTCGCCGCGGGCGACCTTCTCCTCCATGGCCATCGCGATGCCGCCGACGAACGGGGCGAACTGGACGGTGATGTTGAAGAACGCGCAGTGGCGGTGCAGGGCCTCGGCGTAGTCGTCGGGGCGGCCGGCGTAGATCTTCTTGAGCATGTTGGCGACCATCAGGCAGAAGGCGATGTTCATCTGCTTGTAGTAGGTCCAGGAGAACTCCATGCCCAGGGCGCCGACGTTGACGGCGCTCTTGACGAGGTCGGAGCGCGTGATCTTGTTCTCGGGACTAGAAGTCATCGTCCTCATCCCCTTCCGCGGAGAGCTGGGGCTGGGCTCCGCCCAGGCCGAGCAGGTCGAACTTGTCGATGCCGATGATGATGGCGATCAGGGCGACGCCCAGGACGGGCACGTTGGCGTAGGAGCACAGCAGGAAGCCCAGGAAGTAGAAGGGCACGAGCTGCTTGGTGAGCACCAGGCGGCCGAGCATGGCGAAGCCCATGGCCGGCAGGATGTTGGCGGCAACGCCGCAACCATCAATGATGAAGGACGGGACGAAGTCGAGCAGGCCCTGGATGGCGTCAGACCCCAAGTAGAATGCGCCGCCGCACAGCAAGAAGTACTCGAGGCAGCCCCAAAGTCCAAGTCCCCAATGGACGGCGTAAATACCTTTGAGATTTCCCTTGAGGGCGAACTTGTCTGCCATATCGACAAACACGGGGAACAAGGCACTGGTAATGTTGTCGAACGTCAGCGAAAGGACGGCGATGGGCATGGCAAGCGCGATGGCTGTCTCGGTACCCTGACCGAGCTGTATGGCAAACGCGCAGGCGAGTACGCCGCCGATGGTTTCGTTAGGCGGCACGTAGGCGCCGATGGAAACCGAACCCATGAACAGCAGCTCCAGGCTGGCGCCAACGGCAAGGCCAGCCTGCAGGTCCCCCAGCACCAGGCCCACGAGCGGGCACAGGACGATGGGGCGGAACGCGTAAAGGGTGCCGAGCTGGTAGTCGAGACATCCAAACGCTCCGACTAAGCCGACGAGGATTGCTTGGACAAGCATAGTTCCTCTCAATTAAGAATCTCGAACCGTCGTCACTCCCGTCGCGCGCGTTGTTGATATCAATTCCGGGAGTTCGATTCCACGGCTCGAAGCGTACCTGGTGTGCTGCTAACACCCATGCCAGGTACAAATGATTTGATACCAATTATAGGTATGCAGGTTCTTACTATTTAATACCACTCGCTCAGCGGAGTGTTTTTTACCGTAAACGGCAGACGTATCCCATCAGGCGCGCTCTTTGTTTCGATGGCGGACAAGCGCCACCAGAAAGCCATCGCCAAAGGCATCGTATGCCAAGTTGCCTACAATCACCAAAACGATTATCGCCGCGCCCAAAAACTCGTTCCAGCGAAAGACCTCGCCAAAGAGGAGCGCCGACCAGCAGGGAGCGAGCACGACCTCGCTCATGCAGACCAAGTTGGCCGCAAACGCGTTAGTGCGCGCAATTCCCTTGGCATACAGCACGCTCGCAAGGCCACTGCAAAAAAGGCCATGCACCAGCATAAGCCCCCACTCAAATGGTCTCACGGAGTCTAGGGCACCGGCAAAATAGACGATCGGCAACATCGAGATACCGCAGGAGATGAGCGAGGACACCATGGGCGACGCATCGGGGCGAGAGTTCAAAAAGAAACACAGCCCAAAGGTGGCGCCCGAAATGACGGCAAGCAGGTTGCCGAGCATGCCCTCGGCACTCAAATCGCCTAAAAAGAAAAGTCCCATACCCGTAAAAGCAACCACCACGGAGGCAATCTTCGCAGGCGAGGGCAACGTGCGAGTTGCGAGCGATTGATACACGATAACGAAAATCATCGAGGTGTACTGCAGGACGATCGCGTTGCCGACCGTCGTGAGCTGGTTGGCAAAGTTAAACGTGGTGCCCGTCACGAAGTTGCAGACGGCCACAAGGACAATAAGACGGCTGACGCGGAGGATGGGCCTGCCGACGAGCAGGATAAAGAGCGCCATAAATATTGCCGTAACGGCACCGATCAAAAGAGCTGACTGCGAATTGGCGCGAACGAGGATGCCGATAAAACTCCACAAGAGCGCCGTGCCAAATAGATACATCGCCCCGCTCACGCCATTATCGGGTGGATTGTCAGATCGAATCACGAAGCACCTCCAGCTAGCTTTCGGTAATAAAAAACGGCGACCGCAATGGATCGCCGTTTCCCTTGGGGGCAGAATAGAACGCAGGAGCCTACGCCAGCACGCCGAAGAACGCGCCGATGATGCCCACGACCATGGTGGCCACGATCAGCACCATGGGGTTGATCTTCTTGGACAGCAGCCAGTAGTACAGCCAGAAGGCGATCATGCCGAGCATGCCGGGCATGATGCCGTCCAGGATGTCCTGGAGGGTCTGGGCGTCGTCGCCCGAGCCGATGGCCACCGGGATGCTGGCCCAGAACATGTCCTTGCACATGGCGCCAACGACCATGACGCCCACGATTCCCACGCAGGTCATGATCTTCTGCATGAGGCCGGTCCTCTGGGCCTCGTCCAGGAAGCCCACGCCCAGCTCGTAGCCCTTGACGGCGCCCCAGACGCGCAGCGCGAAGCCGGGGACGTTGTAGATGAGCAGGAAGGCGATGGGGCCGAAGGGGTTGCCGGCCTGGCACAGGCTGATGCCCACCGCGGCGGCGACCACGCGCAGCGTCGACAGGAAGATGGAGTCGCCGATGCCGGACAGCGGGCCCATGAGGGCGGCCTTGACGTCGTTGACGCTCTCGGGCTCGATCTCGCCGCGGGCGACCTTCTCCTCCATGGCCATCGCGATGCCGCCGACGAACGGGGCGAACTGGACGGTGATGTTGAAGAACGCGCAGTGGCGGTGCAGGGCCTCGGCGTAGTCGTCGGGGCGGCCGGCGTAGATCTTCTTGAGCATGTTGGCGACCATCAGGCAGAAGGCGATGTTCATCTGCTTGTAGTAGGTCCAGGAGAACTCCATGCCCAGGGCGCCGACGTTGACGGCGCTCTTGACGAGGTCGGAGCGCGTGATCTTGTTCTCGGGACTAGAAGTCATCGTCCTCATCCCCTTCCGCGGAGAGCTGGGGCTGGGCTCCGCCCAGGCCGAGCAGGTCGAACTTGTCGATGCCGATGATGATGGCGATCAGGGCGACGCCCAGGACGGGCACGTTGGCGTAGGAGCACAGCAGGAAGCCCAGGAAGTAGAAGGGCACGAGCTGCTTGGTGAGCACCAGGCGGCCGAGCATGGCGAAGCCCATGGCAGGCAGGATGTTGGCGGCAACGCCAAAGCCAGCAAGAACAAAGTCGGGGATAAAGTCGAGCACGCCCTGGATAGCGTCAGCACCCAGATAGAACGACAGCGAGCACAGCAGGAACGCCATGATGATGCCGGTTAAACCGATCAGGAAGTGCATCGCATAGACACCCTTAAGGTTGCCCTGGCCGGAGAAGACATCAGCGCGGTCAACCAGGATCGGCAGGGCGGCGTTGAGGATGTTCTTGATGGCAAGGCACAGCGTGGCGATGGGCATGGCAAGCGCGATGGCTGCCTCGGTGCTCTGGCCCAGCTGGATAGCGAAGGCGCAGGCGAGCACGCCGCCGATCGTCTCATCAGGCGGCAGGTAGGCGCCGATGGAGATCGAGCCCATGAACAGCAGCTCCAGACTCGCACCGATCGCGAGGCCGGACTGCAGGTCCCCCAGCACCAGACCCACGAGCGGGCACAGGACGATGGGGCGGAACGCATAGAGCGTACCGAGCTGGGAGTCGAACTTACCAAATGCGGCGATAAGTCCGATGAGGATTGCTTGGGTAAGCATACATCCCCCTTTCCTAATAGGACACTACGAAGAGCTCAGACTCTTCGAATTCAAACGCCTAGAGCACGCTGGCGCAGTCAACCTTGGGGTCATCGGCCAGGGGTCGAATCTCGACCTCAACGCCACGATCCAGCATCTCGCGCACATCGGCTTCCTCGGCTGCGGTCAGGAAGATCTGACGAGAGACCTGACGAGCATCGGGGCGCTTCTCGTCCTTGGGCTTGGTGTTGCCCAGGTTGACCGACTTGATCTGCGGGCAGCCCTCAACAAGCTGCTTTGCCTCAGCAATAGTGGCGACACAGATGATCATCTTGTACTTGTCGGTCACGCCCGAGTTGATAGCTTCGATTGCATGCTCCATATCTTTGATGACGAGCTTGCAGCCGGCAGGCTTGCCCATCTTGAGCGTCGTCTTCCACACCGGGTCGTTAGCGACCTTATCGCCCACGCAGAAGATGCAGTTGGAGCCGAGGCCCTGAACCCAGGAAACTGCGACCTGGCCATGAAGCAGGCGATGGTCAACGCGAAGTAGCTGAATCATAATGTGACCCCCCAAAGGTCTTGTGCCGTCTTACGGCGTGTCAGTAGGTGCTGCGGATTAGAACTCTTCTTCCTCGTCGTCATCGACCAAAAGATCGTTGACAAACTTCACGCGCGTATCGTCCGCAGCGACGATGGCGCGAATCGTCTCCTCAACCGGCGCCGACTCGTCAGAGAACAGCAACTGGATGAGGAGAGGAAGGTTCATGTTGGTAACGAGGTACGTGCGGGGACGCGTCTGGACGATCTTGGTGAACTCGTTGTTGACGCTGCCGCCAAAGAGGTCGGTGCAGACAACGACATCATCGTCGGCAGACATGCCTGTCAGCAGTTTTTGGGCCTCCTCGGCCACGTCCATGCGGCCATCGACGAACATCGAAAGATCGTGGACGTTGTCGCGAGCGCCCGAGAGCAGCTCGACGCTCTCCTTGATGCCGGTAGCGAAGTGCGCATGGCTGGCGATGATGTACTGTCTCATTCTGTGTTCCTCTCAATAGCCCGGCACGTTCCCGCACCCGTTTTCTTTAGTAGTCGAACTGGTGATAGTAGCGACGATACTTGAGGTTGTGCTTGGTGACCGTCTCGTAGTAGCGAGCCAGGCGGTCGGTCACGAGCACCGTCAGAATCCACGGGGAGACGATGACGCGGAACTCGTCGTCAAGGCCGGGGATCGCGAACTCGGCGGTGTCGA
>CABVDJ010000046.1 GCA_902497025.1 uncultured Collinsella sp. | reverse complement strand
ACGTTCCCGCCGCTCGAAGAGCCCGTCGTAAAGCGCGTCATCCACACCACAGCCGACTTCACGTACGCCGATTCCCTCGTGTTCACCCATGACGCCGCGCACTGTGCGCTCGACGCACTGCGCGCAGGGGCCACGGTGCTCACCGACACGAACATGGCGCTCGCAGGCATAAGCAAGCCCGCGCTCGCGAAGCTCGGCTGCAAGGCCGTGTGCTACATGGCCGACCCTGATGTCGCCGCGGCTGCGCGCGCCGCGGGCACGACTCGCGCCGTTGCGAGCATGGACAAAGCTTGCGGCATCGAGGGTCCGCTCATCGTGGCCGTCGGCAACGCTCCCACAGCACTTCTGCGCCTCGCCGAGCTCATGGATGCGGGGAAGATTGAGCCCGCGCTCGTCGTTGGGGTGCCGGTCGGGTTTGTGAACGTGGTCGAGGCGAAAGAGGAGCTACTCGCGCGACGCGTACCGGCCATCGTCGCGAGGGGTCGCAAGGGCGGCTCGACCGTGGCGGCCGCCATTATGAACGCGCTGCTCTACCAGATCACGCGCCCAGGCGGCCCGAAGTGACGGCGCCTGCATCCGCGCCGGCGCTGCGCATCTTCGCCGGCACCACCGAGGGCCGCCTTCTGTGCGAATGGGCGAGCGGGGCGGGCATCCCCGCCCGTGCCTACGCGGCAACCGAGTACGGAGGCGAGCTTTTGGGCGAGCTTCTGGGCATCGAGGTGCATGCGGGCAGGCTCGACGAGGCCGACATGGAGCGCGAGCTTTCCGGCGCGCGCATCGTCGTCGACGCCACGCACCCCTTCGCTACGCTCGCAAGCGGCAACATCCGGGCCGCTTCGCTCGCCGTGGGTGCACGATGCCTGCGCCTTGCACGCCCGGCCGAGACGCTGCCCAAAGGCGTCGTGTCGGTCGCGTCGATCGCCTGCGCGGCGCGCTTTCTCTCCGAGAACCCGGGTCGCGCGCTTCTCACGACGGGGAGCAAGGAGCTTGCTCCCTACACGCGCGTCGCCGATTTCGCGGAGCGCTTCTTTGTGCGTGTGCTCCCGCTGCCCGGTGCTATAACGAAGTGCATCGACGCGGGGTTTTCGTCGTCGCACGTCATCGGCATGCAGGGGCCCTTCACCCGCGAGCTCAACGAGGCGATGCTTCGGCAGGTGGGCGCCCAGTGGCTTGTGACCAAGGACTCGGGAACCGTAGGCGGCACGGCCGAGAAGCTCGCCGCCGCGCGCGACGCGGGAGCGCGCTGCATCGTGGTCACCCGTCCCGCCGAGGGAGGCGGGGCCCTTTCGCTCCAGGAAGTGGAAGACGCGCTTTTACGGGAGTTCGCGCGCTAGGCGCTCGCCGTGCCTGCGCGCCCTCCCGCCCGCGAGGAGGAGCGCCTCGAGCAAGCTCGAACCGTACAAGCCCGTCATCCGCCAAAAGCTCGAGGACGACGCCCGGAACTGGCGCAAGCAGCCCTTCAATAAGTTGCGGTGAAATAGTGTCTGTTTTTGCTGCTAGATAGCATATTCAGTCCATAATTTACCGCAACTTGTTGATGGTGGCTTACTGGTAGCGTAGGCACTCCACCGGGTTGAGCTTTGCTGCGCGGCGAGCGGGGTAGAAGCCAAAGATTACGCCGATGCCGACGGAGACGGCGAAGGCCAGCAGCACCGTGGCGATTGAAAAACTCGGTGTGATTTGCCCGCTGGCACCGAGCTCGTCGAGAACCCCTGATCCTGCGGTAAACATCGCGAGGCCCCAGGCCAGCAGATAGCCTATCAGGACACCCAACAGTCCGCCGGTGACGCACAGCGCCGAGGACTCGGCCAAAAACTGCGCGGTGATATCGCGACGACTGGCGCCCAGAGCGCGGCGGATGCCGATCTCGCGTATGCGCTCCGTCACGTTGGTGAGCATCATGTTCATAATGCCGATACCGCCGACAAGCAGCGAGATGCTGGCGACAGCACCCATGATGAGCGAGAACGCGCCCATAAAGGAGTTGAGCGCATCGATGGCGCTTTTCATGGAGGTCGCCGATACACTGTCGTACTCATCATCCTCCGCGATGCCCTTCATTGCGCGCACCTTGGACTCGATGGTCTTGCAGAGCTCATCCATGTCCGTGCCCTCGGCGGCAAGTGCCGTCACGCTGGGGAATGAAGGATTCTCGTCGCCAAACAGCCCGGAGATGGTTTCGCGTGGCATATACAGTGTGAGTGAGCCCATGGAGTCGCTGCCGCCATCGATCACGCCTACAATCTGCACCTCGCCGTTGGAGACCTTAACAGTCTTGCCCACCGCGTCCTGTTCGTTGCCGTAAAGCTGATCGGCGCCGCCGCGGCTGATGAGCGCCACGCGCGAGCCTGATTGAGACTCGGCCTGGGAATAGGTACGCCCCGCAACGAGCTTGCCGGCCCCCACCGCGTCGAGCATGTCGCTGTCGACGCCCTGCGCCATGACGGTATAGCTTTTATCGCCGGTCTTGTACTCGGTGTACGCGCTGTCGACGATTCCGATCTGCTCTATCTGCGGCACCAGTTTTTGAAGCTTCTCGATGTCCGACTCGGTGAGTTCTTGCGACGAATAGATCTGAACCATACGAGCTGCGTTGAGGCCCAGGCTGTTGACCAGGCTGTTTTGGATGCCGCCGATGAGCGAAGTCATGGCGATAACCGAGGCGATGCCGATGACAATGCCCAAGATGGTGAGCAGGCTGCGCCCCTTGTTGGCCTCGAGCGAGTGAAGGGCTTCCTGGATGAGATCGCGGGCGCTCATGCCACCACTCCTTTCGGCGGGTTGGCGGAGGCGGAAATCATGGGCAGGCTATCTACGGCACTGCGTAGGGTCTTCGGTGCATGTGGAATATACGCGCCGTCGTGAATGCGACCGTCGCGGATGGTCACGGCGCGGTCGGCCTCGGCGGCGATGCCGGGATCGTGTGTGATAAGAACGATGGTTTTGCCGCGCTTCTGGAGCTTATGGAAGGTCTCCATCACAAGCGCTCCGGTAGCGGAGTCCAGGTTTCCCGTCGGCTCGTCGGCCAGAATGATGGGCGGGTCATTGACGAGGGCGCGCGCAATTGCGACGCGCTGCATCTGTCCGCCCGAGAGCTCGGATATGCGGTGGTCCCAGTGGTCGACGGGCAGCGTGACAGCTTGCAGTGCGTGTACGGCGCGCATCTCGCGCTGGTTGCGCGGCACATTGGTGTAGGACAGCGGCAGCATGACGTTTTCGATAACCGACAAACGCGGCAGCAGGTTGAAACTTTGAAAGACAAAGCCAATGCTCAGCGCACGCACCTCGGTGAGCTCATCATCGTCGAGTTCAGCGACATTGAGCCCCTGCAGGTAATAGTCGCCCGCCGTCGGTTTGTCCAAGCAACCCAGGATGTTCATGAGCGTCGACTTGCCCGAACCCGAGGGGCCGGTGATGGCGACGAACTCACCGGGGTCTACCGCTAGGCTCACGTTGTGCAGGATGTGGGCGCAACCGGCCTCGCTTTCAAAGATGCGGTGCACGTTGCGGATGTCGATGACGGGGCGCATTACATGCCCTCGTCGGCAGGCATACTGCCCGAATCCGCGCTGTAGCCGCTGTCAGCCGTTGCGTCCGCTCCGGTGTCCATGACGAGGGTGTCGCCATCGCGCAGCTTGGTAACCGGCACGTTGGGGTTGATCTCGTTGCCCTGGTCGTCGCGCTTGACCTGTGTCTTGCCGACTACGGCTTCGTTGTCGTTTTGCGTCACGACGGTCACCTTCACGCGGCGCGTATCCTTGCTTTCGTCATCGGTTGCCACGTTGACGTAATAGTGTTCGCCGTCTTCGGTCATGAGCGCCATCGTCGGCACCATCACCACGTCGTCGAGCTGCTCGGTCACTACCGATACCTCGGCAGTCATACCGGGCTTAAGGCGGCTGTCGGGTGCTTCGATGAGGATGTCGACGTTAAAGGTCACGTTGCTGCCGCCGCCGTTGGCGGTGTCGGAGTTTGCCACCGACGCGATAGCCGTGACGGTGCCCTGGCTTACGATATCGGGAAACGCGGGATAGGTAACGTTGGCGCTCTGGCCCACGGCGATCTTGGCGATGTCCTTTTCGCCCACCTGCACGGTCACCTTCATCTTGGATAGGTCGGCGATCTGCATGCACTGCTTGCCGCCGCTCGTGTCGCTTTCGCCCATGATCATGCCGCCTGTTACCGTGGCGCCCACCTTGGCGTTGAGCTCCACGATGCTGCCCGAGCTCGGGGCCGTGACCGTACGGCAGGCTGCCTTGGCGTTCGCCTGATCGAGGTTTGCCTGGGCCGATGCGAGGCTGCGCTGCGCGGCCGATACGGCGTTCGTGTCCGCTGATGCGGCGGAGACGCCAGCCGCTGCGGAAGCTCCATCGACGTCCGTCGTTGGGGTGGCCTGCGCGACAGCGGCGGCTTTCTGCGCGTTGGTGAGGTCTTCCTGGGCGGCTGCAACTGCACGCTGCGCCTCGGCAACGTTGCGATCGAGCTCGTCGTTCTTAATGGTCATAAGCACGTCGTCCTCGTTGACGGATTGGCCTGCATGCACGTTGATCGAATCGACCGTACCGTCGACAGAAGGGGAGACCACTGAGGACGAAATGGGTTTGAGCTGGCCTTTTGCCTCGACCGTTGTGGTAAACGTGCCCTCGGTCACCATGTCGGTCACAGGACCGCTAGCGCCCTGTGGCTGCGCATTGATAACAAGGGTCGCGACAATGGCAATGAGCGCGATGGCACCCACGACGCCGGCGGCAATACCGCGTCGAATCAGCTTTTTGCGTCGACGTTCGGCACGTTTTGCCTTGAGCTTGGCATAAGCCTCTTCATCGGAAATCTCGGCCGTATCGTTCGTGCGTCTGCTCTGCTTTTCGGCATGTACGTTTGTAATCAGAGGAATCGTTTCGGTGGCACCTTCGGGTGTGCGCTCGGTATCATCTGGGCCCGGGGTGATCGTGGGGACATTCGGCATAGCGTCTCCTTTATAGAAAGAACCTCGATCATTATATGCGCCCACCGGTTGGGGCGGGCGCATAGGACGGTTTCTTTCGGAACTGTTAGATTGGTCGCAGCGGTTCCACGTTGTAGGAATGCGCGCGTTGCACTACGAGTGGACAACCACGCACAGGCCGACTTTGATGCAGTCGTGAAGTGCCTTGGCGTCTGCCAGGCGCAGGTTGATGCAACCGTGGCTGCCGCACCACTTGTACGACTCGGCGTTATCGAAGCTCTTGTCGTTTTGCCAAGTGGCATCGTGGAAGCCGATCATGTTGCCCTCAAACGGCATCCAGTAGCTCACCGGGCTTTCGTATTTGGGCTTACCGGTCTCGGGGTCCTTGGCTCCGATCAGGGTACTGCCGCCGTCGTTGCTGTTGGTCTGCCACACGCCCTCGGGGGTGGCGTCTTCGCCCGGTTTGCCGGAAATAAAGTTGGCCTCCCAAACGATATTACCGTTCTCGTCATAGTAGCGCGCGTGCTGCTCGGACAGGTCGACGTCGATATACGCCTTCCAATCGGGCTCTCCCTTTGCGGTAAAGGTGTCGGCCTTCTGGGAGTACTTGATCTCGATTTCGCCGGTCTGCTTGTTGTTAATGGCGTCCTCGACCTGCTTGGCGAGCGAGCTGCTGTCGATGGACCAACCAAAGTCGCCGCCTTCGACGGCGCACTGCTTGCCATCGGCGCGCGTCCACCAGCGAGTGGAGCCCACGGTATTAAAGCCGTTGGCGAGTTCGGCTGCCCAGCTGCTGATCTGCGACGTATCGAGCGTGGGGTTGGCCGGATCGGCAAAGCTGATCCACTGCAATACGGAGCCGCCATCAACCTTGCCGGCATCCTCGCCGTTAAGCTTGAGGGTCACGTTGACGCCCAGGAAGTTGTTGGCGGCATCGCATGCGGCCTGAATCTGATCATCGGTCAGCGTTCCATTGAGCGGCTCATAGGCATCGTTGCCGAGCTTGGAAAGATCTACGGTCTCGGCCAGCGAGGCAAGCTCGAGCTCGGCATACTTAATGACATGCTCGCGGTTGAGTTTTTCGTTGGAGCGCGCCTTCTCGACGGTAAACTTGCCGGCCTGCTCGTCATAGGAGCTATTGGCCTCGAACGTGCCCGAACGCCCCTCGTTAAACTCGTCGATGGCGGCGCCCAGATCCTTCTCAAACTTCTTTTGGTCAAAGGTATCGGAGAGCATGGACAGGTCGACGTCTTGATCAAGATCGACTTCGTTGGAGGTAGCGGTTGTTTTGGCCTTGCCGCTTAAGGATTCCACAAGGCGGACCGGCCATACAAAGGCTTCGTTGTGGCTGATAATCTCTTTTGCGGCAGCTTCGCCATCGACGATGGGCTCATCGGACTCGGGCTGATAGGTCCAGCTAAAGTCATCGCCTGTCACGGTGAGCTTATAGTGCTTCCATGCCGAATTGACCTTGGTGGCGGCAGACGAAGCGTTGGAGAACGAGACGTCGACGCCGGCGATGGTGGTGTTGGGGTAGGCTAGCTGCGAAAACGCTACGATTCCTACGATATAGACAATGACGATAAGACCCAAGACGACAAAGAGCGTCGTCTTTTTGCCCGACTTATTGTTGCCGGCGGACTTGCGCGCGGGGCCGCGATCGCCTCGGGCGTGCGTGGGGGGCTGCTTGGGCGCATTGCCGTTTGCCTGGCGCTGCTGTCGCTGTTGGTTTGGGCGTTGGGAAGCGTTTGCAGCACCACGCTGCTGACCGTGGCTCGGCGCGATAGGACGCGGTGACTGAACGCCGCCGGTGTGCCTGCTCGGCTGCTGCGGATCGGGAATCAGTTGAGTTCGATCGTTTTGCGACATCGTATGCATATCCTTCGAATTTCGCCTTATGGCTCATCGTGTTTTTACTGGGCTTGCATTATAGCGATTGCCCTGCTGTTTGTGGTACGGAAACGGTGGCATTCAAAAGAGGTGGGACATTTGTCCCACCTTTGAGTCATTCTTTGCCGTTATCCGCACACGCCGCATTTTGCACAGGCCGAAAGTGCGGCCGGAGCCTGCGCGATGCCGCCCTTTGCCGTCTCGCGCAGCGTGGCCGGCAACGCGTGACCCACCGAGAGCATGACATGTGCCATCTGGTCAAACGGCACCAAGCTCTTAATGCCGGCGAGGGCGAGTTGTGCCGAGCTAAAGGCCGCTGCCACGCCGATGGCGTTGCGGTTTTGGCAGGGCACCTCCACGAGGCCACCGACGGGGTCACAAACGAGGCCCAGCAGGTTACTTAGCGCGATGGAACTGGCGTCGAGAGCCTGCTCGGGCGTGCCGCCGAGCATCTGCACCAGCGCGGCGGCTGCCATGGCGGCGGCGCTTCCGACCTCGGCTTGGCAGCCGCCCTCGGCGCCGGCAACGCAGGCGCTTGTGGTGAGGTTGAGGCCGATGGCGGCTGCGCAGTAGAGCGCGTCCATGACCTGCTCGTCGTCGAGCTGAAGGTGATCGGCGAGCGCCAGCACGCAGCCGGGCACAACACCCGCGGAGCCGGCTGTGGGGGCGGCGACGATCACGCCCATGGTAGCGGAGCGCTCGAGCACGGCCATGGCGCGGGCAACGGCGTCGGTCTGGACGGCGCCCATCAGGCTTGCATTGAAATCGTTGCGGCGGGTTG
>CABVDJ010000045.1 GCA_902497025.1 uncultured Collinsella sp. | reverse complement strand
GGGGGGCGCAAAGGGCGCGGTCGTCGGCGGGGCTGCCGGTGCCGGGTCCGCCGCGGGCTCGGCTGCCACGGACGGCGCCGGTGCTGCTGCAGAGCCGGTCGAGGTGCGCGTCGCCTCGCTCAAGGGGCCGACCTCGATTGGTCTGGTGCAGTTTATGGACCGGGCAGTCGATGGCGAGACGGACAATGAGTTCGACTTTGCGATCAATACTGCCGCCGATGAGATTGTGCCCAAGGTCATTCAGGGCGATATCGACATTGCCCTGGTGCCCGCCAACGTGGCGAGCGTGCTCTATAACAAGACTGAGGGCGCGGTGCAGGTCATCGACATCAACACGCTGGGCGTGCTGAACGTTGTGACGGGCGACGCGAGTGTGACCTCGTTTGGCGATTTGGCGGGCCATACCGTCTATATGACGGGCAAGGGCACCACGCCGGAGTACGTCATGAACTACCTGCTGGGGCGCGCGGGCCTGGCCGGCCAGGTGGCGCTTGAGTTTAAGAGCGAGCCCACCGAGGTGCTGTCGGCCCTGCTTGCCGATCCTTCTGCCGTGGGCGTGCTGCCCGAGCCGTTCAAGACCGCTGCCATCGCAAAGAGCGAAGGCAGGCTGTCGGCTCCGGTAAGTCTGACCGATGTGTGGGATGAGCTGGCAGGTGACACGGGTTCGCGCCTGCTGACGGGCGTGACCGTGGTGCGCCGTGCCTTTGCCGAGGAGCATCCCGAGGTCGTGGCGGAATTCCTGAGCTGCCATGTTGCGAGCGTTGAGGCCGTGAACGCGGCGCCGGCGGACTGGGCTCAGGCCGTGGTCGATGCGGGTATCGTCGATAACGCCGCGATTGCCGAAAAGGCGATTCCCGGGTGCATGCTCGTGTGCCAGACGGGGAAGGATATGAAGGCGGCGCTCGGTGGGTACCTGCAGGTGCTGGCCGATGCGGACGCGAGCGCCGTGGGCGGAAAGCTCCCGGCTGACGATTTCTACTACATGGAGTAGCCCGTGCGTGCGTTTGCTCGACAAATGGCAGAGCGTATGAAGGCGGTGGCGGCAGCAGGTGCCGTTGCCGCCTTTTGGCTTGCCGTGTGGGTCTTCGCGGCGGCGCTGGTGGCGCAGCCGTTGATTTTTCCGGGGCCGGGCGCTGTTGTGGTGGCGTTGCTACGGCTGGTGTGCGATGCCGCCACGTGGGCGATTCTGGCGGGCTCGGGTGCGCGGATTCTAGGCGGTTTGGCGCTTGCCGCGGTGTGCGGCGGTGTGCTGGCGGGGGCCTCGGTGCGGTCGCGAACGTTTGCCCGCCTGGTGGCGCCGGCGCTTTCGTTTGTTAAGGCGACACCGGTTGCCTGCGTGGTGGTCCTGCTGCTCATTTGGTTGGGGTCGGCGCGCGTGAGCATTGCGGCGGTCTTTTTGATGGCGCTGCCGGGCGTGTATTTTTCGCTGGTTGAGGGTTTGACGCAAGCGGATAAGCCACTGGAGCAGATGTTTCGTCTGCATGGCGTGCGGGGTTGGCGCCTGTTTTGCGCCCACACCTGGCGCGAGGTGCTGCCGTTTGTGCTTTCGTGCGCCCGTGCCGTGATCGGCATGAGCTGGAAGGCCGGCGTGGCAGCCGAGCTGATCGGCATGGCGGTGGGCACCGTGGGTGAGCGTATCTATCAGGCAAAGCTTTTGATTGAGACGGCTGATTTGCTGGCGTGGACCGTGCTGGTCGTTGCCGCCTCGTGGGCTTGTGAGCGCGTGCTGGTGTGGCTGCTGCGGGTTTCGGGACCCGTGGCGTGGCGCGCGGCCGTGCGGGCGCACGGGCATGGACTGCGCGGGCGTGCGGGGGCTGCGAGCGATGGCGCTGCAGCGGAGCTTGCGCTTGCCGTGGGCGATCGTGCGCCCTGGGCGCCGGCGCTGGATGGTCTGGCACTCAACGTGCCCGCGGGTGGGCGTATCTGTGTGATGGGCGCTTCGGGCATGGGCAAGTCGACGCTGCTTTCGTTGGCAGCGGGGGAGTGCGCGCCGTGCTCGATGGTGCTTCAGGATGCACGTCTGGTAGAGGGCGCCTCGGCTTTGGATAACGTGCTGGTGTGTGCCGATGCGCGCGTGGGTGCGTCGAGCGCTGCGGCCTTGCTGCGCCGGTTGGTGCCGGGAATCGACGTGCATTCGCGCGTGGCCGAGCTTTCGGGCGGGCAGCGCCGCCGTGTCGAGATCGCCCGCGCCCTGCTGTGCCCGGGCGGTGCGGTGATTCTTGACGAGCCCTTTACCGGCCTGGATGCCGCCGCGCGCGATGCGACGACCAAGGTCGTGCTCGACCTGCTCGACAGCCGCACGCTCTTGCTTGCCACGCACGATGTCGTCGACGCTCAGGCCCTCGATATCTCGGACATCATCACGCTCTAAATACTAACTCAGCAACAAAATGATTCGTTTTCCTCCGTCCCCATGGGGTCGGGTGTGGTATTCTATCTGCGGGGTAATACTTAGGGATACCAAGTAATACCAACGCCGTAGAAACAAACTCCGGATGCGGGCCAATCGGGTTGCCTTCACAGCCCGTCGCCCAGCCGCGTGGCCCGCATCTATCCGCACTACCGTCGTTTCAAAAAGGAAGCGCCATGGCAGAACACATGACCCCTGTAGTCGCGAAGGTCTTGCCCGAGGAGAAGGCAGCCTTCGCGGCGGCAACCCAGCTCGTGGGCACCACGCCGTCCAACGCCATCCGCATGTTTATCGCCGCGTTCAATCGCTGCGGCACCTTCCCGTTCGACATCTCGCCCAACGGGGCCTTTGGCACTGCGCCCGATTCTCATCAACAATGACTGTCCCAAACTGCCGGCACTTGGGGACGTTCCTTTTCAGCCGGCAGTTAAGGAATGTCCCCAAGTGCCGGGTTTTGAGGAGGTTGGCATGCTCAATGCGATGATTTGGGCGCTTGCCTGTTTTGGCGTCGTCGCTGCCGATATTGCCCTGAGCGTTGTTTTGTTCTCCGCCCTTGGCGTCGCATCGGTGTTCATGGGTTTTTCGATCGATGATCTCGACATCCAATTGCTTCAGGCCGTCGCGCAGACGGCGTCGTTTTTGATGGCGCTGCTGTGGTGGCGTTATCTGTGGCCGCGTTCGTTTATGGCACGCCGGCAAAGCGCGCATCCGCTCGGCGGGGGAGCGCGTGGAGCGTGGAAACGTATTGCCTGCGTTATCGTGATTGGCCTGGCCCTGCAGGTGGTCGTTGGCTACGTGACCGACGCCGTGCTGTCGCTGCTGCCCGATGCCGCGGCCGACTACAGCGAGCTTGTCGAGGAAACAGGCATGGGCGACACCAGCTATCTCGCCGTCCTGACTACGGTGCTCGGCGCCCCATTTTGTGAAGAGTTGCTGGTGCGCGGCATTATTTTTGAGTTTTCGCTCCGAGCGTTTAATCCGCAGTGCCGCCCACTTTGGAAACGCCGGCGTCGTGCGAACGCGCAGGACGGCGCCATGGTGCCCTGGGCGGCCCCGAGTACCTGGGGCATCGCTGCGGCTATCGTGCTGCAGGCTGCCATCTTTGGTTTTATGCACATGAACTGGGTACAGGGCTGCTATGCGGGCGCCGCCGGCCTCATTTTTGGTTGGGTGCTCGTGACGACCGGAAAGCTCCGCTACACGATTCTGCTGCACTTTGCCTTTAATGCCGGGTCGTATCTCATGACGTTGCTCTGGTTTGTGAACACGCCGTTCGACGTGGCAATTACGGTCGCTATCGCCGGCGTCATCCTCGTTGAGGCAATGCGCTCGCTGCGCCATGCGTGTGGGATGGACGCAGCGAGCGCACCGCTTCCCTAGTTGCGACGCCCGCCTCCGTTGGCGCCCTGTCGTCCCTGGGCCGCGCGGTTACGGCCTGCGGTGTTCTGCGCACGCGACATGCCGCTGTGCCCCTTGCTGCCTTTGGGTCCCTTGCCGCCGCCGCCATGCGGTTTGCCGCCCTTCTTGCCGGTTCCATGCCCACCGCCAGCAGATGTCTCGCCCGGGCGCGGGGGCACGGGACGAATCAGGCAATGCTTGGTGTAGCCGATCAGATCGCGGCGGCCAGCCTTTTCCAGCGCCTCGCGCACGAGCTTGTAGTTCTCGGGCTTGCGATACTGGATGAGCGCACGCTGCATGGCCTTCTCGTGCGGGTCGCGCGCCACGTAGATCGGCTGCATGGTGCGCGGATCCACGCCGGTGTAGTACATGCACGTTGACATGGTGGACGGGGTGGGGTAGAAGTCCTGCACCTGTTCGGGCATGTAGCCCATGTCGCGCACGGCCTCGGCAAGGTCCACTGCTTCCTTCATCGTTGAGCCGGGATGACTCGAGATTAGGTATGGCACCACGTACTGCTTGAGTCCGTATTCGCGGTTCAGGCGTTCAAATTTACGGCAGAACGCGTCGTAGACGGCGCGGCTCGGCTTGCCCATCACGGACAGCACCGCGTCGCTCACGTGCTCGGGTGCCACGCGCAGCTGGCCCGAGACATGGTGCTCCAGCAGCTCACGCAAAAACTCGTCCGAGGCGTCGGCCATGGTGTAGTCAAAGCGGATACCGCTGCGGACGAAGACCTTCTTGACGCCCGGCAGCTGGCGCAGGTCGCGCAGCAGCTGCGTGTAGCCGCTCTCGTCGACCACCATGTTCTTGCACACGCTCGGCCACAGGCAGCGCTTGTTCTTGCACACGCCGTGCTTGAGCTGTTTGTCGCAGGCAGGGCGGCTAAAGTTTGCCGTCGGTCCACCCACGTCGTTGATGTAGCCCTTAAACTCCGGGTCGCGCGTGAGCAGCTCGGCTTCGCGCATGATCGAATCGTGGCTGCGCATCTGCAGTACGCGACCCTGGTGGAAGGTGAGGGCGCAAAACGAGCACTCGCCAAAACAGCCACGGTTTGAGCTAATGGAAAACTTGATCTCGGCAAAGGCCGGCACGCCGCCCGCCGCGTCGTAATCGGGATGCCAATCGCGTGCGTAGGGGAGCTCGGCCACCTCGTCCATCTCATCGGTGGTGAGCGTCGCCGACGGCGGGTTTTGCACCACATAGACGCTGTTGGGGTAGGGCTCTACCAGGCGATGGCCGGTGATAGGGTCCATATTCTGCTGCTGCACGTTAAAGCTGCGTGCGTAGTTGAGCTTGTCGGCGGTAAGGTCGTCCCAGCTGGGCAGCAGGTCGTAGTCGTATACCTCGTCGAGCGAGCCCGTGCGGTAAACGGTGCCGTTGATATAGGTGATCTGATCGACAGGCAGTCCCGCGTCGAGCGCGTCGGCGATCTCGACAATCGCGTGCTCGCCCATGCCGTAGATGAGGATGTCGGCACCCGAGTCGAGCAGTACCGAGCGCTTGAGCTTGTCCTGCCAGTAGTCGTAGTGGGCCAGGCGGCGCAGGCTCGCCTCGATGCCGCCGATGATGATGGGAGCGTCCTTGAACGTCTGGCGGATGAGGTTGCCGTAGACCGTGACGGCACGATTGGGACGGTGACCCTCCTCGCCACCGGGGGTATAGGCATCGGTGTGGCGGCGGTGCTTGGTCACCGAATAGTGGTTGACCATGGAGTCCATGTTGCCGGCGCTGACCAAAAAGCCCAGGCGCGGCTCACCGAGCACCGTGATGCTGGTGGGGTCGGTCCAGTCGGGCTGGCAGATGATGCCCACTTTGTAGCCGTGCGCGTCGAGGACGCGGCTGATGATGGCCATACCAAAGCTGGGGTGGTCCACGTAGGCGTCGCCGCAGATGTAGACAAAGTCGCACTGGTCCCAGCCGCGCGCATCCATGTCGGCGCGGCTGACGGGGAGGAACTTATCGCGGCCCGGGCGCCAGGGGCGGGCGGGTGCGGCTTGAGTGCGCGTGGCGTGAGCAGCGCGCGCGGTCTGTGTTTTGCCGTCATGCTTTTGCTGCTGGCCTTGCTTGCCCTGCTGGCCGCGCTGGTTGTTCTGAGCGTGCTGAGGCTTTTTTGCCACGATCCCTCCCGGTGTCTGTATGCTGCACGTAATTGTAACCAGTCTTTTTGGGACGGGGCTAAAAAGACTGGTGGAGTACATGAGCTGGCGGATCGGCGTGTCGATGCGGGTGCCGGCGCCGCGCCCGCTGTTTGTTTCCAGACTGTGTATCTGCGCGTTGGAGAACCCGTCTCGCGCGCACGCCATGTTGTCAATGGGTTACAGTATGAACGGCGGCTATGTTTCCGCCAACGCACGAGAGAGTCGTCAACAAGGAGGATGCACGACGATGCAGCGTGCCAAACAGATATCGGAGTCTATTGAGCTGGGCATCATCTTGGCGCTCGCCGGTGGCTTTATGGACGTGTATTCGTACATTGGGCGCGACCATGTTTTCGCCAACGCGCAGACAGGCAACATCCTGCTCGTGGGCGTGAGCATCTCGGAGGGCAACTGGGCACTTGCGGGGCGCTATTTCTTCCCCGTGGTGTCGTTTGCCGTGGGCATTATGCTTGCCGATCTGGTACACGAGCGGTTTGGCAGCGTGATCCACTGGCGTCAGGTGACGGTGTTCTTTGAAGCCGTCATCTTGCTGGGCGTGAGCTTTATCCCGGGTGGCAATTTCAACCTGCTCGCCAACTGCCTCACCTCGTTTGCCTGCGGCATGCAGGTCGAGAGCTTCCGTAAGATCCACGGCCACGGCATTGCCACGACCATGTGTATCGGCAACCTGCGCAACGCGCTGCAAAACGTGGACGACTACATCATCACCCACAAGCGCGGCTTTTTGGAAAACGGCGTGCTGTACTTTGGCGTGATCTTTACCTTTGTCTTTGGCGCCGTGCTGGGCAACTGGTGTATTGAGCGCATGGGGCTGCACGCCATCGTCGTGGCGAGTTTGCTGCTGTTTGTCGCGTTTGCCATCATGTTTATCGACCGCGAGCGCGACTTGCGCTTACGCTGGAAGGTTGCGGCCGAGGCTTGGAAAGAGGGCTGCCGAAAGTAACCGATTGCGGCAAAGGGGCTGTTCCTTTGCCGCACTGATCAATATTGGGGAGGGGACGGCCATCTCGGCCGCCCCTTTTTTTGGAGTCTTAAGCGCTCAGGTACATGTTTGTAATGACAAGATTTGACGTCAGCAAAGCGTGTTGCTTGAGGCTATAGAATAAAAATGCCATCTTTCCAGCTATGATTATTAGTTAAGGGGATGGACATATGTCAGAGCTTTTTATTCAAAATAAGACGACAGTAATCAAGTTGATGGCGCTCTGCATTTTATCTGCCCTGGTGGAGCTGTCTGTTGTTAAAGCTGAATCGTTGATAATAGACTATGGCCTGCTTCGCTCTAATTATCGTAACGTTTTATACATTGGGTTAGACCTGCTAGTATTGCTCTCAGTTGAGCTGGTGACAAACCTGTTCAGATCAAAATATGCGGAGCAATTGGCTTCCGATGGCGCTAACTGCTTCTATAGATTGCTTGCCCGCCATGCTTTAGAGCGGCCCTTAGTTTTAGCAAAAGACAGTGACTACCTGTTATCGCGCATTGAAGAGGCTGGGAACCTACAGCCGATGATTGGAATATTTACAACTGCGTTTCTTCCGTGCCTAGTGACGGGTTTGGTATCGTTTGTGGCGCTATCTAATATCTCTTTTTTGCTTTTGATCCCTGTTTGTGTTTCGGCATTGTTTATTTCGCTTCTATATCCGTTCGCTCTTAGTAAGCTATCGACTAAGAGCGAAAAGGCATTGGAGGCCCAGGCGAGGGGTTCTGCTTATTTAGCCCAACTAATTAATTGTCGACTTTACATTCGTATTTCTCGTTCAATTAACTTGGAATTACTTCGCTATAAAAAGATGCTTAAAGCCTGCAGGAACTCTCGAGTTGAGGAGAGTGTCTTTGCGAGATTGGCAACTGAAATAGTTGACGCTGGCAACATCATCACTGGCTTGCTTTCAGTTCTGCTGCTTATTTTCCTTGTGTCAAAGCGCGGGCTGACGGTCGGGATTGCGGTGCAGAGTTATCAACTTGTACTTCTATGCTATTCTCCTTTTCCTCTTGTTCTGAATTGTTGGGCTCAGCTTCAGCCGTCGTTTAGATCGTTGCACCGTGTCTTGGAATTACGTCGTCTTTTGGAAGCTGAAAAACCTAATTTGATCTGCTTCGATCACGCTGATCGAATTAGTTGGAAAGGAATCAGTCTCTCGTTTTCGTCGAACGAAACTAATGAGAGGATAACAATTCCAGATTGCACGATACAGGCACCTTGTCTGGTTTTAGTAAGCGGCCCTAATGCATGTGGTAAATCTTCATTTCTGGAAGTAATGAATGGATTATTGTCTCCAGTTGGGTAGTGTCCCGAATGTTGGTGTAGAGCTCGGTTCTCGAGGGTAGCCGCAGGCTG
>CABVDJ010000044.1 GCA_902497025.1 uncultured Collinsella sp. | reverse complement strand
CCCACCACGAAAGGCTGCGCGACGGGCTGGGCATGGCCACGTACTTCGCCGACCCGTACTCCAGCTGGCAGCGGGGAAGCAACGAGAACCGCAACGGCATGATCCGCCGGTATCTGCCCAAACGCTGCGAGATACGGATGGACATGGCAAAGGAGGTCAGGGAGATCGTCGACGAGATCAACAACCGCCCCATGCGCGTGCTCGGCTACCGCACGCCCGCCGAGGCGTTCGCCGACGAACTGTTAGAATTACAGGACCAACAAGGGTGTTGCACTTCTAAATAGACATCGGGTTTGATTGAAATAGCACTCTGCTTGTGGTATAATACAGATGATCCAAACCATTGCTTTTCTGCTGATAACATTGGGCTTGATAATCTTTTGATAACAGGAGTCCGACAACGCCGTATAAGTTGGATAATTGGTATCAAATTGAGCAACTAAGAGTCAAATCCCCTAAACAGTATTGTTTAGAACCAGTTTTACTTTGGCGAGTGGGAGTAAACTGGAGCGGATTTTGCGCAATCGAAATTCCGTCCGTAGAGTGTCGCGGGGCTGCGGACGTTTTCTTGGAGACTGAGCGAAAGGTTTCTCGTATGTTCAGTCTTGAGGAGCGTTCGAGGGCGGTGGAGCTATACCTCACAACGCCGATGACCACCGCGCAGGTGGTGGAGTGCCTGGGCTATCCGACCAGACAGTGCCTGGAACGCTGGCTGGCGATGGATCCCCGGTATGCTGGCCGTATGGCCAAACCCATAATTCCTCTGGAGACAAGACGGAAGGCGATCGAACTGGTGCTGGGCGGCATGCAGCAGAAGCAGGCCGCCAAACAGCTTGGCGTGAGCGTTGGTGCGGTGCACAACTGGGTCAGGGCGTACCGCAGGGGCGGCATGGCCGCGTTGCAGCCCCGGAACCAGAATGCCGCCCAGGGCGGGAAATCGGCGTCCGTCCGTCCTCGGGGCGGGGCGGATGCCGGGGGCGGCGATGACGTGGAGGCGTTGCGCCGTAGGGTCGAGGAGCTGGAGTTGGAGAACGCGTTGATGCGGGAGGTGGTGGAGGTCGTAAAAAAAGACCCAGGCGCCGACCTGCGGCGCCTGTCGAACAGGGAGAAGACGATGCTGATCGACCGGCTGAGGCCGAGGTATTCGCTGAGGTCGATGGCCTGCTTGCTGCGCATAGCGCCGAGCAGCTACCACTACCACCATGCCAGGATCGGCGTTGACAAGTACGCCGGGCTGCGCGCCCGCGTGGCGCGGGCGTTCGCCGACTCCAAGGGCAGGTACGGGTACCGTCGCGTCAAGGCCGCGCTCGGGACGGGCGTCTCGGAGAAGGTGATCCGCAGGCTCATGGCCGAGGGCGGGCTCTCGGCGCATGTTCCCAAACGGCGGCGTTACAGCTCCTACGAGGGGGAGACCACGCCCGCTCCCGGTAATCTCGTCAACCGGGACTTCACCGCCGAACGGCCCAATGAGAAGTGGCTCACGGACATCACCGAGATCAAGGCCAGCGACGGGAAGGTGTACCTCTCGCCGATGATCGACTGCCATGACGGCAAGATCGTCGCCTACACGGCCGGCTTCCATCCCAACGCGGAGCTCGCCAACCGGATGCTCGCCGAGGCGGCGGAGACGCTGCCCGACAACGCCCGTCCCGTGGTCCATTCCGACCGGGGATGCCACTACCGGTGGCCCGGATGGCTGGAGCTCATGGAACGCTACGGGCTGACGCGCTCAATGAGCGCGAAGGGCTGCAGCCCCGACAACGCCGCCGCGGAGGGATTCTTCGGTCGCATGAAGACGGAGTCCGTCTATCCCGAGCATTGGGAGAAACGCACCCGCGACGAGGTGCTTGTCCTGATCGACGAGTACATCCACTGGTACAACCACGAGCGCATCAAACAGTCGCTGGGCTGGATGAGTCCGGTACAATATCGTCAAAGCCAAGGAATGGCTGCATGACTATCTCCAAGAAAATGTCCGCAGCCCCCGCAGTGTGCCGCCACGTACGAAAAAGCGTAAAGCCACCTGTGATTTTGGGTGAGTAAAAACTATTGAGACCCTCTGGAAACAACGTTTTCAGGGGGTCTCTTTATGCCTTTTGACCTGCAGTTTCAGTCATTTTTACTCTAAAAGCGCGTACACCACGGACATGGCGACACGCAGCGGACGAAGAGTAAAGGATTTTTCGGAGAGTGAACTGTCCCAGTAGTTTGTCCCACCACCCCAAAAACGCCCCTGAAACTCAAGTGAAACTCAATAGGAACGCAAGGGCGTCATCGTGCGAGCACCGCAGCCTGAGCCGCCGATACCAGGCTCGTTTGCGACGCCGTCGCTGCTTGCCTGGATCGTCAACGGCAAGTACGTCATGTCGCTGCCGCTCTACCGCATAGAGACAGACCTCAAGGCGTGCGGCGCGACGATATCGCGCCAGGACATGGCGAACTGGATGATGAACGTGCACGCGCGCTGGCTGGCGAAGGTCCATGAGAGAATGAAGGTCGAGCTGCTGTCGCATGTCAGGATTCATGCCGATGAGACCACGGTTCAGGTCCTGAAAGAGCCGAACCGCGAGGCGAAGAAGAAATCGAGGATGTGGCTGTTCTGCTCGGCGCGCTGCAACGTGCCCGTGTATGTATTCGAATACCACGAGACCCGCAGGAAGGGCGTTGCCCAGGAGTTTCTTGCGGGCTG
Organism: uncultured Collinsella sp.; assembly: GCA_902497025.1. GTDB lineage: Bacteria > Actinomycetota > Coriobacteriia > Coriobacteriales > Coriobacteriaceae > Collinsella. Next base: position 6,278 of record CABVDJ010000044.1, on the reverse strand, counting down.
GTCCGGCACGCTTACCGCCAACGGCTACAAACCCTACTTCAATCTCGGCAACCCCAACATCGCCAACACGGCGTGCCTCGTCCACGTGCGCCGCTACTTCGCCCAAATCGTGAAGATCGCCGGCGGCGACGCCAAGGCGGCGTCTGCGGCCAGCGTTGCGCTCGAGGCAAGGCGCAGGATCGACGCCATGTTCAAGGTCGACTCCAAGTTCGACGACATGGAGCCGGGCGGCAGGAAGGCCGCCCGCGACGCGGAGCTCCGCCCGCTCATGGAGGACTTCGGGGGATGGGCGCGGGCCCAGCTTCCCCTAGCCTCGCCGAAGCTGGCGCCGCACCGTGCGCTGCAGTACGCTGTGGAGTTCTGGCCCTACGTCATGAACGTGCTCGAAGACGGGGCACCTGGAGCTCTCGAACAACGTCGCCGAGCAGGCCCAGCGAATCTTCGTCGTAGGGCGCAAGAACTGGCTCTTCAGCGATGCGCCGCGCGGCGCGCGGGCGTCTGCGGCGATATACAGCGTCACCACCACGGCCAAGGCCAACGGGCTCAATCCCAGGCTTTACGTCGAGTGGCTGCTGACCGAGATGCCCAACGCCGGCGAGCTCACCGATGAGGTTGTGGACTCGTTCCTGCCGTGGTCGGATAGGGTGCCTGAGTCCTGCAAGCTCGACCCAGCCGCTGCCGAGAAGGCCAAAGAGATGCCTGACGACTTCATAATTAACATCGACCCCGATGCGTTCGACGACGAGATGGCGAACAACGCCGAGGAGGGCCTGTAGCGACATAGCGGCCTAAGGCATACCGCAACGCAAAGATGGAAACGTCCAGGACTTTTCCATCCGTATGCCGGAATGGTCCTGGACGTTTCCTGCTACGCGGTCATTTTGACGCTTACGCTCTAATGCCTCCACCGCTTGTCGCGGGCGGGGTAGACGATCCAGGCGGATGCGTAGCTTGCGATAAGGCAGACAATGACGCAGACGATGCTTGTCTGGAACCCGAATGAGTCATTGATAACGCCCCAGATTACGCTTGCGAAGCCAATGCCGATGTCATTGGCGAGCAGGAACAGGGCGTTTGCGGCGCCCCAGCGCTCTGGCGGGGTGTTCTTTACCGCTACGCTTTGATTAAGTGGCAGGCTTATGCCAGTGGCGAGACCATAGAAGATTCCGGACGCCAGGAAGACAGGTTCCCCGTACGGTGCGGCAAGTAGCATAAGGCAGCAGAGGATGCCGCACGCGACGGCTCCGGTCATTGTTTTGATTGCAGGTACGGTGTCCATGAAATGCTTTGAAATCATGCGAATGATAATCATGCTTACCGCGCTGATGGTGTAGAAGAGACCGGCGTGGGTATAGCCGAGAGTAGTACCGTACAGACCAGCAAAGAAGACGCCAAAGCCAAAAGTGGGGCACATGATCATCTGTGGGATGGCGCCAGGCAATGCGCGCGGCTCGAAGATGTTGAATGAGTCACGCAGGGTTCTCTTGGACACCTGGTCGCCTTCAGGATACTTTTCACTGTTAATTGTTTCGGATGTAGTTACTGTGGTGGGGCTGGGTGCCTGCCCGTCTTTTGAGTCGAGTTCGAGCCGGGTTTCCATTTTGATTCGGTATGCGCTGGAGCTTGGCAGAGTTTGCCATTTACTTTCATAGCGTGCGTTGAGGGCGATTACAAGCCCTGCAAACCCAACCAGGGCAAGGCCGACATAGAGGTTCGTTGAGGGATCGGTTCCTACTAGGTAAAGTGCGAAGGCTGGGCCGATGCTCATGGCGATAGCCTGTCCGAGGCCGTGGTATCCAATGCCTTCGCCGAGCCGTTCTTGCGGTAAGACGCTTGCTGCGGCGGTCGAGGCTGCTGTTGTTGCTGCGCCAAAGCCCACGCCTTGCAGCAAACGGCTGATTGTGAAGAGGGGGATGCCTTGAACGACAGCGGACAGTGCTGTTCCTGCTATGAGGATAGCGATGCCGGCGATGATAACGAGTGAGCACTTGCCGTTGTCGATAACAGGGCCGACGAACAGTCGTGCTAACGCGGCGGCAATGGAGAAGACGAGGCAAGTACGCCGGCAAGGCTCGCACCGTAACCTTGGCCTGCCAGGAAGACGCTGGTTCCACTGTTGAGTCCTTGGCCCATGACGAAGCAACAGAAGGTCAGCGCGATGATAAGCACGAAAATAAGCGACCACAGCTTCGGATGGTCGTCCTTACCGATATTTGGCATGAGAACCCTCCTTTGATTCCAATACTCGTATTCTACGTCTGCAAAAGTGAGATGTAAGCGCCAAAATGACCGCGCCTTAACAACCCGCTGGGCTTGAGGCAGAATCATCGCATCGACTTATCCTGGAAACTGCCTGACGAAGGCGACAGGATGCTTGTCAGCAAGGCGGCAAATCTTAACGAGAGCCAAATCCAAGAGCTTGCAAAGCTTCAGCGAGGCGTTGCAGCAATATATCAGAACGAATGGATCGAACCTGTCCTCTGTCACATCGAACCGCATGAACGCGGCCTAGAGTACTCGCCGACACAGAGCAAGCACAGCGCGAAGGACAAGGCTTCTTCTGAAGAGCTTCGCTATCTCAACTCTTGTGTGCTTAATCCGTTCAAGCTCGATGAGCCAAGGGAATACAACTTCTGCGACTGTGTGCACAAGATGGACATACCTGACTCCATGAAGGCACGCTTGATTGAGATGGCAGGGACTCCTCTGTCCTCGAGGAAGCCACTGTTTGAATGGTGTGCTTATAGGTATTTCAATATTGGACGCATCCTCGACGACGCCAGGGATTTATCTGCCGACAGCCTCAAAGAGAGGCTTTGCTCCCATCTGCTTTCAAGCTGGAAATTCGAAGATGACTCCTCACCCGAAAGCTGGGGACCAATCCAATACCTGTTCATTCAGTCGATGTTTAACGCTCATCTCAACGAGCTGAGAAAGAGGGGTACCGGCATCGAGACAACGGAAAAGGCCTCAGCACTCGCCGAAGTATCAGCGGTCTTATCTCAAACAAGGCCGGTGATCTAAATGGCGTTTGAAAATATAGAGCAATTAATGCCGGATACGACCGAAACGAGATTGGCCTTTGAGGAGGCGCAACGCACCGTTGCTGATTGTGCAGATGCCGCATGGCGGGATATTTCTTCCGGCGATGTCCTAACCGCGAGCATTTCAACAGTTCAAGAAGCCGCAGATGACGCCTGGAAAGCATGCGAGCCAACACTCAACGCTGCAGGCGAAACTGTCCGCGATGGCGCAAGGAACGGAGCTTATCTTGGCGGCAGGTTCGTACTTGGAGTTGCCGACGTTGGAGAAAACGCATATGTCGGTGTTGAATCGAATATTGAACTACTGGCCGAAGACGAAGAAGCAGCGGTGAAAACCGCGCAAACACACGCTGTTGACGATGCAGCCAACGCCTGGGGCGACTTCATGGAAGCCGATGAGCAGATACGGGAAATCGGAGACTATGTCGAAACTGGAGGCGAAATCGCCACTGAAGTTGCGCTTGGTGCCGTAGCCGTCACCGCTTCTGCCCCTGCAGCACTCGCTGCTGGGTCTGTACTCGTTCTTGACGAAATGGGAAAGAGCTTGGAAGCCGGCGCTGAAGACGGTGAGATATCTCAGGAGGATATCGTCGGAGAAGTCGTTGCGGGAACTGTTACGGCAGCAACGCTTCTTGCCGGACGAGGTCTAAATAACTTTCTTGCCTCAAAGGCAGCAGAATCGGGCGCAAGCTCACGAATTCTGGATGATGCCGGAAAGGCAATTTACGAAGGCGACCGACTGCTTCCCAATAACGAGTTTGCGATCGACGGCGTGAAGTGTGCAACCGACGATCTCGGGCAACTTTACCGCGTTGGCGACGACCTCGTTCCGAACATGAGCTATGAGATCAATGGGTATAAATACGTTACCGATGCAATGGGTAGGGTCGAATCGGCCGAAGGCTTCTTACAACTAAAGACCCACGAAGGTCGTTTGACCATCAAGGACACTATCCAGTCAATCGGAAAAGGGTTTGAAGAGCTTTTTGATCAAAGAGGCCATCTGATTGCCGACCGATTCAATGGATCAAATGGCCTTGAGAATATTGTCGCCATGGGCGGCGAGGTTAACCAAAAAGCCTATGCAGCAATCGAGCAAAAATGCGCCGATGCTTTGGCTGATGGCGCTGAAGTGTTTTTCAAGGTTGAGCCACTTTATGAGGGCGGGTCATTCAGGCCTAGCTCGTTTGCTATCACGGACATTATTGACGGCGAAGAGACGGTTACGTTTCTTCTTAACACTGCAAAGGAAATGTAATGAGTGAAAAGAAGATGCTACAAGGGATAGCTTCAATTCTTGAGGAAACCCTCCCCGAAGACTGGAGCAAGGTCGTGTTTTACGCCGAGTACGCCGAGGGTGCGTTCTCTATTGAGTATTACGTTGCTGGCAGCGGAAAAGACGACTTCGTTAAATGCTTTGACCAAAAAGGCGTTTCGAGGGCATCCTTGATGAAAAACTTTATGGCTATCAACAAGTTCATTGAACCTGAAAGGGCCGCGCTTAAGCCCGAAAAGAGATGGGGATCGATGACGCTTATTCTCCATTCCAACGGCAAGTTCAAAGTTGATTACGACTACTCCGACATGACAGAAAACGCTTACGCCCGAAAGAAGGCCTGGAAAAAGAAATATCTCGCCTAGCAACGAACGGTCTGGGAAATCACCGCAAAGCCACCCGTGCATACTCTTCGAGCGCACGCGTCGTCGGCAACGTTTCGACCAGCGCGTTTTTGGGAGCCATGCAAACCCCTGTTCAACATTCCTCGGGAGTAATTGCTCTCTATGACGAATGGGATTCCCCATCGGGGAATCCCATTTTTTGTTGCCGACGACGTCCGGTATAATTTTTCCGTTTACGACGTCGTTCGGAAAGGGATGCCGACCTCTATGCGCCAGGGATTCGACAACGAAAAATACATCGAGCTGCAAGCCGCCAACATCAGAAAGCGCATCGCGCAATTCGGCGGCAAACTCTATCTGGAATTCGGAGGCAAGCTCTTCGACGACTACCACGCCTCGCGCGTGCTGCCCGGCTTTGAGCCGGACACCAAGTTCCGCATGTTGGAAAGTCTGGTGGACGATGTGGAAATCGTCATCGCCATCAACGCCAACCATATCGAAAAAGGCAAGACCCGCGGCGACCTCGGTATCCCCTACGACGAGGACGTGCTGCGACTCATCGACGTGTTCCGTTCCCGCGGCTTCCTCGTCGGCTCCGTAGTGCTCACCCAATACGCCAATCAGCCCGCCGCCGACGCCTACCGCCACCGCCTCGAGCAACTCGGCGTCACCTGCCGCCTGCACTACCCGATCGCCGGATACCCGCACGACATCGAACGCATCGTTTCAGACGACGGATACGGCAAGAACGAGTACATCGAGACCACCCGGCCGCTCGTCGTGGTCACCGCGCCCGGCCCTGGCTCCGGCAAACTCGCCACGTGCCTGAGCCAGCTCTACCACGAGCACCAGCGCGGCATCGACGCCGGCTATGCCAAATACGAGACGTTCCCCATCTGGAATCTTCCGCTCAACCATCCGGTCAACATCGCGTACGAGGCTGCCACCGTCGACCTCGACGATGCCAATATCATCGACCCGTTCCATCTGGAAGCGTACGGCGAGACCACCGTCAACTACAACCGCGACGTCGAAGCATTCCCCGTGCTCAAAGCCATGATGGAGCGCATCATGGGCGAAAGCCCCTATCAGAGCCCCACCGATATGGGCGTCAACATGGCCGGATACGCCATTGTGGACGACGATGCCTGCCGCGATGCCGCGCGTCTGGAAATCGTGCGCCGCTACTTCGCCGCCGCCGTGCACTTGAAGCGCACCGGCACTGGCGAGGAACAGGTGGAGCGGCTGCGCTCCATCATGAACCGGGCCGGCGTGACCCCCGATCTTTCTCCCGCCCGCGCCGTGGCCCTTGAGAAGGAAGCCGCCACCGGTGCCCCGGCTGGTGCCATGGTGCTGCCCGATGGCCATGTGGTCACCGGCAAAACCGGCGACCTGTTGGGCGCGGCCAGCGCGCTGCTGATGCACGCGCTCAAGGCCGTCACCGGTGTTGACGAAACCATTCCGGTAATCGACGATGCCGCCATCGAACCCATCTGTCGGCTGAAAACCGAGCATCTCAACAGCGTGAACCGACGCTTGCACTCGGATGAGACGCTGATTGCATTGTCAATCACCAGCGCCACCAGTCCTGTGGCCGCTCGCGTCATCGACGGG
>CABVDJ010000043.1 GCA_902497025.1 uncultured Collinsella sp. | reverse complement strand
GCGAGAACGAGCGTACAAATCCATACGGCCTTGTCTCTTAGGATTAGTTTGAGAAGAAGTCGACAGTACATTCAGAAGCACCTACGTTCCTCAAAGAACTGTTAGATTAAAAGTAACAGACCGGATGAAGATACGTGCGACGGGGGCGAGGCGAATGGCTGAACGGTATCGATATGCGGGTTTAACGGCATATCGACCACATAGATTTTTAACTTGCATTTCTACCCGCCTTTTTCGTAGAGTCGCCGATACGTGCTTAGCGCACCCTCGGCGCGTCCGGCAGGCTTTGCGAAATGGGATCCGGGAGACTTCGGCGCAGCATCATCTTTCGGAATGCTTCTAATGAGCTTCCCATCCCTCAAAAACAGAATCTCATCGCACAGCCTATCGACCGAATCCAAGATGTGGGATGACATGATGATGCACGTACCGGAATCGGCCAGCTTCCTGAGAATCTCGGAATGCAAGTCCACCCTGCTGGGGTCGAGCGCGTTCATGGGCTCATCTAATAGAAGGTACCGCGCGCCCGTCGCATACGCAATCGCCAGGGTAAGCTGCTGCTTCATGCCCTGGCTCAGAGTGCGGATCCTCATCTTCGCGAACTCGCCTATCTGCGTTTGTTCCACTATCTCTTCGATATCGCGAGCATGCGGCCACATATCGCAAACCATCTTGAGGTGATCTTCCGCACGCAATCCGGGATACAGCAGCGTCCCCTCACCAGGTGCATAGAAGATCATAGAACGGACCTCTCTCGCACCCGTACCCTGCACCTCATCCAGAACGATGCTCCCGTCCACACGAGGACCCGGCAAACCTGCCATCGCACGCAGCAACGTCGTCTTTCCATGCCCGTTCGGAGCGACGAGACCGTAGACCGTACCCGGGGCAAACTCAGCGTTCACCGAATCTACGAGCACCTTCTTTCCATAAGAGATCGTCAGCGTTTGAAGGTCAATCATCGAGATCATCCCCTTTCGATCTTTGGAACACTCAGGCGCACCATCAACGGAGATACGGCGCCCAAGACCACCAGCAGAGCGCCCGATGCGCCGACGACCTCTCCAAAAGGCATCGCGTTCGTCCCTCGCCCAAGGAACCCAATCGTCCCCACCTGGGAAGCGGGATCAAACGAGGCGAATGGAGCCAGCAGCGCGACGCCCATGCCCACGCTTTCAACATGAGCGCTCAACGAACCCAACACCAAGAGAACCGCGCAAACCATTCCGGTGACAACGGGGTTGCGGATAATCGCTGCTGTCAACGCAGCGACGACGGAAATCACGCCGTATGCCATGACCAGCAACGGAATACTGCACAACACCGCCTCCCCCACCATGGACGTTGTCGAAGCTCCCGCCCGAATGAGAGCGACGGGATACTCCGATCCACCCGCACCGTTCTTAATCACGGACACAACGACAGCGGGAACCATCGACACCAAAAGCAGCACCAAGCCAAGCAGGAGAGCCAGCGCAACAGCCGTCAGAAAACGCACATGCGCTGTTGCGGGGATCTGGAGAACCAGAAGGGAACGACACTGCAGGTGGGTGCACGCGAGCGATGTGACAACCACGGGCAACAGCAAAAATAAGGAGGGAAGCGCTGCCTGGAGATACGAAAGGAGGATTAATGGGGGCATCTTCGTACTTAACTCGTAAACCTTGGGGTCCGGCAAGCTCGCGATCGACTCAAGCAGAAGGGCGCGCGCCTCCGCACGAGAAGGAGTCTCCGGCTCGATTCCGATCGATTGCAGGAGAGTCGCATCTGCCGCGCCCAGCTCACCTCGAGCGCGCTCGTACGTCGCAAGGCTTCGAAACCCCTCCGCAGGCATAGGCGCGTACACGAAACCCGAAAGAGCATCCCGCATGTCTTCCAGGGCCGCTTTGCCCTCGACGTCCATATTCGCAGCGTTCTGCTCTAGATACCGATCTATTGAACGGAGCTCCCCATCCCTATACCGAACAGCGGAAACGTTATCAGCGTCAGGAAACATCTCGACCAGAGCCGGGGCCAGCATCGTCGTCGACATTGCAATCGCGCATACGGCGAGGGTAGGAGAACGCAGGAGCAGTTTCCCCATCGTTCTTACGTATGCAACGGCGGAGGCACAAGCGCTCGAACGAGTTGCCGTTCTCGATGCAGTGAAGGAACCTCTCTCAAGACAAATCGGGGATATCGGGCACGCGCAGCCGCTCTTTCCAGCAACGCAAAGCAGGCTAATTGCCAGCACCTCGATCCCGATTGCGCATACGAGGGCAATCGCGCCACGCTCGAAGCAAAGTCCAGGCAGATTCACTATCTGCGTTGTCGGGTACGGGCTATAGGCGCCGACGGTCAACTCAGTGTTCGCATACGTAAGGGGATTCAACAGGGCGAACTCACGTAAAGCGATGGATCTTCCGTAATACCCGGGAACCATCGTCACCCCCATCAGGGCACATACGAACACGATTCCAAGCGTAGGGTTATTGGCAATCTTCACGGCAAGGTGAACGACAAGCGAGATGAACGCTGCCACCAAGAATTGCAAGATGGCCGTCTGCGCGAACACCAGCCAAGCCGGTTTGATAACCGGAGTCGCATATTGAATGTAGCCTATCGGATAGAACGGCGAGCCCGGGCCATTCTTCACAAGCGCGGCGATTATCCCTGGAAGATTGATGGCGAGGACGGCAAGCATTGCAAAAACACTCGCCCATACGCTCGATGCAACAAGTCTACCCAGCTCGCCCATCGGTGCCTGGATGATGAGCTTTTCACGTTTGTTAAGACGCGCGGCAAGGAACGAGACGGCAACGGCCGTTGCGACCCATAGCAAGTACTCCTTCGATCCGTCATAATAGGTGTACTCTCCATCCGATATCTGCAGAAACGGAAGTAGGGGAGAGAGCGGTGCCAAGATAAGACGTCCCGCGGCAAGAGGGTACAGAAGCGCGGGCATGCTTGATGAAGAGGTATAGACACCGTCCTCCCCCGCATTCACAAGCGCATCCGCATAGGATGCTGACAATTCCTGCTCAACACGGGTTATTCCCGACTCGAGGTATTCGACCCGTCCGTCGATGCCAGCCGCGCTCCTGAAGACGGGCAGAGCACAAAGAACCATCAACGCAACAACGACAACACAGAGCGACCTGGAGGAGAGAAGCGACCTAAAGATCGCCTTCGAGATTTTGAGCATATTCATCGCCAACCTTAACCTCATCCAGTCGGAACAGAGGGGCCGAACAAAATGCTCGGCCCTTCCTCGCATCTAGTAGGTGCTATAGACAAATTGCCATTTATCAGTTGTGCCAAGAACACCACAGGAGCACATTGCAGCGAGGCGGGATTCCCTATGATGCGCGGATCGGCGATAGCCATTTCGGTAGGAGATTGTCTTGTAAGAGATGTTGAACATCGAGATGCTGTGCCCGCTTACGCCGCGAGGACAGCTGTAGCTCCAGTAGGTATCGACGACGTCGTCCGTATACCCGAGGGGCTCAACGAGGGCACACTGGCTGCTCTCCTGGGAAGGAGGCATCGGGGTATCCGCAAAAGCGGGGGCTCCCGGCAGCAACAGACAAAGAGCGAGGCCGAGGAAAACCAAGAGCTTACACGACTTAACAGTACTGAACATAATCCTCTCCAATCTAGAGGGGTTTCGGTTGCAGTATGCTGTGATTACTTGCCGGCAAAGTCAATTTAACATAAACTGTTAAAAAGTAACCTGAGTTTTTTAAATTCTTCGGAGGTTATTATGAGTTCCGACAATCGCACTCCCCGGCTTCATTCCTTCCGCATCGCATGTGCGATAGCCTCTGCGACCCTTTGCGCCACCGCCACCGCACAAGTGGCGTTCTCCTTAAAGCCAGCAATCGAAGTGCTCGACAACCCTGTAATTGCAGACTCCCCCGCGTATCCAGCCCTTGCGATCTCGACATTGGTCCCTGCCGTCATCGGTATCGCTACGACCATCCTCAGCGCCGTTCTCGTGTGGACGATCAAGAGCGGAGACCCCTTCAAGAAAGGGTCTGCGACATGCTTGAAGGTGCTCGGCATTCTCTTCGTTGTTCAAGCTGCCACCAGCCTCTACGCCGGCTCACTCAAAACCTCCGTTTCGATGTTTGGCGGCGAGGGGGCCGTCGGCGCCCAAGAGATCGCTTCATCATTCGATTGGACCTCTCTGGTTCTCGGCATCGTCCTGTTCATGCTTTCCCAGCTCTTCTTGTACGCCCGAGAGCTGTACCTCGACTCCGACGAGATTGCGTAAGGAAACGCCATGCCCGTAATTGTTCGCCTCGACAAGATCATGGCCGAGCGAAAGATTTCCTCGAACGAACTTGCCGAAAGGATTGGAACCACGCCCGTGAACCTGTCCCGTATTAAAAAAGGGCATATTCGCGGCATTCGCTTCAACACACTCGAGCAGCTATGCCTCGCCCTTCGTTGCCAACCCGGAGACCTTCTCGAAGTCATGAGCGAAGAGGATGCCCGAAAGGAGTTCGGACTCGATTGGTCCGCCGAGGATTAGAGGGCGGTCGTACTCGCCCTGCACACGGGGATGCGAATCGGCGAGGTCTGCGGCCTTCGGTGGTGCGATGTGGATTTCGAGACGGGCCTGATCTCGATCAGACACTCGGGGGCGTACGCGAAGGGAATGGGTTCGTTCATCAAGGACACCAAGACCCATGACGCCAGGGGTATCCCCATCGACCCGGTCGGCCTACTCCCCTTCCTGAAGGAGACCCACGAGATCGACTGCGGAAAGCTGCGCTTGCGCGGCCTTACCGGGGCGGTCGAGATCGGGGACTGCTACATCCTGTCGGAGCCGGGCGCGACCTTCGCGACGACAAGCTATATCCGCAGGGCGTTCAAGACGTTCTCGGAGACCAACGGCCTCATGGGCACCAACGACGAGCTGATCACGTTCCACGGCCTTCGCCACACGTTCGCAACGCAGTGGATCCGCCAAGGCGGCGATATCAAGGCGCTCCAATCGATCCTCGGCCACAAGGACGCCATGGCGACGCTCAACGTCTACGCCGACATCGAGCCCATCTCCAAAATCCATAACATGCTGCGCGCCACGCCGTGCCTTTGGCGCGGGCACCTCGGGCCGAGGGTCGATCCGGGTCCCATGTTCCAACAGAGGATCCAGGAGTCCATCGAGACGCTCCAGGCGTTCGGCTACGGCATCACCGAGCCGGACGACCGAAATATCGCCATACGCGACGTGAAGACGAACAGTTGGCTCTAGCTCACCGAGTACGCGGCAGTGCTGGGCCCATCCCAACTGAGGTCACGGTGGTCCGATAGGGGCACCGCCCGCGGCATGCGCCGCGGAGCGGTATCCCCTACCGAAGGGCGGGGATGCCCTCCGCTTCCAGTTCGGAATCAGCCGTCGGAGGCGTTCGGCTGACTGCGGGAACGGCCTGTCCGCTCAATGTGTTCGGCTGAGATCGGAAATCAACCCAACACGAGCCGGACACGCGCCAGACGGCTCTTCCCCGTACGGCCTTCCCCCTTACGCTCATGTTGCAGGCATGTAACGCCGCAGCAAGCGCGCCTTTTTTGCGCCAGACAGGTACAATGATGAACACTGTACCGTAGCGGAGCGCCCCGCGCGCGCCGCAATCACGCGAAAGGGTTTCCCATGGCCGAGATCTCGTCCTCCCGTATCGTCATCACCGTCCTTGGCAAGAACCGCCCCGGCATCGTCGCCGGCGTCACCCGTGTCCTAGGCGAGGCCAACGTCGACATCCGCGACATCACGCAGTCCATTATCGAGGACATCTTCACCATGACCATGCTGGCCGATACCGCCGAGTCCAAGCTCGACTTCGCCGAGCTGCAGAAGGCGCTGGCCGAGGCCGGCGAGCTTTCGGGCGTCAACGTGTCCATCCAGCGCGAGGACGTCTTCAACTTTATGTACCGCCTGTAGCGAGCAAGCCGCTGGGGATAGCCTGACGCGCGCATGCCCATGCAAGTCACCCCGATGCGGCCCGGAGAGGAGCGCGCATGGCCTACGACGCCAAGAAAATCTATTACCGCTTCGATGACCACTTGAGCCGCCTGGTTCTGGATTACGAGGCGAGCCGTCAGATTTCGCCCGAAAGCGAAAACCTCTACCACGGCCTGCCGACCGACCCTTATGACGAGGACCTGTTTGTCGAGCACAATGTCAAGCGCGGCCTGCGCAATGCAGACGGTTCGGGCGTGGTCGCGGGCCTCACTCGCATCTCGGATGTGCATGGCTACAACAAGGTCGACGGTAAGGTCGTGCCCGATCAGGGCAAACTCACGCTTCGTGGCTACAGCATCGAGGATCTGGTCAACAACGCCCAGGCCGAGAATCGCTACGGCTACGAGGAAGTCGCCTATCTGCTTATCACGGGTTCGCTGCCCAACAAGGAAGAGCTCGACGGCTTTTGCGAGCGCCTGGGCGCCTTTAGACATCTGAGCGACGAGTACGTTAAAGAGTTCCCTATGACCACGGTATCGTCGAGCATCATGAACGTGCTCCAGCGCGCCGTGCTGCTGCTCTACGCCTTCGATGCCGAACCAGACGTGATCACGCCCGAGCACGAAATCGACGTCGCCATTTCCATGCTCGCACGTCTCCCGCGCATCGCCGCCTTCGCACACATGGCCTCGGTCGCCAAGCTTCGCGGCTCCGAGGTTCACGTGCCGCACCCCACGCCCGGTCTCTCCACCGCCGAGACCATCCTACAGGTCTTGCGCGGTGGCATGGCGTTCACCCGCGACGAAGCCATGCTGCTCGACGTTATGCTCATGCTGCATGCCGAGCACGGCGGCGGCAACAACTCCACGTTTGCCTGCCGCGTGCTGTCCTCCTCGGCCACCGACCCGTATTCCGCTTATGCCGCGGCCATCGGCTCGCTCAAGGGCCCGCGCCACGGCGGTGCCAATGCCAAGGTCGTGTCTATGCACGAGGACATCCGCGCGCATGTCTCCAACTGGGAGGACGAGGACGAGGTCGCAGCCTACCTGGGCAAGATCCTCGACAAGCAGGCCTTCGACGGCACGGGTCTCATCTACGGTATGGGCCACGCCGTCTACACGCTGAGCGACCCGCGCGCCGAGGTGTGCCGCCGTTACGCGCGCACGCTTGCCGCCAAGAAGGACCTGGGCGATGAGTTCGCGCTCATCGAGCGCATCGAGCGCCTGGCACCCCAGGTCATGCGCGACCACGGCATGACCAAGCCCATCTGCGCCAACATCGACCTGTACACGGGCTTTATCTACAAGATGCTCGGCGTGCCCGAGACGCTCTTTACGCCGCTGTTCGCCGTCGCCCGCATGGCAGGCTGGTCGGCGCACCGCATGGAAGAGCTCTTCTGCGCGCACCGTATTATTCGCCCGGCCTACCGTCCGGTGATCGAGCCGCTGGAGTACAAGCCGCTCGCCGACCGCTAGGACGCGGACCGTTATAGAACCCGAGCGTGGCCAGGGCATCACCGCCCTCGGCCACGCTTTTTATGCCAGCAGAAAGGGCTGCATCAAATGATTGTGTTTTCCGATATGGATGGGACGCTGTTGACGAGCGATAAGCAGATGAGCGATGCCACCTGGGCGATGCTCGACGAGCTCGCACGCCGCGGTATTGAGTTTGTGCCCTGCACGGGGCGTCCGCTGTCGGGTATCTTTGAGCCCATCCTCGCCCATCCCGCCGTGCACTACGCGGTCTGTGCCAACGGCGCCAGCGTCTGGCAACTCGACGACGGTACGCCCACCGATACTTCGCGCGCCACGCGCATCTTGAGCCGTCCGCTCGACCGTGGCATTGCCCACCGCATCCATCGCATTGCCGCCGGCCACGATGTGACCTTCGATATCTTCGCGGATGGGCAGTGCTTCCTCCCCCGCTCGCTATACGGGCGTCTGGATGAGTTCTGTGGCGGCGACCCCCACATCGCGGCTTCGCTCAAGCGCACACGAACGCCGATCGACACGGATATCGACAGCAAGATCGACGGGGTCGAGACGCTCGAACGCATCGCCATGTACTGGCACGACCCGGCCGATCGCGACGCCATCGCGGCTGAGCTCGACACGCTCGGAGGCATTGAGGTCACGCGTTCTTACGCCATGAATATCGAGGTCATGGGTGAGGGCGCCACCAAGGGAACGGCCCTCACGTGGCTATGCGAGCACCTGGGCGAGCGTCTCGCCGACGCCTGGGCGTTCGGCGACAACATCAACGACATCCCCATGCTGCAGGCAGCGGGCCACGGCATGGCCATGATCAACGCCGAGCCCGAAGATCGCGAGGCCGCCGACGCCATCACCGAATACGACAACGACCACGACGGCGTCGCCCGCACCATCATGGCCGCCCTCGCCTAGTCATTGGTCAGTCATTGGGTGTTCCTATAGTTTTGTCAACCGTCGGGGCTACTCCCGGTAGGGCACCCGGTCGCGCATCACGGCGTATATCGCCCTGAGCCGCTTTCTCGCGACGGCCTTGAGCGCCCGCCCGTGGCCCATGCCCCGCGCCCTGCAGGCCCGGTAGTACTCGCCGTAGCGCCCCGACGACCTGACCAGGCTGTTGCACGAGAAGATCAGCAGGGACTTGAGCCTCGCGTCGCCGCGCCTGGACGCCCTGACCGACCTCACCGACGTGCCGGAGCTTCTCACCCTCGGTGCGATGCCGCAGTACGAGGCCAGGTGGTCGTGGTCTGGGAACCTCCCGATGTCGACCGACACCGCGAGCTGCGCCGCCGTCCTCGGCCCGATACCGGGCACGGTGAGTAGGCACGCGTAGGTCTCGTCGCCCTCGAGCAGCGCCGCCGTCTCGGCCTCGAGGGCCCCGGCCTCGTCGAGGGCCTCCGATATCCGGGTGGCCAGGAACCTGACCTGCCTGTTCTCGGCCTCGATGAGCGCCGGCGGGGGCGCAGTCGAGGCGGCCGCGGCCTCCCCGGCGGCCTCGGCCTGCGGCCCCTCGGCCCCCGAGCGGGCGATCCCCCACGCCCCGCCGAACCCGGCGAGCAGCTCCAGCCACCGGCGGTCCGACAGGTCGACGGCGGCCTCGAGGGCCGGGCAGGACTCGAGCAGCACGGCGCGCAGGCGGTTCTTGTCCCTGGTCGCGCAGGCGACGACGTGGTCTGTGTTCCGTCAAGTAAAAATCGACAAATACGTCTGTCGAATTTCGACACCCTC
>CABVDJ010000042.1 GCA_902497025.1 uncultured Collinsella sp. | reverse complement strand
CGGCTGGTCCGCCGTTCGTTAGAACGGCGGAACCTGAGACGTAACCCCTACGGCCGCTGGCCCATGCCACCCTCGAGGGTGACGGTCTCGCCGTTCATGTACTTAAAGTCGGGACCGCAGAGCTGAACGACCACGCGGCCGATCTCCTTCTCGACGTCGCCGTAGTGGCCTGCCGGCGGCATGTGGACGTTGGCCTTGAAAGCCTCGGGGTAAGCATCCTGGAAGTTCTCGAGCGCAGCGGTCCAAGCAAGCGGGCAAACGATATTGACGTTGATGCCGTCCTTGCCCCACTCGTTGGCGGCAACGCGGGTCAGGCCGCGGATGCCCTCCTTGGCGGCAGCATAGCTGCACTGGCCATAGTTGCCAAACAGGCCGGCGCCCGAGGCAAAGTTGACCACGGAGCCCTTGGTCTCCTTCAGGTGCGGATAGGCCTTCTGCATGTACAGATAGGTAGCATACAGACCGGAGTAAATGGCCAGGTTAAACTGATCCATGGTGTGATCGGCGATGGTCACACCCGAGGCGCTGGCCTGAGCATTGTTGACGACGGCGTCGATGCGGCCGAACTCCTCAATGGCCTTGTCGATGACGTTCTGGACAACGGCCTCGTTATCCTGGCCAGCCGAGACATCGGCCTGAACAGGCAGAACCTTGACACCGTACTCGGCCTCGAGAGACTCCTTGGCGGCCTCGAGCTTGGCGACGTTGCGGCCGGTGATGACGAGGTTCGCGCCCTCCTTGGCAAATGCGATATCGATGCCGTAGCCGATGGAGCCAGCGGAACCGTCCTTAAGCGTGGCCTTGCCGCCGCCGGTGACGATCACGGTCTTACCAGTGAAAAGTCCCATACAAAGTCCTTTCAAATCGCGACGGGCACGCCCGCCGACTGCGCGTATCCAACTTCACGCGCCAAAAGCTAAGATGCAACTTTAGCGTGTTCAAGCGAAAATAAAAGACCGCGGTAGGCGAACGGCACCACGTCGTTCGGCGAAGGGATTGTCAAGTACAAACTGGATAAAGCGGCCGAGTTATCGTTATCAGATCGAGCCATCGAACACGTTTTGAAACTTTGCTGCAGCGCGTGGGATGTCGGCGCGAGACTTTATCATAGGGTGACAAACAACGATGAGGAGCACATGCCTATGACAGACGAGCTGGACCCCCAGACTCAGCAGCATATTGATCATTCCGAAGACGCCGTCGACGACTGCGATACTCCTACCTGCGTCGACGCCTCCACCGATGCGCCCGCCACCGCAGATGCGCACGCCGGTGCGGATAAGGCAACAGACACAGACGATACTGTCGAGCATGATGAAAGCGAGCAGCCGGAGCCGAGCGATGCCGAACCTGACACGGACCCCGCCCCGCAAGCAGCGGGCCCCATCGAGGTGTCTTCGGAAGAAGAGCTTGATGCCGTCATGGACTCCATGATGGATGCCGTCAAAGCGATGAAAGACGCCGTGGCCGATGCCGATATTGATGCCGAGGAAGAGGAGGCCGCCGAGGCGGCCTCGACCTTTGTACCCGGCGAGACCCCCGTTGCCGACCAGGGCAGCACCATGCCCTCGTTTCTGCAGCTCGAGCACCCCACGATTGGCGCCGATGCGGTCGATCCGCACGCAGCGGGCTTTTCTGTGGTCGAGGGCGGTACCGGCAATATCGCCGCGCCGCAGGCTGCCGATGCGGACGCTGTCGACACCGCTCGCCCGATCGCCCCGCACTCCCCCGACGCGAACCGCGATCTGGGGACCGCTGTCTCGAACACCGCGAACGCCGTGGGCACCTTTATTGCCCAGGGCGCCTCGGCCATGCGCGAGATGAACGCCGCGAAAAAGGCACTTGCCGATGCCCGCGCCCACCTGGCCGAACTTGAGCAGCGCATTGTCGATCAGGCCGAGGAGCTCGAGACGCGCCAGGATATCGCAGGCCGCTACGACCAGATCGTCGCCGACCAGCGTCAGGCGATCGCCACAGCGCAAAAGACCGCTGCGGCAGCCGAGATTGACCGTGATGCCCACGCCGCCAAAGCGACAGAGCTCAAGAGTCAGCTCGAACAAATGAAGACAGAGGATGACGCGACTGAGCTCCGCCTGAAGGCCGCGCTCGACGCCGTGGAGGCCCGCGAGGCAAGCTCGCGCGAGACCGGCAACCGCCTCGTTCGACGTCTTGAGGATTCCAAGCGCATCCGCGACAAGGTGCAGGCCGAGCGAGACGCCGGCATTGCCGCCGCACAACAAACCGTCGACGCCACGCGCGCCCAGCTCGAGACGCTGCGTCATGAGTATGCCGAGCTGCAACGCAATCCCTCGGCAAATCCCGCCAACTATACGGTGCGCACCAGCGAGCTCTCGATGCAGATCTCCGACACGGCAGATGCCCTGCGTAAAGCCGAAGAAGATGTCCCGTGCATCACCGCCGACCTTGAGCACTCGCTTGCCGCAGCCGAGCAGGCCGTCGAGCAGGCTCAAGCCCCTATCGCCGACGCCAAACGCGCGCACCAAGCCGTGACGACTGAGGCCGATGCCGCGCGCGACGAGCTGCAGACGGCGAAAACTGCCGCCACGACGCGCCAGCGCGAACTGCGCGAGAAGATCGCCGCCGAGGACAAGGCACGCCGCGACCAAGAGCAAAGCATCGCCAACGCCCAAGCAGATGCCGCACATGCACAGTCGATCATCGAGCAGGCGACCGAGGTACATGACCATCCAGAGATCACTGAGTCGCTTGCAGGATCCTTGGCCCGAGACAAAGCCGAACACGCCGAGACCGAGCGAGAAGTCGCCCAGCTCGAGGCCACCGAGGACGCGGTGCGCGAGCGCACCCGCGACTCACGCATCAAATTCACCGGCGCCATCGTCTGCATCGTCGCCGCAATCCTGGTGATCATCCTAGTCTGGCTGTTCGCGAGCAAGTAAACCAGCCGCCAAAAAAACGCTCAACGCAGTTGCGGTGAGATAGTTCCTGTTTAGCCCAAAAAGGCCAATTCAAGAACTATCTCACCGCAACTTATTTAGATTGATGCAAGGTAGTCGTTTAAGAACGTCCCCAATGACTACACCGATGTTTTGTTGACAACCAAAGAAATGCCGATGTTATGGCAGAGTCAGCGAGCGGGCCGCATTTGAGGCAAGGTGACGTGAAACGAAAGGGCGCTGACCTTCTGGTCGCGCCCTTGAAGTTGAACGTCAGATTGTCCAAATGCGGCCCGCGCAGCGTCGAGTAGTTACGCGGTTCGTAGAACCGCGTAACTAACAAATGAGCATCGCGTCGCCAAAGCTGAAGAAGCGGTAGCGCTCCTCGATGGCAGCGGCGTAGGCATCCATGATCTGGTCGCGGGTGGCAAGCGCGCTTACGAGCATCATGAGCGTAGAGCGCGGCACATGGAAGTTCGTGATCAGCGCGTCGACCACGTGATAGGTCGAGCCGGGCATGAGGTAAAGCTGCGTCGTGGCGTTCTCGCGCACCACGATGTCACCACGGCCAAGCGTATCGGCCCCGTCCTCGCGGCCTTCAAAATAGCGCGCCGTCACGGCCGGATCGGACACCGGCGCGTCCGTGTCAAACGCGCTCTCGAGCGAGCGCACCGCGGTTGTGCCGACGGCGATCACACGATGACCGTCGGCCTTGGCCTTATGCACGGCGTCGACAACCTCCTGCGACACGTGGTAGCGCTCGGTGTGCATGACGTGCTGCGTAGGGTCGTCCTCCTCCACCAAGCGGAAGGTATCGATGCCCACCTCGAGCTCGACGGCGGCAAACTTGGCACCCTTGGCCTCGATAGCGGCCATGAGCTCGGGCGTAAAGTGCAGACCCGCCGTGGGAGCGGCAGCCGAGTGCTCCTCCTTCATGGCGTAGACGGTCTGGTACTTCTCGGGATCGCCCTCGTAATCGGTAATGTAGGGCGGCAGCGGCACGTGGCCGGCAGCGTGGATGGCCTCGTCGAGCGCGCGCGGGTCGCCGGCGGCATTGCAACCGGCCGGCTCAAAACGCACCAGACGGCCGCCGCGGCTATCGGTGACAAAGTCGACGACCTCGGCCGTCAGCACCACGGGAGCCCCCTCGGGCGCATGGGCGCCGCCCGCACGATACTCAATCTGAGCACCGGGCTTCAGGCGCTTGCCCGGCTTAACCAGGCACTCCCAGACGTGACCCAGCGGGTCAACATCCTCGCGGCGCTTGAGCAGCAGCGTCTCGACCACGCCGCCCGAGCCCGTCTTGCGGCCAATCAGGCGAGCCGGCATCACGCGCGTCTGGTTGATGACGAGCACGTCGCCTGGCTCGATATAGTCGATGATGTCACGGAAGATGCGGTGTTCAACGGTACCGCCGTGCTCCAGCGGCGTTCCCGCCTGGGAGCCCTTGCGATCCACCACCAGCAGGCGGCAGGAGTCGCGCGGCTCGGCAGGAGCCTGGGCAATCAGTTCCTCAGGAAGGTTGTAGTCAAAATCATCGGTACGCATAGACACGTCGGATTCTCCTTATATAGCTAAAGTCCGCTCTACATCCTAGCAGGCTGACGTCCCAAGTGAACTACTTTTTGGCGGCTTTGCGCTCGTCGCGGATGCGGGCGCGGTCCATGGCCGCCTCGACAGCCGAGAAGCGGCAACCACAGTAGTTCTGCCGATACATGCCAAGCTCGCGCGAACGGCGTGTCGCCTCGGGGTAATACGGGCGAAAATCGCGAATCACCGGGGTGAGCCCATGTGCCGCCGCCAAGCGCTCAAGCACGTCATTGCAGGTATCGAACAGCTGGTACGGCGAGACGGCGAGCGTCGTGCCCACAAACTCAAACCCGCGCTCCTGGGCCACGCGGCACGCCGCGGCCAAGCGCAGGGCATAGCACGCGCGACAGCGACGAGGCCGATCGGCACCCAGCGGTGCCACGCCGGTCTCCCAGCGATCGCGGTCCTCCCCTGCCTCGATGAGCTCGATGTCGCCATCGGCACACCACCGGCGCAGCTCGTCCAAGCGGCGCTGCCATTCATCGCGCGGTTGAATATTGGGGTTGGTCCAGCAAATCGTGGGCTCAAACCCCTCCTCGCGCAGCAGGCGGACCGGCTCAAGCGAGCATGGTGCACAGCACGCATGCAGCAACAACGACTTCATCGACATCTCCTCACCCAAAAAAGCGCACGCCAAAGGACGTATCCTCGCAGGCGACAATGCGGCGGTCGCGCAAAATGGTCCGCACGTAATACCAGTCGCCTACACAGCCCGACAAATGCAAGCCGGCAGCCAGATAGCACAGCAGCGGATAGCCCGAGAACGCAAACCCCAGGGCAAGCGCCGCCGTCACAACAACCGTCGGCGCCAGGCAAATCGCCATGTACCGCCGGCGCGAATACACAACGCCTTCGGCGCAGGCATAGATCATCGCCGTCTCGCGATTCGCCCCAAAGGTCACCTTCGCGCCCGCAGGCGCCAGCAGCTTAAAAAACACACCGTGCACCAGCTCGTGCACGGCAAATGAAGCCGCCGAAACCGCAGTCAAGCCGACCATCCAGCCCAAGACGGCCATCCAGCCGCCCGCGTCAGCCACATCCAAGTCTGCAGGCCCGCCCAGCAGCATAAACACCGGCACCAGGCACACGGCAAACACCACAAGCACGGCCATCCCCCACACAAAGCAAGCGTGCAGAAAATCCTCGTCTTCAAACGCATGTATGTTGGAAATCTCATTCATAGCATCTTAGGATAGCGCCCCTGCCACGTACCCGTCCGCATGTGCGATAATGTCGAACGATATGCACGAATTGACCACCGCGCCGCCGAGCCCCACGCCCGGCTGCGCTCTCACCATATGCGAAGGAGTCCCATGGCATCCAAATACTCCATGAACGACCGTCCCAGCTGGCCTCGCCGCGCCATCGTTACCGCCGGCGAGCCCTACGGCAACAAGGGCCTTCACTTTGGCCACGTTGGCGGCGTCTTTGTCCCTGCCGACTTCTTCGCCCGCTTCCTGCGCGACCGCCTTGGCCGCGAGAACGTCATCTTCACCTCGGGCACCGACTGCTATGGCTCGCCCATCATGGAGAGCTACCGCAAGCTCAAGGAGAACGAAGGCTACGATAAGTCCATTAGCGAGTATGTCGAATCCAATCACTCCCGCCAGGCCGCGACCCTCAACAACTACAACATCAGCTGTGACATCTACGGCGGCTCGGGCCTTGAGCCGGCTGCGCAGATTCACAACGAGGTGACCGCCGAGATTATCAAGCGCCTGCACGAGCAGGGCACCATCTCCAAGCGCTCCACGCTGCAGTTCTACGATGCCAAGGCCGGCACGTTCCTCAACGGCCGCCAGGTGATCGGCCGCTGCCCCATCCAGGGCTGCAAGTCCGAGAAGGCTTATGCCGACGAGTGCGACCTGGGTCACCAGTTTGAGCCCGAGGAGCTCATCGCGCCCAAGAGCCAGCTCACCGGCGAGGTGCCCGAGCTACGCCCGGTCGACAACCTCTACTTTGACCTGCCGGCCTACCTCGACTTTATGAAGACCTATACCGCCAAGCTCGCCCAGAACCCGCAGGTTCGCTCCGTGGTCTCCAAGACCATGGAGGAGTGGCTGCTGCCGGCGCAGCTCTATATTCAGAACAAGTTCCGCGAGGCTTTCGACGCCGTCGAGGACCAGCTGCCCGAGCACACTGTGCTGGAGCCCGAGGGTAACAAGAGCAGCTTTACCGTCACCTTCCCCAGCTGGAAGGAGCGCGACGATGCCCACGCGGTGCTCGCCAACGGTGGCGTGCGCTTCCGCAGCGGCAAGGCGCTCGTGCCCTTCCGCATCACCGGCAACATCGATTGGGGCGTTCCGGTACCCGAGGTCGATGGCGTCTCCGACGTCACCTGCTGGTGCTGGCCCGAGAGCCTGTGGGCGCCCATCAGCTACACGCGTACCGTACTCGCCCGCGACGCCCGTGCTGCCGGCGTGACCGAGGGTGTCGCCGCCCAGGACGCCGCCCTCATGGGCGAGCCCGCCCCCGACTCCACGCAGGTGCCCGCACCCACCTACCAGCACAGCTCGCTCGACTGGCGCGACTGGTGGTGCTCGGACGACGCACAGATCTACCAGTTCATCGGTCAGGACAACATCTATTTCTACTGCATCGCGCAGACCGCCATGTGGGAGGCCCTGGGCTGGGACCTCACGCAGAGCACCGTCAGCGCCTGCTACCACCTACTCTACATGGGCAAAAAGGCCAGCTCGTCCTCGCAGACGCCTCCCCCGCCGGCAGACGACCTGCTCAACCACTACACCTGCGAGCAAATGCGCGCGCACTGGCTGTCGCTCGGCCTGTCCGAGAAGCCGGTAAGCTTTAGCCCTAAGGCATACGACACGCGCGTGACCGGCAAGGACAAGGACGGCAACGAGGTGCGCGCCTGCGACGACAAGCGCGTTATCGACCCGGCCCTTAAGGAGAGCGCGCTGCTGACCGGCGTCTTCAACCGCCTGGCCCGCAGCTGCTTCTACGGCGTCGCTGTCAAGGAAGGCGACGAGAGCCCCTATCGCAACGGTTGCATTCCCGCCGGCGCCGCTTCTGACACCGTGGTCGAAGCCGCCCAACAGGCAGCCCTCGCCTTTGAGCAGGCCATGTACAAGTTCGAGACGCACCGCGCGCTTGCCGTGTGCGACGACTACCTGCGCGCCGCCAACAAGCGCTGGAGCGACGCCTCCAAGGTCGCCAACAAGCTCGAGGGCGAGCCAGCAAACGCCGCCATGACGCAGGCCCTCGTCGACGCCTTTACCGAGCTGCGCGTGGCCACCGTCCTGATGCACGGTATTGTGCCGGCCGGCTGCGAGCTCATCTGTGAGTACTTCGACGTCGATCCGGTCGCCTTCTTTAGCTGGGATAACATCTTTGCCTCCACGGACGAGTTTGTGGAGAGCCTGGGCGAGAAGCCCGGCGAGCACCGCGTAAAGCCACTGCCCCCGCGCTTCGATTTCTTTAGCAAGCACGAGAGCCAGTACTAGGCAAACGCAACGCGCCCGGGAATGATTATTCTGGGACGGGGATTAAAAAATCATTCCCGGGCGCCACAAACTAGTCTTTTTGGGACGGGGATTAAATGATTTTTTAATCCCCGTCCCAGAATAATCATTTAGGTGGAAGGAAAGACGGATGTCCAAGCCGCGTCGTCGTAAGCAGAAAAAGCAGGTTAAGCCCGAGCTCAAGCTTAGGCAGTTTGCTGCCACCGAGCTTTCCGACCAGCTTGCCGCCCTTCCCTGCGCCGCCGACCTACCGCGCTTTATGGTCGATACGGTCGCCGGCGCCTATGCCCCCGCCGATGCCGAGCTCATGATCGAGGGCTTTGGCGCCGCGGTCACACGCCCGGTCACGCTGCGCGCCAACACGCTCAAGGCGAGCGCCGAGGACATCGCTGCGGCGCTCGATGCCGCCGGCATCGCCCACTACCCCGTCGCCTGGTACCCAGACGCCTTTATCCTGCCTGAGGCCCAGGTTTCCGATCTGTGGGATCTCGACATCTACCGCGACGGCAAGATCTACCTACAGAGCCTGTCGTCCATGATGCCGCCTTTGGTGTTGGGCGCCCAGGCAGGCGAGGACATCCTGGACATGTGCGCAGCCCCTGGCGGCAAGACGACGCAGATTGCCGCCCTCACCCAGGGCCAGGCGCACCTCACAGCCTGCGAGATGAGCATTCCCCGCGCCGAAAAGCTCGAGTCAAACCTCCATCGCCAGGGTGCCAAAAACGTGCCCGTCATGCGCATCGACGCACGCGAGCTCGACGAGTTCTTCCGCTTCGACCGCATCCTGCTCGACGCCCCCTGCACCGGCACGGGCACCGTCATCAGCGGCAACGAGAAAAGCCTGCGCGGCCTGACCGAGCAGCTGCTGAGCAAGTGCGCCCGCTCACAGCGCGCGCTTCTGGACCGTGCCATGGGAGCCCTCAAACCGGGCGGCACGCTCGTCTATTCCACCTGTTCGATCTTGCCGCAGGAAAATGAGGACACCCTGCAAGAGGCCCTCGACAAGCATATGGACTGCGAGCTCATCCCCCTCGACGGCACGCCAAGCGAAAGTGAAGCACGCCGCGCCCAGGAAGCTGGTGAGGAGCCGCACATCGAGTCCAACGCCCTGACCGAGGCCATTGCTGCGAGTCAGGTATCGGCCATCGCCAACGGCCTGCCCGGCACGCTGACCATTCCGCCTAGCCGCGACTTTGAGGGCTTCTACATTGCCCTGATTCGAAAACGCAGCTAGCGCACGGATCCAAAACTCAACAAGCTATCTCTGTGCGCGTTTGCCCTGCTGGTCGCGATGCTGTTTAAGCATCGCGCGCTCCTTGCGTTCGGCCCCTTTGCCCTTAATGGCCGTGACCACAAAGTAGATGACCGCGGCGGCTACGATTGCGCCCACGCATAGGCCAATCGAGCCCAACATTGCCGAAAATTCCATACCGCGTCACCTCTCTTTTAAACGGGACTTTCAAGATAGCACCTCGATACCCGCCACCACAGCTCCTTCACGTTCGCCGGCCCTTCGGTCTAACGGATGGCGCGGCGGGGAAAAATCAACTCGTCAAACGATTTAGCATTCGCAATTCCGGCTGCATCGCGCCGGCCATCATCACATAGAATCGAGCCTCCATGGATACCCTCAACGATCTAAATGAGCGCGTCGACGCCTTCGTCGGCACCAGCTCCTTCGACACGCCTGCGGCGGCAAACGACCAAGCTCCCATCGATGTGCCCGCCGAGGTGCACGAGGACATCGTCGCCTCGGTCGATTTTTCCGAGGTCGAGCTCGCAGACGAGTTCGCCGAGCCCCAAGTAGCCGTCACGCCCAACGGTCTGCTCCCTATGGAGCCCCTGCCCATCGACGGACGCCTGCGCAAGGCCGCCCTTCGCATGCCCGACGAGATCGAGGAGGCCAGCGGCTTCACGCTCTTTGGCCGCCGCATCAAGTCGCTCATTTACACCACCGATGTCGCGGTTATCCGCAACTCCAACGCCGATGCCGTCTTTGCGGTCTACCCCTTCACGCCGCAGCCCGCCATTACGCAAGCGCTGCTGACCGTCGCCGAGTGCCCGGTCTTTGTAGGCGTGGGCGGTGGCACCACCACCGGTAAGCGCTCCGTGCAGATGGCAGCCGTCTCCGAGATGCAGGGCGCGGCGGGCTGCGTGGTCAAC
>CABVDJ010000041.1 GCA_902497025.1 uncultured Collinsella sp. | reverse complement strand
AAGCCGCAGACGGCGGCACTCAAGTACGGTTGCGATATCCTAGTTGCCACGCCGGGTCGTCTGGTCGACCTGATCGAGCAGGGCGCCTGCCACCTGGACGAGGTTAAGGTCCTGGTGCTCGACGAGGCCGACCGCATGCTCGACATGGGCTTTTTGCCCGCCGTCCGCCGCATTGTGCGCGAGACGCCGGCCGAGCGTCAGACGCTGCTGTTCTCGGCGACCCTCGACGAGGAGGCCGTGGGCGAGATCACCGACCTGGTGAGCGACCCGGCTCGCGTGGAGATCACACCTGCCACGTCGACCGCCGACACCGTCGACCAGTTTGTGTTCCCGGTGTCCATCGAGGCCAAAAACAACCTGCTGCCCGAGTTCCTCAAGAAGGAGGGCCCGGAGCGCACCATCGTCTTTATGCGCACCAAGCACCGCGCCGACAGCTGCTGCCGTCGTCTGGAGCGCAAGGGCATCAAGGCCGCCGCGATTCACGGCAACCGCAGCCAGGCTCAGCGCGAGCGTGCCCTTTCGGCCTTCCGCGACGGTACCGTTGACGTGTTGGTGGCAACCGACGTGCTCGCCCGCGGCATCGACATCAGCGACGTGCGCTACGTCGTGAACTTTGACGTGCCGGCCGAGCCGACCGACTACATCCACCGTATTGGCCGTACGGGCCGCGCCGGCGAGCTGGGCTGGGCCATCACGTTTGTGACCGAGCAGGATGTCGATGAGTTCTACGAGATCGAGAAGCTCATGGACAAGACCGCCGACATCTACGAGGCCGGCGACCTGCATGTGGGCCCCAATCCGCCCGCGGTTGACCCCGAGCGCGATCCTGCGGCCTTTAAGGTGAAGAAGAAGACCAAGCGCGGCAAGTCCAAGAGCAAGAAGAAGCTTGAGCAGGCGCGTCGCGACGGCAAACGCAACGGCGACGATTACGGTGATGTGGCCGGTCGTTCCAACCGCGGTCGAGACGAGCGTCGCGGCGACGGTGAGCGTCCGAGCCGTCCCAAGCGCGGCGGCAAGACCCGCGTGCGCGAGGGCGTTCAGGCTCGCGTGGACGAGGCTGTGGAGAGCGTGGCCCGCGAGGTGGCTGCCGAGGAGCGCGGCGGTGCTGGTGTCGTTGAGCAGGCCCCGCGCGGCAACCGTGCCGAGCGCCGTGCCAAGCAGTTCCAGGGCGAGGCGCATCGCCGTCGCCGCGAGGACGAGGACCGCGGCGGTCGTCGCCGTGTTGAGCGCGAGGACGAGGGCCGTGGCTCGCGTGGCGGCAAGCGTGGTTCGGGCGATCGTCGTCGTTCCGGTCGCGATGGCGAGCGCGGCGGCCGTGATGAGCGCCGTGGCGGCGAGGGCCGCGGTTCGCGTGGCGAGCGTGATACTCGCGGCGGCGAGTCCCGTGGCGGCAAGCGCTTTGATGAGCGCGGTGGCCGTGGCGGCGAGCATCGCGAGGGCACTCGTGGCAATGGCAGCCGCAGCGGTGCTGGCCGCTCTAACGAGTCGCGCGATCGCCGCGATCCGCGTGCCAGCCGCGATCGTCGCGATGACTGGCGCAACTACGACGATACCCGCGAGGAGCGTCGTGGCGGCTATCGTGGCGGGCGTGGCGGCAACCAGGCCGGCTCCCGCGGCGGCCGTGCCGGCGGTCGCGATAATCGTGGTAGCTATGGCAATAGTCGTGGCGGCAAGCGCGGCGGCAGCTCCCGTCGCCCCGGTGACGGCGGCGGCAAGCGCAAGTAACATACGCATCGCCCGCTAGAGCGAGGTGAACCAAGGGCCCCGAGCAACTACGCTCGGGGCCCTTTTTGTTTGCCGTATCCGATCGCTAGTTCAAATGTGATTTCCTCGGGAATGCATCTAGAGGATGCCGTGGGCCTGTTTCCTACCATGCGGCAATGGGTCCCATGGGGTGCGCCGTGCATTTTTTGGAGTATTCTGCAGTTCGAGTTGTCTGCATATGATTTGACGTCGCCAACGGTGGCTTTCGGATATCCCTAGCGAGCGTTCTGAGTCAGATTTCGTCGTTTTCCGGAGCAGGGGCGCGTCATTCTCGCCATGTCGGAACCCAAAATGACGCAGCGCCCTAAAGGTTTGCCCGCTCGGGGTATTGCTGGCGCGGTCACGTTGCAGAATACTCCGTTTTTTGCACGGGCCAGGATGGGGTACCTCGGGAGAACACGGCGGTATCCCGTAAATATATACAATCTGTACCGTAATTTATACAAAACGAAGAGGCAGACAGCGTAGGGTTGGTGCATTGGGGTGCTTGATGCACCAAAATGGGGATCCCACGTGCCGTATACTCTGGCTGGATGTGAAAACGGCTTGACGCGTTGCCAGACGTAGGGGGAGGGTGTCTCGATGAGCGTATTCGAAATTGTGTTTAGTCCGACGGGTGGAACGCAGAAGGTGTCTGGCCTTGTGGTCGGGGCACTGGACAAGAATACCGTTACCGTCGATCTGACCGTTAGCGGGCTAGATTTCAGCGCTGTCTCGATGACCGAGGACGACGTGGCCGTAATCTCTGTGCCGGCGTATGCCGGTAGAATCCCGGCTGTGGTGGCTGACCGGTTGGGCATGGTGCGCGGCAACGGGGCTCGGGCTGTTTTGGTTTGCGTATACGGAAACCGCGCGTTTGAGGACACGCTCGTAGAGCTGGAGGACGTTGCGAAGCATGCGGGATTCCGGGTGATCGCGGCAGTTGCAGCCATTGCAGAACATTCCATTGCACGACAGTTTGCTGCCGGTCGTCCGGATGCGCAGGATGCGGCGCAGCTCGCAGAGTTTGCGCAGCAAATTCAGCAAAAGCTGTTGGCTGAGGATGCGTCCGAGCCCTCTATCCCCGGCAATCGTCCTTATAAACAAGCCAGAGGTCACCGCATGGCACCCGAGGCAACAGGGGATTGTGTCTCCTGCGGTGCATGCGCCGCGGCGTGCCCCGTTTGTGCTATCGACAAGGGTGACCCCAAACGAGCAGCTGGCGAGGCGTGCATCTCCTGCATGCGCTGCATCGCCGTATGTCCGCGAGGTGCTCGCAAGCTTGATTCCAGCAAACTATCCGCTGTTTCCCAGATGCTGAGCAAGGTTTGCGTCGTGCGGAAGGAATGCGAGCTCTTCATCTAGCGCATACGAAATTGGCGCAATGGGGGCAGGTTAATCTGCACCAACCTGGTGCAAACAAACCTGTCCCCAATGCACCAGAGTGAGGAGTGCTCCCGAGTGCCGGCAGAAAAGGAACGTCCCTAAGTGCCGCTTAAATACCGTTTATCGGAGAAAAAATACCGTTCGCCGGTCATAATGATTGTTCCGGCTTTGGGCTTGTCTATAATAACCCACGTAAAAGAAATGCGGAAGGTTACCGAGTCCCCTCGGACGTGGGCCTAACCAAAGTCTTAGAACGGGTGTGTCTCAATGGGTGCATTCGATTGATTTTGGTTGGGCTATATTTATGAAGGGACATGTCACCATGGGTTTCTTTTCTCGCCTAATGGGTGGTTCGGATAAGCAGACGACTGCGGCTTCCGAGTTCGAAATCCTCGCTCCCGTTTCCGGCGAGCTTGTTAATCTAGAAAAAACCAATGACCCCGCTTTTAGCAGCCGTGCAGTGGGCGATGGCGTTGCCGTGGTTCCCCAAGAGGGAACGGTGTGCGCTCCTGTTTCCGGTACCGTCGCCGCTCTGTTTCCGACTGAGCACGCGCTGGGCATCATGTCCGATAACAGCTCTGCTCAGGTGATGCTGCATATCGGAATCGACACTGTTAAACTTGAGGGCAAGGGCTTCCATGCGCTTGTTGCCCAGGGTGATCACGTTGACGCGGGCCAGCCCCTCGTCGAGGTCGATTTCGACGTGGTTCGCGCTGCCGGCTTTGATCCCACGGTCTTCGTTATCGTGTGCGAGCGTTCGGAGAACTCGACTCTTCGTGAGCATGCTTCCGGCCCTGTTGCTGTTAAAGAGCCTGTCGTCTGGCTTTCCGAGTAAATTCTTGTGGTGGGTACCGTGGTTATCAAGCGAGTTTTTAACAACAACGTCGCAATGGTCACTTCGGACGATGGCTCCGAGCTCATCGTCATCGGTCGAGGCCTCTGCTTTGGCCGTCATGCCGGCGATGCCATCGACGAGGCGTCGATCGAAAAGACCTACGCGTTGCAGGAGGGAACTTCTCAGGACTCGCGTACGATTGACCGCTTGGCACATCTTTTGGAGTCCATCCCCACCGTCAACCTCGTGATTTCCGAGGAAATCGTTCAGATGCTTCGTCGAGAGCTCAATGCCGACATCAACGATAAGATTCTCATTGCTCTCGCAGACCATATCAGCCTTGCTTTGGAGCGCGAGCGCAAGGGCGTCCCCTGTGAGAATCCGTTGCTACTCGAGATCCAGCAGTTCTATCGCAAGGAGTACGCGCTTGCGGGCCGTGCGCTGCAGATTATCAAGGAGTATATGGGCATCCAGATGAGCGAAGAAGAGCAGGGTTTCATTACGCTGCATATCGTCAACGCCACCATGCCGCAACGCTCCGATCGTCTGATTGTTTCGGTCCAGCTTGTTCGCGACGTGCTCGCGATTGTTTCTGAGCGCTATGCTACGACCCTCGATGACACCTCGCTGCCTTACGAACGTTTCGTTCGTCACCTGCAGTTTTTCGCACAGCGAGCGCTCGATCCTACGGCCGGGCAAATCAACGGAGACGCGCTGTTCCGAATCGATGAAACGGCGTATCCGTGTGCATTCTCGTGCGCGGACGCCATAGCCGCTCACTTGTCGTCTATCTATAACGTTGTCGTTACCGATGCCGAAAAGAGTTATCTCGCATATCACATTGTTAACCTGCTTGGAGAACCTGGTCTCTAGGCATAACGTGCCCACACATCGATTGATATAAGGCAAGGCTCACGGTCTTGTCTAGGGCACATCTGTCTTAATTTGCGGAAAAGGAAGGGGAGTACCGCTATGACCGCAAAAAAGAAGTTCAATTTCAAAGCGCCGTTGGAGGTGTTCGCGAAGTCGATCGTCCAGCCGATGATGTATCTCTCGGTTGCCGGCATCCTGCTCATCGTGGGCATTATTCTGACCAACAAGACCATCTGCGCTTTGGTCCCCGTACTGGGCTCCGGTGCGTTCCAGCTTGTGGGCGCCGTTGTCTATCAGTCGCTGATGTTTATCATCAACAACCTCTCGATTCTGTTCTGCGTGGGCATCGCCGGCGCCATGGCAAAGAAGAACAAGGGTCATGCTTCGCTGATCGCCCTGATGTCGTTCTTCCTGTTCCTGCAGGCTAACAACATCGTGCTCAACGCCACCGGCTCTCTTGCCGATGCGAGCGGCATGCTCGGTCTTACCGGAACCGGCCAGGCCACCGTTATGGGCATCCAGGTACTCGATACTGGCGTGTTTGGCGGCATCATTCTCGGTTGCATCACCGGTGCCGTGTTCAACAAGTACTCGAACAAGCAGTTCCCCATTGCCCTTTCGATGTTCTCGGGCGTCCGCTTCCCGTTCCTGATTATGATCATCATTTCCTGGATCATGGGCGCTGGCTTCTGCATCGTTTGGCCTCCGGTTCAGGGTGCCATCTCCTCCGTTGCCGGCATCATTAAGGAGTCGGGCAACATCGGTCTGTTTATCTACGGCATGCTCAACAAGCTGCTCGTTCCCACCGGTCTGCACCACCTCATCTACACCCCGTTCCAGTTCTCCGATGTGGGTGGCACCCTGACGCTGGGTGATCAGGTTATTGCCGGCGCCTATCCCATCCGTGTTGCCGAGATGGCAATGACGGGTCAGCCCTTCTCCGATAGTACGTATTTCAACAGCTACACCTTCAACAACCTGTGGCCCTACATCGGTATCGGTCTCGCCTTTATCGTCACCGCTTACAAGGGGAACAAGGATAAGACCAAGGCCGTTATTATCCCGCTGATCATCACCGCCGTGCTCTCCTGCGTGACCGAGCCCATGGACTTCCTCTTTGTCTTTGCCGCTCCCGTGCTCTTTGTCGTTCACTCGGTTCTTTCCGGCATCTTCCTGGTCCTGCTCAAGGTCCTCTCCGTGCCCGCTTCGACTGCAGGCGGCATCATCAACATCGTGGTTTCCAACCTGGTCCTCGGTGTCGATAAGACCAACTGGCCGGTTATGCTGGTGCTTGGAGTCGTCAACGCCGCTCTGTACTTCTTCCTCTTCACCTTCCTTATCAAGAAGCTCAACCTCCACACGCCTGGTCGCGAGGAAGAGTCCGAGCTTGCCGAGTCCGTTGCCGAGGGCGAGGCCGCCGCGTCTGTCGCGGTGAAGCAGGGCGCTGTTGCCGCGGCTCCCGCAGAGGGCGTCGATGCAGGTATTGCCGACCTGGTCGCAGGTCTTGGTGGCAAGGACAACATCGAGGAGCTCGAGAACTGCTTTACGCGTCTCCGCGTGAACGTTAAGAACCCGGACCTCATCAATGAGGACCTCATCAACCACGTGCCCAACAGCGGCATCAACCGCAACGGCAATAATATCCAGATCATCTTTGGCATGAAGGTCGCCGAGATGCGCGACAAGGTCGAAAACGCAATTGAGAAGGAGCAGTAAACAATGATCATTACTCTGTGTGGTGGCGGATCCACCTTTACCCCCGGCATCGTCAAGTCCATCGCCCTGCGCAAGGACGAGCTCGACGTTGACGAGATTCGTCTGTACGACATCAACGAGGAGCGCCAGCGCAAGATCGGCGTGCTCGTGGACTGGATTTTGCACGAGGACCTCGGCCTGGACATCAAGCTCACGGTGACCACCGACAAAAAGACGGCTTTTACCGACGCGAGCTTCGTGTTTGCCCAGATGCGCGTGGGCGGCTACGCCATGCGCGAGCAGGACGAGAAGATTCCGCTGCGTCACGGCTGCGTGGGTCAGGAGACTTGCGGTTGCGGCGGCCTTGCCTACGGCATGCGCACCATCTTCCCCATGGTCGAGCTGATCGATGACGTTGAGAAGTACGCCAAGAAGGACTACTGGATTCTCAACTACTCCAACCCTGCCGCCATCGTCTCCGAGGGCTGCCGCGTGCTGCGTCCCAACGCTCGTATCATCAACATCTGCGACATGCCGATCGCGATCATCGACGTGGTTTGCGCCGCGCTCGATATCGACAAGAAGGATGTCGAGTACGATTACTTTGGCCTCAACCACTTTGGTTGGTTCACCTCGATCCGCCACAAGGGCGAGGAGGTGCTCCCGCAACTGCGCGAGTACATCAAGGAGCATGAGATTCTGCTGCCCGACTCTTACCTCAAGGGCATGGGCTCGCTCATGGCAAAGAAGCCCGAGGAGGCCGTCGACGAGCACCCCGAGCAGAACCGCCACACCAAGGGCAGCTGGTACTACGTCTGGAAGGGCGAGTACGAGATCATGGAGTGCTTCCCGGAGTACCTGCCCAACACGTATCTGAACTACTACCTGCAGCAGAAGGAGTTCGTCGAGCACTCCAACCCCGAGCGCACCCGTGCTAACGAGGTTGAGGAGACGCGTGAGAAGAACCTCTTTGATGGTATCGACCATTACGAGAAGACGGGCGAGATCGACGAGAGCACGTTCTATGCGGGCAGCCACGGCGACTGGATTGCCGATCTGGCTATCGCTCTGAAGAACGACACCAAGCAGCGCTTCCTGGTCATTTGCGAGAACAAGGGCGCCATCCCCAACATGCCCTACGACGCTATGGTCGAGCTGCCTGCCTACATTGGCAAGAACGGCCCCGAGGTCATCAGCCGCGACAACATTCCGCTGTTCCAGCAGGGCCTCATGATGCAGCAGCTGAACTCCGAGAAGCTCATTGTCGAGGCTACGATCGAGGGTTCGTACGAGAAGGCGCTTAAGGCCTTTACGCTCAACAAGACCGTGCCGTCGATGAAGGTCGCCAAGGAGGTTCTCGACGACATGATCGAGGCCAACAAGGGTTACTGGCCCGAGCTTAAGTAAAAGCAACAGGGTCGCTGGCCGCATGCCTGAAGCAATGCCCCGCCCACGTGATTGCGTGGGCGGGGCATTGTCGTTTGGTAACGCGTTTTATCAAATATGGCATTTATCTGCGATAATGTTCATTTTCACCGCTGATGGTGACATTTCATACCGCCTGCCGAACTGCGTGGAGACCTAACAACTTTTTAGGTCAGTGTTGTGCGTGTAGCAATTTCGCCCGGCCTCGCCTCCGGGCTGCCATGTGAGAGGGGATCTTATGGCTCGACTGCACGTAATGGAACGCAGCCACGCTCAGGCCGTCATGGACGACCTGCACGATGCACTCGGACGTCGTCTGGCGGTGAGTTCACTCGCCCCGTGCCCCGTCGAGTTTACGGCGGCGCTCGTCAACCTGTGCTCCACCCAGAGCTGCGGCAAGTGCACGCCCTGCCGCGTGGGCCTGAGCGCGCTGAGCGACCTGCTCGCCGATGTGCTCGAGGGCCGCGCCGACGAGTCCACGCTCAACTTGATTGAGCGCACGGCCCGCACCATCTACCTTTCGAGCGACTGCGCCATCGGCTACGAAGCTGGCGCCATGGCACTCACGGCCATTCGCGGCTTCCGCGACGATTTTGAGCACCACATCCGCGAGCACTCCTGCGGCTTTGACCGCGAGGCTCGCGTCCCGTGTGTCTCGGGCTGCCCGGCGCACGTCGACATTCCTGGTTACATCTCGCTCGTCGAGGCAGGCCGTTATGCCGACGCCGTCAAGGTCATCCGCAAGAACAACCCGCTACCGCTCGTCTGTGGCCTGGTGTGCGAGCATCCCTGCGAGATGCATTGCCGCCGTGGCATGGTCGACGACCCCATGAACATCCTCGCCCTCAAGCGTTTTGCCGTTGAGCATAGCGACCTCAACGACCACAAGCCACATGTAGTGGACAACACCGGTAAGCGCGTCGCCGTGATCGGCGGCGGCCCGGCCGGCCTTTCCTGTGCCTACTACCTGGCCGTGATGGGCCACAAGGTGACCATTTTTGAGCAGCGCCACCACTTGGGCGGCATGCTGCGCTACGGCATCCCCAGCTATCGTCTGCCGCGCGAGCGCCTGCAGGCCGAGATCGACTGGATCTTGAGCGCCGGCATCGACGTGGAGCTCGACCACTCCGTGAGCGGCGAGGAGCTCGCCCGTCTGCGCGACGAGTTCGATGCCGTCTACCTGGCCATCGGTGCCCACAGTGACAAGAAGCTCGGCCTTCCGGGTGAAGAGGCGCCCGGCGTGGAATCGGCCGTCAAGATGCTGCGCGCCATCGGCGATGACGAGCTGCCCGACCTGAGCGGCCAGCGCGTGTGCGTCATCGGCGGCGGCAACGTTGCCATGGACGTGGCACGCTCCGCCGTGCGCTGCGGTGCCGAAAAGGTAAGCATCGTCTACCGCCGTCGCATCTGCGATATGACGGCCCAGGACGCCGAGATTGCCGGTGCCCAGGCCGAGGGCTGTGAGGTGCTGGAGCTCACGGCGCCGCTCGCCATCGAGACGGGCGAAGATGGTCGCGTGAGCGGCCTGCGCGTGCAACCGCAGATTATCGGCGAGCCCCGCCGCGGTCGTCCGGCTCCGCGTGCCGCCGCTACGCCCGAGCGCGTCATCCCCTGCGAGCGCGTGTTTGTCGCCATTGGCCAGGACATCGATTCCAAGCCGTTTGAGGACATGGACATCGCCTGCAAGTGGGGTTGCGTGGTCACCGACTCGGACGGTGCCGTGCCCAACTTCGATGGCCTCTTTAGCGGCGGCGACTGCCAGACCGGCCCCGCCACCGTCATCCGTGCCATCAACGCCGGCCGCGTGGCTTCGGCAAACATCGACCGCTATCTGGGCTTCGACCACAAGATCAAGCTCGACGTGGAGCTGCCGACCGTTCAGTTTAAGGGCAAGCACGAGTGCGGCCGCTGCGAGCTGGGTGAGCGCGAGGCCGGCGAGCGTATTCACGATTGGAATCTGGTCGAGCAGGGCCTTACCGAGGAGGAGGCGCGCCAGGAGGCAAGCCGCTGCCTGCGTTGCGACCACTTTGGTTTTGGCGCGTTCCGCGGAGGGAGGAACCTGGAATGGTAGAGCTCAACAACCCCACTGTCAGCGATAACACCGAAAGCGGAGCACTCAATATGGTCAAGCTCACTATCGATAATTGCGAGGTCGTGGTGCCCGAGCACACCACGATCCTGGACGCGGCCAAGTCCGTCGGCATCCAGATTCCCACCCTGTGCTACCTGCGCGATCTGAACGAGATCGGCGGCTGCCGCGTGTGCGTGGTCGAGGTTGAGGGCTGCGACCAGCTGGTTGCCGCCTGCAACAACTACGTGCTCGATGGCATGGTGGTCCACACCAACAGCCCCAAGGCCCGCGAGGCGCGCCGCACCAACGTGCAGCTGCTGCTTTCGCAGCACGATTCACGCTGCACGAGCTGTGTGCGCAGCGGTAACTGCAACCTGCAGACCATTGCCAACGACCTGGGCATTTTCTATCTGCCGTATCAAAGGCATTTGGCGGGCGAGGGCTGGGATTTCGATTTCCCCATCATCCGCGAAAACGACAAGTGCATTAAATGCATGCGCTGCATCAAGGTGTGCGAGAGCGTACAGGGCCTAGGGATTTGGGACCTGACCAACCGCGCCACGCATACCGCCGTGGGCACCCGCGGGCGCGTGCCGATCGGCAAGACCGATTGCGTCGCGTGCGGCCAGTGCATCACGCATTGCCCGACGGGCGCGCTGCGCGAGCGCGACGACACCGAGACCGTGTTTGACGCCATCGCCGATCCCGACAAGATCGTGCTGGTGCAGATTGCGCCGGCCGTGCGTAGCGCCTGGGGCGAGGAGCTCGGCATTCCGCGCGATGAGGCCACCGTCGAGCGCCTGGCCTGTGCGCTGCGCCGCGTGGGCTTTGAGTACGTGTTCGACACCGATTTCTCGGCCGATCTCACCATTATGGAGGAGGGCTCCGAGCTGCTCGAGCGCCTGGGTAAGGCCGCCAAGGGCGAGGGCGACAGCCGCAGCTGGCCCATGTTCACGAGCTGCTGCCCGGGCTGGGTACGCTTTGTGAAGGCGCGTTACCCCGAGTTTGTCGACAGCCTGTCCACGTCCAAGTCGCCGCAGCAGATGTTCGGCGCCATCGCCAAGACCTACTACGCCAAGGTGCTGGGCGTGGAGCCCGAGCGCCTGTTTGTGGTGTCCGTGATGCCGTGCACGGCCAAGAAGGCCGAGTGCGCGCTGCCGAGCATGGTGGGCGAGGGCGGCACGCCCGATGTGGACGTTGCGCTGACGGTGCGCGAGATGGTGCGCATGGTCCGCGCGAGCCACGTGAGCGTGGATACGCTAGTTGAGGAGCCGCTCGATACGCCGCTGGGCTTTGGCACGGGTGCGGGTGTGATCTTTGGCGCCACGGGCGGCGTGATGGAGGCCGCCGTGCGCTCGGCCTATTACCTGGTGACGGGCAAGAACCCCGACGCCGACTTCTTTACCGATGTGCGCGGCCTGGACGGCTGGAAGGAGGCCGTCGCCGATATCGATGGCACTAAGGTGCGCGTCGCCGTGGCACACGGGCTGGGCAACGCTGCCCGTCTGCTCGACGCGATTCGCGACGGCCGCGTGAGCTATGACTTCGTTGAGGTTATGGCGTGCCCGGGCGGCTGCGTCGGTGGCGGCGGTCAGCCCATCCACGACGGCTGCGAGCTGGCAGCCGAGCGTGGCCAGGTGCTCTGGGGCCTGGATGCCGCTGCGGACATTCGTTTCTCGCACGAGAATCCCGATGTCCAGGCGTGCTACCGCGAGTTCTTGGGCGAGCCGCTCTCGCCGCTGGCTGAGGAGCTGCTGCATACCGACCATCACGCATGGACGATGCCTAACGAGGGGACGTGCTAGCGATGCGCGCGTTTGATTTTGAGATGTCGCGCCGGGGGTTTGCCTCGGCGCTTGCCGCGGGTGCGCTGTCGCTCGCACTCGCGGGCTGTGGCGGC
>CABVDJ010000040.1 GCA_902497025.1 uncultured Collinsella sp. | reverse complement strand
GCGCCCGCCGCTCGCAAACGAAGTTTAAACGCACGAGGGTTGGCCATGCCGCTTTTCTCGCAACATACCGCCCGGTTCTCGCCGGACGTTCCTTTGGAGGGCACCAGCTCTCGCGAGCTGCTCAAGCGGTACCAGCCGCTCGAGACACTTGCGACCGGCGGTTTTGGCTCCATCGAGATCTGCCGCGACACGCACCTGCGCCGCCGCGTCGCCATTAAGCGCATCCCCCTTATTAACGGTGTCGGCATGCCCGCCAGCGACATCATGGATGTCCTGCGCGAGGCGCACACTGCCGCCATGCTTCAACATCCCAACATCGTGCAGGTCATCGACTTTACGCACGACACAGCCTATGCCTACCTGGTTATGGAATATGTCGATGGCATGTCGCTGGCCGAGTTTTTGCACCGCGTGGACGGTCACTCACTTACCTTTGACGAGGCCGCGGCCATTGCCGATGCCCTAGGCCAGGCGCTCACCTTCGCCCATAGTAATGGCGTACTCCACCTGGACATTAAGCCCGCCAACGTGCTCATCGACCACTCGGGCAATGTAAAGCTCACCGACTTTGGCATGGCGCGACTGTCGTCCGCCGGTGGCTTTGGCGGCTCGCGCGGCGGCACCATCGGCTACATGCCGCCCGAGCAGCTCGATATCGAGACCGGCACGGTCGATGAGCGCGCCGATGTCTTTGCCCTCGCCTGTGTAATCTATGAGGGCCTGTGCGGCAGCGCCCCCTTTATGGCGGCCACGCCCGCCGACTCGCTCGACCGCATCATCGGCGGCGCCACCTATCCCAGCGAGCTGATACCACACTTTCCCCCGGGAGCCGAGGCCGCGCTCATGAGCGCGCTCTCCCCCATGCCGCAGGACCGCCCCAGCAGCATCGAGGCATTTTGCGACCAGCTCCTTGCCGGTCTGGGCAGCGTGCGCGAGGGCCGTCGCAGCCTAGAGCAAATGGTTGGCGAACTTTCGGATGACGAGCAGGAGCTCGACGATATCGAGCCGTCGCACTACGAGGACGACGCCATCGAGGTCGACCCCGCACTTGGCTGGGCGGGCACGCGCTGGAGCCATGCGCGCGACTACACCATGCGCACTATCTCGGCGCTAACGTGCGGCACCTTTAGCTTTTTGCTGATGCAAACGGCCGGGGTCGCGGCGCTTCCCGGCCTGGTCATTGCGGCCATCGCGATCGGAGCGGCGGCTGGCCTGGCCCCCCAGATTGGCTCGGCCATCTCGGCTGTGGGCTTTTTGGTGCTCATGGCCAACGCCACCATGCAGGCACAGGGCATCCTGTCGATGCTGCCCGTCGCGGTGATCTTTGCCGCCGCCATGTCCGGTTGGTGGATCGCTTGGGGTCGCACCGAGACTGCCGCGAGCGCCACGCTCACCTGTGCACTCGCGCTTGGCTGTCTGACCGGCAATACCTTCCTGGCAGCTGGGGTCGCCGCCGGCGTCGCGTCATTTTGGCTCGGCCCGGCAAGCGCCGCCGCGGCAACGGGCATGGGCGCGCTTTTTGCCCGTCTGGCCACGGTCGCGCTTTCAGCCGGAGGCGTGCTGGGGCTCGGTAACGTTGCCGCAGCGCTGGGAGACCCGCTCCTTTGGGCTGCCTTTGTGCTGGTAGCGGCAACTGCCGCGGCGTCATCTGCGCTGCTCAATGCCCATGCCAAGCGTGCCGATCAGGGCTCAAACCTTGCCGCAATCGCCGCCATCGCTGTCACCGGCATCGGCTGCGCAGCGGCGTCCTGTCTTGCACACCATATGGAAATTGCCAGCCTTGCAGCCGCGGTCGTCGCCAAGGCGGCGGTTGCGGGAACCCTATCCTCTATAATCGTTGGGATATGCCTATATTTGCTCGGATACCAAAGAACTTATACGGAGAGTGATCTTTCGTGAACTTCCTGAACATCTTCGAGGACCACGTGGCCGGCATCTTCGGTGCCACCCGTGCCCCGTTCTCCTTTAAGAAGCTTGCCAAGCAGGCCGCTCGCGACATGGAGGATCAGACTCTGGTGATCAACGGCGTCAACACGGCGCCGGCACTCTATACCATCCTGATCGCCGCCGACGACGATCCCATGCTCGCCCCGTTCTACCCCGAGCTTTCGCGCGAGGTCCGCGAGTTTGTGAAGGCGCAGGCCGAAAAGCGCCGCTATGTCTTTGTCGGCGAGCCCCTCGTGCGCTTTATGATCGATCCGCAGCTGCGCGCCGGCAAGTTCTCGGTCTTTGCCGAGAACGTCGATGCCCCCACGCTCGGCCGCCTGTACGAAGAAGAGCGCGCCTATCAGAACGGCCTGGGCCAGAACAACTCCGCGGCAAGCCGTGCCGCCAGCGCCCCGCGCGCCGGCCAGCAGCAGTTTGCTGCCCCGCAGCAGCAGCGCCCCGCCGCCATGCCCCAGCAACAACCGACGCCTCGCGCCGCCGCTCCCGACCCGCTTGCCGTGGCAGACCCCTTCGCGCCTAGCGTCCCCGACCCCGCCGCCGCACCCATCCCGGTGCCTCAGACCGTCTCGCGCGACGCGCTTGCCGGCATGGGCGGAGCCGCCGCGACCGGTGCCGCCGTGGGCCTAGGCGCCGCAGCCGGCATCGCCTCCAACATGGCGAGCACTCGCGCCCCGCAGCGCCCGCTCGCCCAGCTCGTCGACGTCGTGAGCGGCGAGAGCCATAGCATCACCTCCGCACAGGTGACCATCGGTCGCGAGCGCTCAGTTTCCGACATTGCCCTGCGCGACCCCAACGTGTCGCGCCGCCACGCCCAGCTCACCTTTACGGGCTCGGATTGGTCGATCGAGGACCTCAATTCCACCAACGGCACGCTCGTCAACAACCGCCGCATTACGCGCTGCCCGCTGCGCAACGGCGATCTGCTGACGTTTGGCCTGAGCACCTTTGAATTTAGGGGATAGTCGCTTATGAACATCGATATCGTCCTTTTTGCAGGCCGCATCGTCCTGGTCGCCCTGCTCTATATCTTCCTGTTCGCCGTCATGAAGACCGGCGTGGGACTTGTGCGCGGGCAGCGCCGCGACTCGGCTATCTGGACGATTGATGTGGACAAGGGTCCGCGCGGTATCCGCGGCATCCACGTAGACATGCTCGGCCCCGTCATCGTCGGTCGCTCGCCATCTTCGGACATCTGCATCAACGAACCGTTCGTCTCGGCCTCGCATGCGCGCTTTTCGCTGCAGGGCCCGGCGCTCATCATCGAGGACCTCAACTCGCTTAACGGCACGCTCGTCAACGGCCGCCAGCTCGTGGAGCCCGCGACGCTGCGTGAGGGCGACGAAGTCCAGATTGGCGACGTGGTCATGAAGGTGAACCGTCGATGATCGACGAGGAGAACAAGTCCGCAACTATGACCGAGGCACCGGCTGCCGCCGTAGCTGCACCGGCCCACGCCGCTCCGGCGGACTCCACACCCGTGGAGCCCGAGGACACCGTGTTCTCCCTGCCTCTTTCGCATGTAACGCATGATATTTCGGATCTCGCCGATAACGAGGGCGAAGAGGATGCCGCAGCAGCGCCCATCGGCGCACATGCTGCGGAACAGCCCACAGCGCCCGAAGCAACCCCGGCGCCGGCTCACTTTGCAGAGCCCGTCGCCGCGGCAATCAACGAGAGCGCTGCGGTGTTTGCGGCACCCGAGCCCGCCGCGCCGGCGTTTCCCATGGCCCCGGCGTCCGAGGTTGCGCCCGCGTCTACGCCGGCGCCCGAGCCTATAGACGTCAGCCCGCAAGACGACGAGTCGACCGCCCGCGTTTCCGAGGAGCCCGACTCCCCGGACACCGGAGATTCCGAATCAAACGCCGAGACAAACACCGTCTCTCCCGGTGACACAGCAGAGATCGACGTTGCCGCCGTTGAGGCCAAGCTCAAAGACCCCGGCTCGACCATGAGCTTTGAGCCCCTGACCGAGGAGCGCATCGAGACCGACTCGACCTATGATGCCGGCACCACCACGCAACTCATGTGGGGCGCCCGCTCCGACGTTGGCTGCGTGCGCCCGCACAATGAGGATTCCTACCTGGTGCAGTCGCCGCTCTTTTGCGTATGCGACGGCATGGGCGGTCACGCCGCCGGCGAGGTAGCCTCCTCTATCGCTGTCGAGACCATTGCCAAGACAGCTCCTCAGTCTGCCGACGCCGCACGCCTGGCGGCAGCCGTCGAGGCCGCCAACGCCGCCGTAATCGAGGCTGCCTTGAATGGCCTGGGCAAGCCCGGCATGGGCTGCACAGCCACTTGCGCCTATATCGAAAACGACACGCTCGCCATCGCCCACGTGGGTGACTCTCGCGCCTACCTGCTCCACGAGGGCACGCTCATCCGCGTGACCCGCGACCACTCCTACGTGGAGGAGCTCGTGGACGCCGGCGAGATCACGGCAGACGAGGCTCGCGTCCACCCCAACCGTTCGGTCATCACCCGCGCGCTGGGCTCGGACCCCGCTATGTATGCCGACCACTTCACTCTGCATATCGAGGAAGGCGACCGTCTGATCCTGTGCTCCGACGGCCTTTCGAGCATGATTCCCGATAGCGATATCGAGAACATCGCCACGCAGTCCTCAACCGCGCAAATCTGCGTCGACAACCTAGTGGACGCGGCGCTTGCCGCCGGCGGCCACGACAACGTGACCGTAGTAGTCGTTGACCTGGTTGACGATGGCGTCATGCGCGAGGCGCAACGCGTGCGTCGCCGCAACGTTACTATCGCCGCCATCCTGGCCCTCGTCTTTGTGCTGGCAGCTGGCATCTGGGCCTACACGGGTGTCACCGGCTCGTACTACCTGGGTACCTACCAGGGCAATGTCGCCGTCTGGCGCGGCCTGCCCGGCAAGCCACTCGGACTCAAGCTCCACTGGCTCGAAAGCGAAACCAGCATCAAGCTATCCGACCTGCCCGAAGACACGCAAAACCGCCTCAAGGCGGGTATTCCGCAAACAAGTGTCGACGATGCGCAGGACACGATATCCAAGTACCGCCACCAGATCGACGAGGAGCAGACCCGCCAGGTGATCGACGCGCAAACGATTCGCGACAACACCAATCAGGGATCGACCTCCGAATCAGATTCCGAGAAAACCGCCGAACAGTCCGCCGAGGCCGAAGCCTCCGATAAGAATTAGAAAGGGAGTGCCGCTTATGAGTCG
Source organism: uncultured Collinsella sp. (assembly GCA_902497025.1). Classification (GTDB taxonomy): domain Bacteria; phylum Actinomycetota; class Coriobacteriia; order Coriobacteriales; family Coriobacteriaceae; genus Collinsella. The sequence continues at coordinate 10,758 of CABVDJ010000040.1, read as the reverse complement.
CCGCAACACCGAGCTGCTCTTGCTCATCGCCTCGGCGTTCCCCGTCATCCTGCTCTATGCGATGTACGTCCTCACCGCGGGCGCTGCCATCTCCTTTGAGACGCTCGCCGTACCGATCGGCCTCTTTGCCGCCTTTGCCGCGGCCCACATCGCCGTGCGCATCTTGGCGCCCGGTGCCGACCCCGCCATCCTGCCCATCGTATTTATACTTTCGGGCATCGGCATCACGTTCGTGACGCGTCTCGCCCCCGCTCTCGCCATCTCACAGCTCATCATCCTGTTTGTCTCGGTGGCGCTCATGGTGGGAACGCTTGCACTAGTCAAAAACCTCGACGTGGTCATGCGCTACAAGTACACCTTTGGCATCATCGGCATCATTCTGCTGATGCTGCCTATCTTTATCGGCACCACGATCTCGGGTTCCAAGCTGTGGATTCGCATCGCGGGCTTTACCATCCAGCCCGGCGAGTTCGCCAAGGTCTTTATCGTCCTGTTCCTGGCCGGCTACCTGGCCGAGAACCGCGAGCTGCTCTCCATCTCCAACCGCAAGATTCTGGGCTTTAAGATCCCTCGCCTGCGACTGCTGCTGCCGCTGTTTGCCGTGTGGGGTGTGTGCCTGCTCGTCGTCGTCTTCGAACGCGACCTGGGTTCGGCCGTGCTGTTCTACACCATCTTCTTGCTGATGCTCTACGTTGCCACGGGGCGCTTTTCGTATGTCGTTATCGGCCTTGCGCTCTTAGCTGTTGGAGCCGTGGGCGCCTACAAGTTCCTGTCTCACGTTCAGGTGCGTTTCCAGGTTTGGCTCGATCCGTTTAAGGACGCCCAGGGCCAGGGCTACCAGATCGTCCAGTCGCTCTTCTCGCTTGCCGATGGCGGTCTGGTCGGTGTTGGCATCGGCAACGGCATGGCCAACAACATCCCTGTCGTCGAGTCCGACTTTATCTTCTCGGCTATCGGCGAGGAGATGGGCCTTTTGGGCGGCGGCGCCGTGCTCATCCTGTTTATGCTCTTTGCCGTTCGCGGCCTCACCACGGCTGCCCGCGCTAAATCCGACCTCGCCGCCTTTAGTGCCACAGGCCTTACGGCCGCCATCAGCTTCCAGGCCTTCTTGATCGTTGGCGGCGTAACCCGCCTGATCCCGCTGACCGGCGTCACCCTGCCCTTTATGAGCCAGGGCGGCTCCTCTCTGCTGGCGAGCTTTATCATCGTCGCGCTCCTGCTGCGCGCCGGTGACGAGGCGACCGGACGCGAGGCCGAGCTTACCGGCACCGGCACCATGGCCGCCATCACCGATGATCAGGTCGCATCTGCCGCCGCCCCGACGGGCACGCGCTTTGCCACCTCGTCTTCCTACGGCAGCGGCAGCCATTCCGTCGGCTCACGCATGCGCCGTCGCCTGCTCGACACGCCTGAATCCGGTGTGCTCGGCCGCGTTGCGCTCGCCAACCGTCTAACCCGTGCGGTGCTCGCCTTTACGGCGCTGTTCGCCATCCTTATCGGCAACCTCACCTATGTCCAGGTCATTAAGGCCAAGGACTATCAGGACATGCCGACCAACAACCACACCATCGCCCGCTCCAAGTACATCCAGCGCGGTTCCATCATCACGTCCGACGGCGTGACGCTGGCCGAGTCGCTGCAGCAGGAGGACGGCACCTACGTACGCTCCTACCCCAACGGTAACCTGGCAGCGCACGTGGTTGGCTATGTGAGCCAGCAGTATGGCACCACCGCCATCGAGAGCGTCATGAACGACACGCTCACCGGCTCTAAGGATTACTCCAGCTGGAACAACGCCATCGCGTCGCTCGCGGGCCAGACCCAGCCGGGCAACACCGCCAAGCTCACCATCGACTCGCGCATCCAGACGGCTGCCGAGCAGGCGCTCAAGGGCTTTAAGGGCGCTGTAGTGGTCATCGACCCGCGTACCGGCGCGGTGCTCGCATGTGCCAGCTCGCCCACCTACGACAACACCAACATCGATGCCCTGCTGCAGACGGGCGGCGGCGAGGACGGCTCCATGTACAATCGCGCCATGGACGCGCTGTACACGCCGGGCTCAACGTTTAAGGTCGTTACGCTTTCCGCGGCACTCGAGACCGGTACCGCCAGCCTTACCAGCACCTACCAAGCGCCCGGCTCCATGGACATCGGCAACGCACCGGTCACCAACTATGCCAACGAGAGCTACGGCACCATCAGCCTGCAGCAGGCCTTTGCCGTGTCCTCCAACGTCGTCTTTGGCCAGGTGGCAAACGAAGTTGGCGCAAACACGCTCGTGCAGTTTGCCAACGCCTTTGGCTACGGCCAAAAGCTCGGCCAGGACCTGACCTCCGCGGCCTCCATCATGGCCGACCCGTCGCTCATGACCGAGTGGGAGACCGCCTGGGCCGGCGCCGGCCAGCCTGTCGGCATGGACCACACGCCCGGCCCGCAGACCACCGTCATGCAAAACGCCGTGATTGCCGCCGCCATCGCTAACAGCGGCGTGGTCATGGACCCGTACTTTGTAGCCCAGGTACTCGCCCCGGACGGAACCGTAGTCAAGACCACGCAGTCCCGCTCGCTGGGTCAGGCCGTCAGCTCCGCCACGGCCGACCAGGTCAAGCAGGCCATGCTTGCCGTCGTCCAGTCCGGCACCGGCACCGATGCCCAGATCCCAGGCGTCAAGGTCGCCGGCAAGACCGGCTCGGCCGAGACTGGCGGCACCAACGTCAACTCGATGTTCGTTGGCTTTGCACCTTACGATTCACCCACGGTCGCCATCTCGGTGGCCTTAGAGGATTACGACAAGCATGACGTCAAGGCCGCCAAGATCGCCGGCATCGTCCTGACCGCGGCGCTTGCCGCACAGGGAGCGTGATGCCCATGATCGAATCGGACACCCGAGGCGCGCCGCGGCCGAAGAGTTAGCGGCAACGCGCCACACGGCCCCAGCGGCCACATCATAGGTACTACACACATCGTTGAGCGAATAGTTATGTTAGGAGCAGGAATGGAACAGAGGGTCCTCGGGGGAAGATACCTCCTCAAGGATAAGGTGGGAACAGGCGGCATGGCGACCGTCTACCGTGCACAGGACCAGGTTCTCGACCGCACGGTAGCCGTCAAGATCATGCTGCCGCAGTATGCTGGCGACGCGACCTTCGCCGCACGCTTTAAGCAGGAGGCCCAGGCAGCAGCCGGTCTCTCCTCCCCCTATATCGTGGGCGTCTACGATTGGGGCAAGGACGGCGACACCTATTACATCGTCATGGAGTACCTGCGCGGCACCGACCTTAAGAGCGGCATCAAGAGCCACGGCGCCCTCGACCCCAAGAAGGTCGCCCAGATCGGCTCGCAGATTAGCTCCGCGCTTTCGGTCGCCCACAAGCACGAGATCATCCACCGCGACATTAAGCCGCAGAACATCATGGTGCTGCCCGACGGCAACATCAAGGTGATGGACTTTGGCATCGCGCGCGCCAAGAACAGCCACCTCACGCAAGACAACAACGTGCTGGGAACCGCCCACTACGTCAGCCCCGAGCAGACCCGTGGTCAGGACCTCGGCCCCACCTCGGATATCTACTCGCTGGGCGTCGTGATGTACGAGTGCGCCACCGGCCGCGTTCCCTTTGACGGTGACGACGCTATCTCAGTCGCACTCAAGCAGGTCAACGAGCTGCCTATTCCGCCGAGCCAGATCAACTCCGGTGTCGACGCCGACCTTGAGCGCATCATCCTCAAGTGCATGGAGAAGGATCCGGCAAACCGCTTCCAGACCGCCGACGAGCTGCGTCAGGTGCTCAACAGCTACCTGTCGGGCCGTGCCGTCAACGTCTCGGAGCCCACGCGCATCATCGGTGCCCCCGGTGAGCTGGGCGCCACCAAGACTCGCGAGCTTTCCGATCAGACGCGCGCCATGGTGCGTCCCGTCTCGGGCGTGAGCGGCCAGAATACCGCCCGTAGCTCGGTTTCGGGCTCCACCGGCTCGTACGAGGTCGAAGAGCCCAATTCCAACAAGAACAAGATCATCGCCGCCGTGGTGGCAGCCGTTGCCGTCATCGGCATCGTGGTGGCCTTTGCCACAGGACTCTTTGGCGGCGAGCAGGTCACCGTGCCCGATGTGCTGGGCAAGGACCAGCAGACTGCCGTCGAGCTGATCAAGGAAGCCGGCCTCGAGGTCGGCACCATCGACCAAAGCTACAACGACGATGTCGACGAGGGCAAGGTCGCCGAGCAGACGCCCAACGGCAACACCAAGAAGGCCAAGGGCACCAAGGTGAACCTGGTAATCTCCAAGGGTCCCAAGCCCTCCGAGAAGGTTGAGGTTCCCCAGCTTTTCGGCCTGACCAAGGACCAGGCCGAGGCCGCGCTGGCAAGCGTTGGCCTGAAGGGCAACGCCTCCGAGGAGGCCAACGAGGCCGATGAGGGCCAGGTCTTTGAGCAGGGCACCGAAGCCGGTAAGGAAGTCGCGAAGGGCACGACCATCTCGTACAAGGTCTCGAGCGGCCCGGATACCACGTCCGTCCCCGACCTGACCGACATGACCGAGGCCCAGGCGCGCAACGCCCTCGATATGGCAGGCTTTGGCGTCGACGTGAGCTACCAGGAGAACGACTCGGTTACCGAGGGCACCGTGATCAGCTGGAACCCCAGCGGCAAGCAGAAGCCCGGCGCCACGATTACCGTCGTCATTGCCAAGAAGTCCGGCAAGGCCACCGTCCCGGGCAACCTGTACGGCAAGAGCATTTCCGCCGCCGTTACCGCGCTCAACAACGCCGGTTTCTATAACATCGGCTTCTGTGACCAGAACGGCAATCCCGTGAGCGGTAACGAGGATGCCACCGTTACGGGCGTCTCCCCCACCGGCAAGCAGTCCACCGACAGCACGATCACGCTGACGGTCGCACTTTCTGGTTCGGGCTCGGGCTCGGGCACGAGCACGGGCGACGATTCCGGTACGACCAACTAGTCGCCACCCCACCGCTTATCGCGGCTTTCGCCGCAAACATATTCGCTCACAGGCGCCCGCTTGCTCCCCCAGCAAGCGGGCGCTTCGTTTTTGACATGGCATTGAACCAGAAGAGCCCGGCACCGTAGCGGTACCGGGCTCGACAAATCTCTGGTGCTCCGGGCGGATTCGACCCCCCCGCGGGGAAATTGGTGACGCGGGTGTCGACGGCTCGAATCCTGCCGGCGGTCCCCACAAACCAGAAACGGCGCCGCTCTCGCGACGCCGTCATAATCTTCTGGTGCCCCCGGGCGGATTCGAACCGTCGACACCCGCTTTAGGAGGTCTTGTATTTCTATTTGAGCTGGTGTTTTATAATTTTATACAACTTCATATAACCGCATGTAAAACGGCATATTTCAAGAATCGCGAGATATAGGCTTCAAAAACTTTCTACCCTAATTCTACCCAGATACTCTTGCTTGGGTAGATTTTTGGGATTAGGCTAGGGGCAAGCCTTTAAAGGCTTGCCCCTAGCCTAATCCCAAGGAATCCCACCATGAGCACCAAACCACGAGTCGTCGGAAACGGCAGTGTATATCAAGTTAAAGAAGGGGTGTTCCAATACCGCTTCAACCTCGGCAAGGACCCCAAGACTGGCAAATACGCCTACTCATCCAAGAGAACACTGCACTGCGAAGGTGTGAGTAGACGCACACAACAGGCAATGCTCCGCAAAGCCTTGGAAGAATACAAGGAGGAGTTGAACTCCGGTGTCGTCCGTGACAACGGAAACCTCACCGTCGCAAAGTACGCCGAGAACTTCCACAGCCTAAGGGAAGAGGGCTTCAAGTCACCGCTCGCCTATGCCCGTGAGGGCAACTATATTAGCCACATTCAAGAAATGTTCGGCCATATTCGACTTACTGACCTCCACCCTGACGATATACGGCACATCTACGCAAACGCCCGCAAAAAGGGAATGTCCGAAGCCGAGCTACACGGGACACATGTCAAACTGCGACAGATTCTCCAAGACGCCGTAGACAACGAGCTCATCCTTCGTAACCCATGCACGCCAATCAAGCTTCCCAAACCAACTTACAGGGAAAGAACTCCGCTTACGGCAGACGAGGCTTCACGATTTCTGTCTTGCCTCATGGATGAACCACTGTCGGCCAAGGCAACGGGCACCATGCTCTTGCTCCAATGTGGTCTCCGACGCGGCGAAATGCTCGGCTTGACTTGGGGCGACATCGATCTTGGGCAGCGCACGTTGAGCGTGTCGAAGCAGTTCACCAATGACAAGACTCTCCGACCGCCAAAATCGAAGATGAGCCGACGCACCATAGCAATCAACGACTCCCTGGCCTGCTATCTCAGCAAATGGAAGCTGGAACAGCGGGCGCAGCTCAACCGATACACTCTCGATCAGGACGACAAGACGCCTATCGTTAACGGCATAAAGGTCGTCACGATCGAGGATGACATATACGCCACAGTCGTCAACGTAGACGGCCACAACTTCGACCGATGGTTCCGCGACTTCTGCGTCGATAACGGCTTTGGGAGCTACAACAATATCACCAGAAGATTCCAGCGAAACGGCAAAGAACACGTGAGGGGCACGGGATACAGTGGGCTCGTCCCCCACGCCCTGCGGCACACACAAGCGACGCTCCTAATCGGAGAAGGCGCGGACGTGAAGACTGTCCAGGCAAGACTTGGACACGCATCTCCAAGTACGACGCTCTCCATCTACTCCCACGCCATCGAGGCAAACGATCGTAAGGCAGCAGATGCCTTCGGCGAGCTCATTTCCCAAGAGAGCAATTCATAAAGGAAGGGCCGAGATATACCCGGCCCTTCCCTTGCTTTGAACATAGATGGACTAATGGCGATAGACCATCGCTCCATATGGAGCTTTATCCTCCCAGGAAAACGATGAGGCGTCGCGAATGGGGAAGACGCCGATTATAGGTGCCTTCGTCCATTCGTCGGCATTCAGAATCGCGCCGTCCTTGTCATAGATCGGCTCGACCTGAGAACTCTGGACATCACGAATCCCCGGCCATTTATCAGCTATTGCGTTAAGCACCTCATCCGTAGGACAGGCTTCCCTTGAGGAAAGATAAACATAGTGCGGAATTGCATCGCTTGCGTTCCGCACTTCAAGGACGAAAGCATAGTCGCATGATGAGGCGTTTGGCTCATTGACCACAGGCCAATCGTCGGGGACAACGAGATACGAGCCACCTCGCAGGTCCACGCGTTTCATTGACGGCCCCTTATCAACAAGGCTGTCTTGCGGAACAAATCGCAGCATATGGTTACGAAGAGCCTTGTAATAAGAGAGCTTGTCGTTTAAATCGTCGGCAGCGAGCGACAGGGACTCAGCATCGCCATATCCACTAAGCTCATCCTGAATAGACTTGACCCGTTGCGCACAAAAAGCACTCAGCTCTGCAGCCGCACCCTTGTTGACGCGGAGACAGAGACTCGCGAGAAGGTCGACCACTTCCCCCGGAGTCTTAAACTCTTGCGGATGTTGTTCCTTGAACATGCTGATGTTGTCATCGGTCTGTTCAAGGACGGTCGTCCCAAACTTTCGTTTTTTCGGTTTCCTGGAACGTTCCATTTCATCCTCCAATCGATTTTCATTGCAAGTATAACCCTGTTTTTCGAGGTAAAAGCGCTTATCCGAAACTTTTCGGAACTTTTTCTGAATCTTCAGCGCCTCGATTGCCAGAAGCAGTATCATCGAATTGCACAGATAAGCGAATGCCGGAATGGAGGTGCCCGAAGAAGGCCATAGAAACAAAAAGCCGCCCACCCCTCCCCTCTAGTCGCCAAACTGAGGTGGGGAGGAGTGAGCAGACCAAAGGAGATTCTACCATGATAGATTCCGCTGTTCCCAAAGCGGGTATCGTACCCGCTCCTCCTCGCGTCGTTCTGGGACGCGAGCGTCTGCTCGGCGTCACCGAGATTCGTGAGCTGACCGGGCTTGGGGAGGTTGCCGCCGCATCGCTCATGAAAGAGAGCGGTCGCTGCCTCAAGCTTCATAGCCGCCTCTTCGTCATCGAGTCCAGCTTTTTTGAGTACCTTCACGAGTTGGAGGTGTCGGATCCGTGCAGCCTGTAGCCAATAGCTCATTCAACGTCGAAGCCGATCAGCTCAAGACCTATATCGAGGAAATGAACGGGCGTAAGCCCATGGCTCATATACGCAGCCTCCCCTCTCTCGACAAGCTCATCGGAGGCGTCGTACCCGGAATCCTGACCATAGTCGGAGCGGCACCCGCTGCCGGCAAGACGACGCTCCTCAAGACCATCTCCGACGACCTCGCATCCCAAGGCGTGCCCACCGTCTTCTATTCCGCGGAACTCCCCGCGTATCGCATCGCCCAGAAGGGCATCACGCGCCTCGGCAACGGAGACTTCAGCCTTTCCGAGACGACCGGGACCATTCCCGAGAAGAGGGAGGCATTTGAGCACGCCTGCGCCATCTACGCCGAGACCGTAGCACCTAACTCGTGCATCATGGACAGCCAAACGTCCATGGAAGATCTCGGGCGTTGCATCGGTGATTGCATTCACGAACGTGGGCAGCGCCCTGCCGTTTTTGTGGATTACCTTCAACTCATTGCAGCAACCAATTTCAATGTTCGCGCGGAAGAACGCGTTGTCATCACCGCTTGCGTCCAAGCCCTGGGCAACATCGCCCGGACGTATGACGTCCCCGTTTTCCTGATAAGCAGCGTCGCGCGCGATAAGTACAACGATGCGAACACCGAGCTCAACGTCTTCGCTGGCTCGCAGGGTATCGACTACGGCTCCGACAACGCTCTCTTCCTGCAGGTCGACGGCAGGGACAAGAAGGAGCGGAGGTACAACTCAGAGCTAGATGTTCGTCCCCTGCTCGTTCGCGTCCTTAAGGCACGCTATGGCACGCTTGGGAGCGCCAAGCTCACCTTCGACGCGCCCCATGCCACCTTCTATGACCAGGAGGGCTAGGCCATGCGCGGCAACAGCAAGACCGCGCATATCAACGTCCGCATGACCGAGGAGGAGCGTGCCGTCATCATGGCGCGCTCCTCCTCTTTTGACATGGCCCCATCGACGTTCATGCGCGAAGCTGCCCTCCGCATCGGGCAGAAGCCCGTCAAGGTCGCCGACGAGGCGACCTTGCGGCAAATCCTCCACCAGATGAAGAAACAGGGCGGAAACCTCAACCAGGCCGTCCATGCCGCAAACGCCTATGGCGTGGATGCGCAGACGGCCCGACAGCTCACGGAGGCCGTCCGACTGGTGTCGAGCACGGCCTCGCAGCTTTCAAACCTCATCTCCAAGAATCGAGAACTATCATGAAAACCAAGATGCTCACAGCGCTCCTATCATCCCTTTTCCTAGCGATCCTCGCATGCCCCGTACTCGCCGCCCCCATCGACATGCTCGTCGCCGGGTACGGACTCGACGCATCGGCAATTCCCACAACGTTCGACGCGGAGACCGTCCTCGGCTGGTGGCTCTCGGACGGGTTCGTCACCCATCCCCTCGGGGCCTTGTTCGTCTTCCTCCTTGCACTCTGCACCTGCGCCCTCATTGCCTACTCAAGCGCCCTCAAATCACGAGCCGAGGACGGCGGCGTGCTCGGCGACGCCCACGTCAAGACGGGTCGTGAGGTCGTGAAGGGGTCCATGACATGGGGCGGCTCGACGAACCCCTCGTCGCGCGGGTTCGTCTACGGTTTCACCAAATATCGCGGTAAGCCCTGCTATTTCTACGAGCCGAAGAAGATGATTTTCGTATCAGGGGCCACTGGGTCAGGTAAATCACGCTTCCTCTACCTCCCCTCAATCGACCTGCTCAGCTACGGCGACGCCTCCAACGGCTCCGAGCCCGCGACCCTCGTCGTCTCAGACGTGAAGAACGAGCTCATAGAGCTCACGGGCGATGAGCTTGCCCGTCGTGGCTACCGCGTCCTCCTGCTCGATACGCAGCACCCCTATCGCGGCCAGAGGTTCAACCCGCTCAAGCAGGTTCTCGACCTCCATGCCGAGGGGCGCGACCAGGAGGCCGAGCAGGCGGCGGACGCCATCGCGGAGCTCGTGGTGCAGGATGACGAGAAGGGCAAGGGTTCGCACTGGACGGCATCGGCCAGGGGCCTGCTCTCGGCCCTAGTCCTGCTGGTCTCCATGTCTGACGAGTGTCCCGAGGGATCGAGGCACCTCGCGACCGTCTGCGAGGTCTTGGACCGTGGCACCGAGGCCGAGGGCGACGACCCGGCCGAGCCTCTGAAGGCCGTCTTCCGCTCCCTGCCGAGCGGTCACCCCGCCAAGGGCAGGGCGTCGCAGTTCGTCTCCTCGGGCGGCAACGAGCTCAGGAGCATCCTCTCGACGCTCAAGGTGGCACTCCGCCCGTTCTCGTCCGCGCCGGTCGCATGGATGACCTCTGGCTCCGACATCGACCCGCGAACGGTGCTCACGGAGAAGAGTGCCGTCTTCCTCCACGTGCTCGACGAGGGCTCCCCCTACAACTGCATAGCGGCGATATTCCTCTCGCAGCTCTGGGCTTCGGTCCAGGCGGTCGCGGACGTGAACGGCGGAAAACTCCCCCGCCCCGTGCAGATACTCGGCGACGAGTGGGGCAACCTCCCCCGCGTCGAGTGCCTGCCCGCGCTCCTCAGCCTAGGACGCAGCTACGGTGTTTTCTGGGTCGGCGCGACGCAGGACGTATCCCAGCTCAACAAGTACGGCGAGAAAGACGGCCGCAGGAAGATCCTCGCGAACTGCGGCATCAAGGTCGCGATGAAGCTCGCCGAGG
>CABVDJ010000039.1 GCA_902497025.1 uncultured Collinsella sp. | reverse complement strand
GCAAAGGAAAGCACTTAATGTGCTTTCCGTCTTGCGCAGGACTGTAGAGCAGCAAACTTAACCCGCGCCCGCCCGGCGAGCAAGCGGACGACAAACACATCTGTCCAATAATTCGTCTGAAACATAATGAAAAACCGTTTGATGTGAGTTAATATAAACAACGTCGTGAATCTGACTCCTGCCACATGCATGACAGGGGTTAAACACAAAAAGGAGTCAATTATGGTTTCTGAGAAGGCTACCCTCGTTAATCCTCAGGGTCTGCACATGCGTCCGGCTGGTCTGTTCGCCTCCACTATGGGCAAGTACGCCTGTGACGTGACGGTCGTCACCCCCGAGAAGGAGGTCAACGGCAAGTCCCCGATGGCCCTCATGGCTGCTGGTATCCCCTGCGGTACTGAGGTCGAGGTCAAGTGCGACGGCGCCGACGAGGCCGAGGCTCTGGCTGCTGCCATCGAGCTCATCAAGAGCGGTCTTGGCGAGTAGAACTCAAACGGGTCGCATGTTGAACAACTAAGTTCATATTTGGGGGCGCAGTGACCTGTTGTAAGGTAGCTGCGCTCTTTTGTCATGGATATGGCAAAACGCTTTATCACATGACACGGAGAGAGGAATGGGAATGTATCAGGGAGTCAACGCTTCCGAGGGCATCGGTATCGGCACCGTCATGGTCGCCGTCGATCCCGACTTGACGTTTGAGCCGCACGAGGTTGCTGATTCGGCAGCAGAGAAGGAGCGCTATCAGTCCGCTCTTTCGGTCTTCTGCGAGAAGACCCAGGCTCAGGCCGACCACATGAAGGAGACGGTGGGCGAGGCCGAGGCCGAGATCATGAGCGGACACATTGTCCTGGCTCAGGACCCGGGCATGACCGACGCCATCAACGCCGCCATTGACGGCGGTACCTGCGCCGAGCAGGCGCTCATGGACACCTCGACCATGTTCGAGAACATGTTCCTGTCCATGGACGACGAGATGTTCCGTCTGCGCGCGGCCGACATCGCCGACATCCGCACCGGTATTCTGGCCGAGCTGCTGGGCAAGGAGGTCGTCGACCTCTCCGTCCTGCCCGAGAACACTGTCGTTGTCGTGCACGACCTCACGCCGTCCATGACCGCCACGATCGATAAGGCCCACGTTGCCGGTATCGTCACCGAGACCGGTGGCCGCACGTCGCACTCCGCGATCATCGCGCGCGCCCTCGAGATCCCGGCTGTCCTTTCGGTTTCCAACAGCTGCACCGCGCTGCGCAACGGTATGACCGTTGTCGTCGACGGTGGCAAGGGTATCGTTGAGGCCGATCCCGACGAGGAGACGCTCGCTGCCTACACCGCCAAGGCCGAGGCCTTCGCTGCCGAGAAGGCAGCCCTCGAGGCCTTCCGTGGCAAGCCGTCCGTGACTGCCGATGGCATCAAGAAGATCATCGCCTGCAACATCGGTAACCCCGATGACGTGCCCAACGCGCTCGATCACGACGCCGAGGCCATCGGTCTGTTCCGCTCCGAGTTCCTGTTCATGGACTCTGCTGAGCTTCCTTCCGAGGAGGAGCAGTTCAACGCCTACCGTAAGGTCGCCAGCGCGCTCAAGGGTGCTCCGGTCATCATCCGCACGCTCGATGTGGGTGGCGACAAGGAGATTCCGTATCTGCATATGGTCAAGGAAGACAACCCCTTCATGGGCTTCCGCGCCGTGCGTTACTGCCTGGCCAATCCCGACCAGTACAAGGTCCAGCTCCGCGCTCTGCTGCGCGCTAGCGCCTTCGGTGACGTCAAGATCATGATCCCGCTCGTCACCTGCGTCGAGGAGGTCTTGGCTGTCAAGGAGCTCGTCGAGCAGTGCAAGGCTGAGCTGACCGAAGAGGGTCGCAAGTTCAACGAGAACATCGAGGTCGGCATCATGGTCGAGACGCCCGCCGCTTCGCTGCTCGCAGACCGTCTTGCCGAGGTCGCCGACTTCTTCTCCATCGGCACCAACGACCTGATCGGCTACACCATGTGCGCCGACCGTGGTAACGACACCATCTCCAACCTGTACCAGGTTTACTATCCCGCCGTGCTCCGCTCGCTCAAGAACATCATCGAGAGCGGCGTGAAGGCCGGTATCATGGTCGGTATGTGCGGCGAGGCCGCTGCCGATCCGCTGCTCGAGCCGCTGCTGATCAGCTGGGGCCTGGAGGAGTTCTCGATGAGCGCTCCTTCGATCCTGCGCGCCCGCAAGACCATCAGCCAGTGGACCAAGGCCGAGTGCGACGAGCTCGCCGAGAAGGCGCTCGCCTGCAACACCGCAGCCGAGGTCAAGGCACTGCTCGAGTCCGCAGCTCGCTAATTTGGTATCAGAGGTAACCGCGTGGTTGGAATGGGCCGGCCACGCGGCCCTCACATATACAGGGGGTACTGTAAATGTTCTACACGCTAACCGCTAACCCGGCTGTCGACATGACGGTTTCGAGCTCTCCGCTCGAGCCCGATGAGAACGTCCGCACCGGCTCGGCCAGCTACACGGCTAACGGCAAGGGCCTTGACGTGTCCTTCGCCTTTAAGAAGATGGGCGTTGACACCGTCGCACTCGGCTTCTTTGCTGGCTTCACGGGCAAGTTCATCGTCGAGGAGGTCATGAACCTGGGTTGCCTCTGCCGCCCGGTCTGGACCGACGGTATCACGCGCATTAACACCTACGTCAACGATGGCCAGCACGAGTACGGCATCCTGAACCCGGGTGCTCCGATCACGCCGCAGCACCAGGAGGAGCTCTACAACATCCTGGACACCGCGGGCGATCTCGAGTGCCTGATCGTTTCCGGCTCCGTGCCTCCCAAAGCTACGCCCGACTTCCTGGCTCAGGTCATGGAGCACGCTCAGGCTCGTGGCGCCGACGTCGTCCTGGACCTGTCCTCCGACAAGCTCAAGGAGCTCGCTCACAAGAAGCCGCTGCTCATCAAGCCGAACCATCACGAGATGAAGGCCATCTTCGGCGTGCCGGTCGACACCGACGACGAGGTCCGCGTTGCCATGAAGATGGCTCACGACGCTGGCGTTCAGAACGTGCTGCTCACCCGTGGTAGCCGCGGCGACGCTTACTTCTCCAACGGCGAGGACATCTGGTACGCCAAGCGTGAGTTCAACATCAAGCTGGTTTCTTCCGTCTGCGCCGGCGACTGCACCCTCGCTGCGTTCCTGCACAAGTGGTACAGGGATCGCGACAACGTCGAGGAGGCCATGAAGCTCGCTATGGCCACCGGCGCCAACGTTGCTGAGTCCGTCGGCATCGGCGACTTCGGTCACGTCGACGAGTACAGCAAGCGCGTTGCTGTCCGCAAGCTCGATCGTCAGTAATCGAAACGCGACATATTCGTGCGCATGTGGCGCCCCGGTTTCGGCTGGGGCGCCTTTTTGTTCCGCCACGGGGGAGAGGTGTTCCGCCGTACTTCATCGCTTCCACACCGTTCACCGAGTTGTCCTAGCCTTTTACCGATGCGTGGAATATACTTTCATTAACACGTTGCTTCGTGAAAGGAACATTCATGATTTACACGCTCACTGCAAATCCCGCCATTGACTACAACATCGCCTGCGACGGTCTTGCTGCCAACACCGTCACGCGTACCCGCAACGCCGTCTACACGCCCAACGGCAAGGGCCTCAACGTCTCGTTTACGCTTGACCACTACGGCGTCGACACCACGATCCTGGGCTTTTTCGCCGGTTTCTCGGGCGAGTTTATCGTTAAGGGCGCCGAGGCCCTGGGCGTGCCCGTCAAGCCCGTGTGGACCGACGGCATTACGCGCGTCAATGTGTTCCTCAACGCCGGCCCCGACACCGAGTATAACATGGTCAACGCCGGTGCCGCCATCAACGAGGCCAATGAGCAGGAGATGTTTGAGCTCATCGATTCGCTCGATGACATGACCTGCCTGGTAATCAGCGGCTCGCTGCCTCCCAACACTTCCGAGGGCTTCCTGGCCGAGGTTCTGCGCCGCGTCAAGGCCAAGGGTGCCGAGTTCGTTCTCGACATTTCGAGCCATCAGCTGGCAGATCTCATTGCCATGGAGCCGCTGCTGATCAAGCCCAATGACGACGAGTTGCTCGATATCTTTGGCATTAAGGTGAGCGGTGGCGACGATGAGTCTGTTAAGGGCGCAATGGCTGAGCTTCATGCCAAGGGCGCCAAGAACGTGCTGCTGACCCTTGGTGGCGCCGGTGCGTACTTCTCCAACGGCAAGCACATCTGGTTTGCTAACCGCACCTTCGACGTCAAGCTGCTGTCGACGGTGTGTGCTGGCGATTCCTCGCTCGCTGCCTTCCTGTCCGTGTGGCATGACGCCCCCGAGCGCGTCGAGGACGCCCTGCGCCTGTCGATGGCCACCGGCGCCAACGTGGTCGAGTGCCCCGGTTTGGGCGATTTTGCCAAGGTGGACGAATATAAGAAGCACATCGAGGTTCGCCAGGTCTGCTAGCCGCATCGATACATCGTTGCCGAACACCCGCTTTGGATTACCAAGGCGGGTGTTTTTTTGCGCGCTGAACATATGTGGTGTCTGCTGTCTCGTTTTATCGAATCGACGACGCGATTGCGTGTGCGCGCTTTCTCGTTTCTTGTTAGACTTCTTGAGAACCATCGATTAACGCTCACAAGTGCAGGAGGCCATAGACATGTGCAATGTTTCGCTCAACGGTACGCAACCGTCCGATGCGTCCCTACGCGTCCTGCGCGCGCTTGAGGCGGCTGGTCTTGAGGCTTGGTACGTGGGCGGTTGGGTGCGCGACGCCCTGATGGGGTGCCCCAGCCACGATGTTGATATGTGCTGTAACGGCCTGTGGCAGGAGTCCAAGGCGGCGCTCGAGGCCGCCGGCATCGTGGTTGTGGAGTCGGGCATTAAATTTGGCGGAATCACGGCTATTTCCGATGGCGAGCGTATCGAGGTCACCACGTACCGTCTGGATGGCTTCTATACCGATGGGCGCCATCCTCAGAGCGTCGAGCGCGCCGCCTCGCTCGAGGACGATCTGGCGCGCCGCGACTTTACCGTCAACGCCATGGCCTGGCATCCCGAGCGCGGGCTTGTCGACCGCTACGACGGCCAGGGTGATCTGGAGCGCAAGCTGATTCGCGCTGTCGGCGATCCCAAGCGTCGCTTTAACGAGGACGCCCTGCGCATGCTGCGCGCGGTGCGCTTTGCCTGCCGCCTGGACTTTATGATTGAGCCCGAGACCAAGCGTGCGCTTGCCGAGTGCGCGCCGCTGCTCGATGCCGTAGCGCGCGAGCGTGTGGGTATTGAGCTCGAGGGCATTCTTTCGACCGGTCACGGGGGAGACGCCATGTTGCGCTACCCTGAGCTCATCTGCGCCGCTGTGCCCGAGTTGGCAGCGGGTCGCGGGTTTGATCAGCGAAGTGTCTATCATGCGTTTAACGTCTACGAGCATATCGCCCGTGTGCTGACGGTGGCAGGGGAGCTGGCGCTGTGCGACGGCGTCGCGCCATCGTCGAGCCTTATGTGGGCGGCGTTTTTGCACGATGTCTCCAAGCCCGAGTGCTTTACGGTCGATCACGCCGGCAGCGGACACTTCTACGGTCATCCCGAGCTCGGCGCCAAGAAAGCGCGCGTCATTATGGATCGCCTGGCACTCTCGCACGACCTGGTGCGCGACGTTTGCCTGCTCATCAAATATCACGATAAGGCGCTGCGCCCCGAGCGCTCCTGCCTGCTCAATATGATGCGCGCACTTTCGGGTGAGGGCGTCGACACGGCCCGCCTGATTGACGAGCTCATGGACCTCAAGCGTGCTGACACGCTTGGCAAGGCCCCATCGTGCTTCTATTACGTTGAGACGATTGAGGAGATGCGCGCGCTGGCGCACGAGCTGCTGAAGGCAGGGGAGCCCCATACGCTCAAGATGCTCGCCATCAACGGCGGCGACCTGATCCGTGCCGGAGTCAAGCCCGGGCCGGAACTGGGTCAGCTTCTCAACTCCGCCCTCGACGCCGTGATCGAAGACAATATTCCCAACGAGCGCGAAGCTCTTTTGGTCCATCTCAACTTGAATTAGCTACCCAGTTTACCTGCGTGTTCCATAACCTGCCGACAATATTTGGGCAATTTGGAATTTCTTCTTGCGCTGACGTTTTTTGTCCCGTAATATATTTCCTCGCAGCACGGCAGTGCAGATGTCATGTGGCCCGTTCGTCTAGCGGTTTAGGACGCCGCCCTCTCAAGGCGGAGATCACCAGTTCGAATCTGGTACGGGCTACCACTTCTTTTCTGCTGAGGCTTATGGCCCGTTCGTCTAGCGGTTTAGGACGCCGCCCTCTCAAGGCGGAGATCACCAGTTCGAATCTGGTACGGGCTACCATACATCTGATACCCGGCCTTCCCATGGTAGGTCGGGTTTTTTATTTTCAAACAACCGTCTGCAATTCCCGTTTGAACCAGAGCTTTGCGTTCTGCCTATGGCCCTTACGGGTACAATATCCAAGATATTTTGACTGTTAGAAGGAGTCTCATGACGGAGTCCTCTCAGCATACGTCTAAGCCCCAGGTCGAGGTTGAGGCCTCGGGCGGAGATGACAATAAGAGCGCACGCCGCGGCGCCATCTTTATCGGCGTTGTGCTGGTGGGTTATATCGTCTATCTGGTGGTAACCGGGCAGATGGGGCAGTTCTGGGCCGCTATGTCGAGCGTCCAGGCGCCATGGCTCGTTGTCGCGTGTCTTTGCATGTTCATGTATCTGTTCTTTGGCATTGTGGCCTATGCGATCGCTGTCTGGCTCGACCCCAATTCACCCGTCGGCATTCGCGACCTGATTTCGGTCGAGGCGAGTGGCATCTTCTTTGGCAACCTCACACCTATGATGATGGGCTCGACACCCGCCCAGATCTACCGCCTGACCAAGGCGGGCCAAAATGTCGGCGAGGCTGGCGCCACGCAGTTCACACGCTTTATCGTGTACCAGTTTGGCCTCGTTGCCTGGGGCGCTATCCTACTGCTTGCTCGCATGCCGTTTTTTGCCGAGCGCTATGGCGACATGACGCTGCTGTGCGTCTTTAGCTTTGGTGGGCACTGCTGCATCTTGCTGGGCATCTTCGCCGTCGCGCTCATGCCTAAGACCGTCACGCGCGTTGCCCATTGCATCATCAATTGGCTTGAGCGCATTGGTGTCTCGGCCACTAAGATCGAGGGATGGCGCACGTTTGTCGACGGCGAGATCTACTCCTTCTCCGAGAAGTTCAAGCTTTCAGCCGGACATTTTTCTTCCATGCTGCTCACCGTGTTTATCACCATGCTGCAGCTCGCGTTTTTCTATCTGGTGCCGTATTTCCTGATGCTTGCCTTTGGCCACCACGAGGTCGACTTTTTCTCGGTCATGGCCGCGAGCGCCTTTGTCCAGCTGCTGAGCTCTGCGGTTCCCTTGCCCGGTGGAACTGGTGGCGCTGAGGGCGGCTTTGCATTGTTCTTGGGTCATTTCTTTGGGTCGGCTTCGACCGCCGGCTATCTGCTGTGGCGTCTCATTACGTTTATTGCCCCTACCATTTTGGCTGCGCCCCTGCTGGGACTTAAGAGCGCCCACAACGAGAGCATCCATGCGCGCTGGGATCGTGTGATGCGCAAGCTCGGCCGCGCGCCTCAGACGCCCTCTGCGCCCACTAAGCCGCACCCCACGAATGCTGTTACCGTTGATCCCAAGAAGCACGCTCAGAAGGCTTCTGGGACCGCTAAGCCGGCTCATAAAGCCTATGTGCGCCAGACAGGCGATGGTATTCGCGTATCTCCGTCGGCACTTAATAAGAAGAAGCATCCTAAGTCGCAGTAGGGCAGTCGTGCGTTCTTCATGATGCGGAGCATATTTGTGCTGCATGGGGGATAATCCTCTTACGTAGATTATCTCTCATCTGTTGATGAATGCTCGCATATCGAAGGGACACGCCCATGGCAACCAGCAAACCGCGTCTTGACCGCCGCATTGTTCGCAGCCGTAATGCCATCCTTTCCGCTTTCGAGCGCCTGCTCATGGAAAAGCCGCTGGCAGACATTACGGTGAGTGCCATCGCACGCGAGGCCAATGTCGACCGCAAAACCTTCTACGTGCACTTTGGCACGGTTGACGGCCTGCTCGATGCCATTGCCGTCGATGTGGTGGCGATGATTGTCGACTCGGTCGAGAAAACGCTTGCTTCCATGGACGGCGACACCAACGAGCGCGCCCTGGGCGCGGCGGCGACCTTCTTTAAAACCGTTAACGAGGCACTGTGCAACAACTTGGTGCTCAATCGTCAGCTGATCGAGAACATTCCGCTTGATGATTTTATGGCTCGTCTTCGTGCGCCGCTCGAGCACGAGATTGCCGAGCGCGATTTGCTGCCCCAAGGTCTCAAGGACGAGATGTTCGATTACTATCTTGCGTTTTTGCTGTCCGGTATCATCGGCATCTATCGCACGTGGGCGCTGTCTGACGGTTCGGTTCCTATCGAGCGTGTCTCGGAGGTTGCTAATAATCTGACGTTGAGCGGTCTTTCGAGTTTGGAATCTCGCTTGGATTAGGTCTAGTTGGGCTCGTCGGCGTGGAAATTCCTGTTCACGAGGTTCTCCGGCGCCTTGTAGACCTCGCCGGCGTAGGAGCTGTAGCCTGAGGATCCTTAAAATAAAGTCCAGTTTATCCTTCCCACTCTAATTGGGAATCCTCCGATGCGCCTTCGCACGCTCGCACGACCTCGATACCATGCGAGCGTGCGAACTCGACGAGCTCTGCGTTGCGGGCGTTTATGGTGCCGAAGGCGGCGGGGCACACAATAAGGCGCGCACAGTGGACGAGGAGCTCTTTGGCGCGGGCTATGGTTTTATCCCCGATCGGCTCGAAGGCGCGCTCGGCCACGCATTCCGTCGCCAGGTCGCGCGCGAGCTCGCAGTCGATGTCCCCTTCGTGCAGAACGCCCGCGTAGAACGCCTTGCCCTGCCGGATGAGCTGGCGAAACACAGCCGACCCCGTACCTGCGCCGGCGATGACGAACGTGTGCGCATCACCGTGTGGGCGCCCAATTTCCACGCTGCCGAAGCGCTCGTTGAAGGTGCCATGCTGAAGGCCGTAGAGCTCGCCAATTGTCTCGCGCGTGAATATGTCCTCGGGTGCGCCGGCGCGGAAGACCCGGCCGTCCTTCACGCAAATCACCTTGTCGGCGCTTTTCTGCGCGAGCTCGAGTTCGTGGATGGACATGATGACAGCCACATTCCGCGATTTCGCAAGGTGGCGAAGTATTCGCAGCAGGTCGATCTGGTAGCGGATATCGAGATACGACGTGGGCTCGTCGAGCACGAGCACACGCGGATCCTGCGCGATGGCGCGTGCGAGCATGACGCGCTGGCGTTGCCCATCGCTTATCTGCATGAAGTCGCGCTCGGCGAGCTCTTCCACATGTGCGGTTTTCATTGCCTCGTCGACCCGACTATGGTCGTCGGGCGAGAGTGTGCCCATTCGCCCGGTGTAGGGATGTCTTCCCGCCTCTACGATATCGCGGCAGGTGAGGAGCTCGGTCCGGGGGCGATCTGTCAGCATAACGGCAAGGTTCCTTGCGAACTCCGCCGTCTTCCATCGGGAAATCTCCCGCCCGTCGAGCTCGACCGCGCCGGCAAGCGGTGCAAGATGGCGTGTGATGGTTTTCAAGATGGTCGACTTGCCCGAGCCGTTCGGCCCGATGAGCGCCACGACGTCGCCCGCGCGAACCTCCAGATCGACACCTTCGACTACGACCTTCTTGTCGTAGCCCGCCGACAGGTCGCTTATGCGGAAAAGCGGCGCTCTGTCAGCCTGCGTTTCGACCGGGGTTTCGAGGTTCGACTGCGCTCGGAGGAGACGTTCCGCGCGCAGTTCCGCACGAGCCGAAAGTGCCTTCTCGCGCTTTCGTGCGAGCTCAGGACTGTCTAAGTATGGAATGTCCCCTCCGAGCGTTTTGGGCCGCGGCACGAATTCCCCCATCTACCTCACCCGCTTCTTCAACATGAGCGCGATAACCACCGGCGCGCCGAAGATGGCGGTGACGGCGCTGATGGAAAGCTCGACGGGAGAGAACAACGTGCGCGCGATCAAATCGCAGCCCGCGCAGAAGATGGCGCCCCCCAAGAAGCACGCAGGAATCACGCGGATGGGCTTCGACGACTTCAGCGCCGACTTCACGAGATGCGGAACCGCGATACCTACGAACGACACAGGACCAGCGAATGCGGTCACGCAGGCGGAGAGCATGCTCGCTAGAAGGACGAGCACCACGCGGAAGCGTGCGACGTTCACGCCGACGCTTTTCGCGTAGGCTTCTCCCAGCTGGAAGGCGGAAAGGGGCTTCGATATCGCGAATACGCATGCGCTCACGGTGATCACCACGACCGCGATGACCGCGACGTCATCCCAGCTCGAACCCGAGAAGCTACCCAAAGACCAGTTGTGCAGGTTCACGATGGACTGGTCGTCGGCGAAGGCGATGAGGAAGTTCGTCGCCGCCGAGCAGATGTATCCCACCATGACACCCGCCACGATGAGCATGGCCATGGAATTTATGCGCCGTGCGATGAGGAGCACGAAGCCGATGGTGATAAGCGAGCCCAGAAACGCTGCGGCCACCATGGCCGGCGAGGACATGGCCTGGTTCGCGCCTAGAAGTACGATCATCGTAAGTGCGACGATGAACTTTGCGCCCGAGGAGACGCCCAAGATGAACGGGTCGGCGATGGGGTTGTTGAAAAACGTCTGCAGCAGGAACCCGGAGAGCGAAAGTGCCCCGCCGAGAAGCACGGCTGAAAGCACGCGCGGCAGGCGAATCTCCCAGATGACCTGGCTTTCCATGGAATTGGCCGCGCCGCCCGAAAGGATGCCGGGGATGTGGTCTGCGGGCACGAGCACGCTCCCGATGCACAGGTTGGTCCCGACGAGCACGATGAGGGCAACAGCGAGCAGCGCCGTCACGACGCGACACCGCGCGGCGCGCCCCGATTCGTCGTATGCCATGGAAAGCCGGCTTCTCATGGCGCTAGCCGAGCTTTCTCAGATAATGGAAGTCGCTCGCGTCATCGCCGGTGAACGCCCCGTGCAGCTCGTCGATAATGTCGGCGGTAGAAGTCATCTGCTGGTACATGTCGGCGCTTGTGATCCAGACGTTGCCGTTCTTCACGGCTTTGAACTGCGACAATAGCGCGTTTTTGCCTACGAAGTCGTTCAAGGTGGCAACCGATTCGTCGATGGTGCCGTTGTAGACGATGATGTCGGCATCCTTCGCCGTCGCATAGAAGCGCTCCATTTCGAGCGTTACTGACGAACCTGACGTCGACGCCGTCTGTGCGTCATCGAGCGCGTAGCTGCCGCCTGCGAGCTCGATCATCTGCGCCACGTAGTCGCCCGCCCGCCGCGTGACGGCGGCCCCGTTCGAGTTAATGTAGAAATACGCCACGGTTTTACCTGACGACGCGAGCCCCGACGTTTGCTCGACGCGGGCCTTCTGCTCGTTGAATAGGTGCGCGGCCTCGTCTTCCTTGTCGAACAGGACGCCGAAAAGCTTAATCCACTCGACGCGCCCGAGTGCTTCGGGCTCGCTCGACGACTGTTCGGTGAGCACGACGAGCCCGAGCTTCTGCAGCTTTTCCTTCACATCGGGCGTGTGGTTGATCATGGTGTTCTCGATGGCGAGCTTGCAGCCCGAGGCCGATATTCGCTCGTAGTCGGGTGCGCTGTACTTGCCGCCGTAGGCGATCGCCCCACTTTCGAGTGCGCTTTTGAAGCCCGCGACCGAGCAATCGTCGGCCTTCGTGCCCGACATGATGATATTGCCGTTCGCATCGAGCGCGTCGACCAGGCACATCGTCGCCGACGACACGAGGTACACCTTGTCGGCGGGGCGCCTTATGACCGCGATGTCGGAGCTCAACCCATCAGGTACCTTCGCATCTTGCGGCACCACGAGGAAGCGCTCCCCGTTCGAAATGCAGATAAGCCGCAGGCCGCCTTCGAACTCGTCGACAGTGAAGTGCTTGGCGTATTCTAGCTGAAGCGTCCCCGTCGGCTCCCAGCCGCAGCCCAAATCGGCGTTGTGGAAGTCGGCCGCGGCGCTTGAAGCCGTTCCCGCAGGGGAGTCGCCGCTTGCATCGTCGCCCGTTTTCTTCTTCATGGTGGATGAGTCGAAGTAGAGCGTGTAGTCGATGGTGTGCGGCGTCGACATGGCGACGGTCTCGGCCGACACGGCGATGTCCTCGTCGAGCGTGACGGGTATCTCGAACGTGGAGTTGCCGCCGTCGTTTACGGGCGCGTAGTCTACGCCGTCGACGGTCATCTTGTCGTAGTTCGAACTCGACCAGGTGATGGTCGCGGTGTAGGTGTCGCCATCCTTCACAATTGTGGTGGGTGAGGCGATGCTTGCGCGCCCTGACCCGCCGGAGAGCGAGACGCTCACAGTGTATTCCTGAGAGCCTGCCGTGCCACCGGTCGCGTTCGGGCTCGCACTGCACCCCGCGAAGGGAAGCGCGAGCAGGGCGACGAGAACGCAGGCGATCGCGCGCACCGCGATGCTGCGACGCTTCCTGCTTTCCCCCTTGGGAAGAATCGACCGCATGGCGTTACTTCAGTGCGTCGGCGCGCAGATCGACGCCGGCGGATTCGAACACGAGCGTGCGGTCGTACCACCGCTCCCTTTTAATGCTCCACGCGGCGCAGGCGGTGTCCTCGTCGAGCGCATCAACGGGCACGTCGTAGGTGTACTTGCCTTCCGCGTTTTCCACATAGGGGATGAAGTCGGCCTCGCTCGCGGCGGCAGCCTCGTCGCCCGTGCCCATGAAGAGCTTGCCGTAGCCCGTGCCGGAAAGTGTCATCACGCAGTGCATGGAGCCGTTTTCCACGATGAGCTGGGCGTCCACAATCCTGAACATGTTCGAGCTGGAATCTACGGTGATCGGATAGGTGCCCTCGGCCACCTTGTCGGCGGTGATGGGGGCAGCGCTTGCGCCCTCGGGCGCATCGGCCGCCTGTTCGGTCTTTTCCTGGGAATCGGCATCGCTTGCCTTTGCGCTGTCGATTGAATTTCCGCCGCAGCCGGCGAGCGAGAACGCGAAAAGCGCCGCCGACAGGGCGAAGGCGAGGGTTTTCTTCAACATGGAGGGGTTCCTTTCAATCGCTTCGACCGCCCGCGCCGTGCGGTGGGCGGGCGGGATGCGAATGCAACGGGCATGCGCCGTCGGTCGGGGAAGGCGCATGCCCGTTGCACGGGGACGCGACCGGCGCCCCCGTGCGCGGCGAGTTTACAGCTTGGCGATGGCGTCGTCCACGTGCGAGACGTAGATGTCGTCGACCGCGACGTTCTGTCCCAGACCCTGGAGCAGGCACGTCACTTCGAAGCCGGCGGCCACGAACTTCGCAGCCCAGCTGTCGGGGTCGGTCTCGTCTGCCATGTCGTTGTTCGCGTGGTCGCCCGCGACCACCATGAACGGCGCGAGCACGGCCTTCTTGTAGCCTGCGGCGCTCGCGGCGGCGATAACATCCTCGCAGGTCGGTTCAGCCTCGACGGTGCCGACGAAGAACTGCGTCAAGCCCTCGTTCTTGAACACTTCCTGCATCTTGGCATAGTCGGCGTTGGAATCGGCTTCGGTGCCGTGGCCCATGAGGCACAGCGCCGTCTTGCCGTCGTCGAAGGACGCCATGTTCTCCTTAATGGCTGCGGCCACCTTCTTGTAGTCGTCGTCGGAGGTGAGCAACGGGTCGCCGAGCGAGATTTTGTCGAACTTGTCGGCGTACTTGTCGAGCTCGTCTTTCACGTCGGCGTATTCCAGGCCACCCATGAGATGCGTCGGCTGCACGACGATTTCCTTCACGCCGTCTTCCACGCAGCGGTCGAGCGCCTCGGTCATGTTGTCGATCGTGATGCCGTCCCGCTTCTTCAGCTTGTCGATGATGATCTGCGCGGTGAAGGCGCGGCGGATGTCGTAGTCCTGCCAGTACTTCTCGCGGATAGCGTCTTCGATGGCGCCGATGGTGATGTGGCGCGAGTCGTTGTAGCTCGTGCCGAAGCTCGTGACGAGGATGACCGGCTTCACGGCCTTCTCCTTTTCACTCGATTTCTCGGAACTCACGGAGGTGTTGGAGCAGCCCGCGAGCGCGACTCCGGCGAGCGCGACGGCTCCGGTTGCTGCGGCGCCCATGAAGCCGCGGCGTGACATCTGGTCGGACATGGTTTTTCCTTTCCTCGGTTTGCCGGTCCCCCGGCGACAGTTGCTTGTCGGCACAAGCGAAAGAAAAGCGCACCCCTCGGGGTTCACAAGGAGCTAACGCCACGGCGATGCCGTGAGGAAAAGGCGAAGCAGTCTGGCTTGGGGCGCGAGGCGGTTCGCCCGCGCGTCCTATACAGTAATGTCCCTTGCCCAGGATTCCCACCTGGTTCCCTCCGCAAGCCAGCGCGGGCTGTGCGGGCGCCGCGCCGGTCATTTCCTTTTATCCGATTGTCATATGCTCGTTGCCGAAACTTTTACTATGATAGTGGGCACTTGTGAACGTGTCAAAGCTAGGGCTGGCGGCATTGCGCCTCCTGCCTGCGTATTTGCGCCGATTGCCGCCGCAGGCGCCGTGTTTTGTCCGCTGCGCGAATGGCGGCGTAAACGGTTGCGATGAGAAACGGGAAGGGAAGGCTCGGATGATTCATATCGTTGGCGCAGGCTCGGGCGCCGCCGACCTTATCACGCTGCGCGGGGCGCGCCTTCTGCGCGCGGCCGACGTGGTCGTTTGGGCGGGGAGTCTTGTGAACCCCGAGCTGCTCGCCGAGTGCAAGGAATCCTGCGTCGTCTACGACAGCGCGCACATGATCTTGGAGGAAGTGCTCGACGTGATGTGCGCGGCGGATGCGCGGGGCGAGGAAGTGGTGCGCCTGCACACGGGCGACCCGTGCCTGTACGGCGCCATCCAGGAGCAGATGGACGCACTCGACGCGCGCGGCGTGGACTACGAGGTGGTGCCCGGCGTGTCGAGCTTTTGCGGTGCCGCGGCGGCGCTTCGCCAGGAATACACGCTGCCGGGAATCAGCCAGTCGGTCGTGATCACGCGGCTTTCCGGGCGCACCCCCATGCCCGCGGGCGAGGGCATGCGCACCATGGCGGAAAGCGGCTCGACTATGGTTATCTTTCTGAGCTCGGGTATGCTCGCCGAGCTTTCCGCCGAGCTTTTGGCCGCGGGCCGCAGCTCCGACGAGCCGGCGGCGCTCGTGTACAAGGCGACCTGGCCTGAGGAGCGCGTGGTGCGATGCACGGTGGGCACGCTCGCCGATGCGGGCGCGCGAGAGGGCATCGATCGCACGGCGCTCGTGGTGGTGGGCCGCGTGCTCGGAGCTCGCGGCGGGCTTGCGCACGACGGCGCGCAAGCGGAGTCGTACGAGCGCAGCAAGCTTTACGACCCTTCGTTTGCCACGGGGTATCGGAAGGCGAGAAGCTAGCGTGGCCTTCGAGCACTACATATATACCGGGACGACCCGCCTGCGCTGCGGCTATACCACGGGGAGCTGCGCCACGCTCGCGGCGAAGGCGGCCTGCGAGATGCTCTTGTCACGAAAGCCCGTCGGCTGCGTGTCGATCGTCACCCCCGGCGGGGTGCCCGTCGAGACGGACGTGGTCGACGCATGTATCGGCGAGGGGTACGCCCAGTGCGCCGTGCGAAAGGACGCAGGCGACGATGCCGATGTGACCGACGGCGTGCTCGTGTACGCGCGCGTGGAACATGCGGGTTCGGGCACGGGCGCTGCGGGCAGCAAGGGCGTGCCCGCGGGCGAATCGGAAGTTTCCGTCGATGGCGGCGTGGGCGTGGGGCGCGTGACGTTGCCCGGGCTCGAGCAGCCGGTGGGGGCGGCCGCCATCAACGCGACGCCGCGCGCGATGATCACTTCGGCGGTGCGCGAGGTGTGCGCCGCGCACGGCTTTTCTGGAAATATTGCTGTGACGATTTCGGTACCCGAGGGTGTTGCCCTTGCCGAAAAGACCTTCAATCCGCACCTGGGGATAGAGGGCGGAATCTCCATCCTGGGCACGACGGGCATCGTCGAGCCGCGCAGCCTCGCTGCCTTGCGCGACAGCATCGAGCTCGAGATCCGGCAGCATGCGGCTATGGGGCGGCGCGGAGTCGTGCTCACGCCCGGCAACTACGGCGAGCAGTTCATTTCGGGGCATTTCCACCTAAACGGTGCGCCGATGGTCTTCATCTCCAACTTCGTGGGCGATGCGATTGATTGCTGCGTTCGCGAGGGATTTACCAATGTCCTTCTTGTGGGACACATCGGCAAGCTGGTGAAGGTCGCGGGCGGAATCATGGACACCCATTCGCGTACCGCCGACTGCCGCGCGGAGATTCTGGCCGCCCACGCGGCCTTGGCCGGCGCGGACGCGAAGACCGTGCGCGAGATCATGTCGTCGGTCACGACCACGGCGGCGCTCGAGGCAATCGAGGCCGCCGGCGTGGGGGACGCTGCGCGCGCCTCGCTCGCTGCGGCAACCGAGGACAGGTTGCGCCGCCGCGCGGCGGGCGCATGCGACATCGCCGCGGTCGTGTTCGACGCCGAGCGCCGCGAGCTTTTCCGCACGTCGGGCGCCGATGCAGTTATCGGGGAATTGGGGGCGACGTATGAGTAAAGGCGTGCTGTACGGGGTGCGCCGCGCAATCGGCTGGCCGGGGACGAAGGTGGTCATGAAGGCGCGCCGCTCGCTTGCGGACACGAAGCGCATCCTTCGCGAGGAGGGCGCCTTCGACGGTGCCGAGCTCGTAGAGGACTGTGGGCTTCCGGGCGAGCGCGTGTACCGCTCGCTCGACGATGTGCCCGATCGGGGCAGCTACTTCTCGACGATGGTGGTGCGCTAGATGAGGGTTTCCTGCATAGCGTTCACTGAGAGGGGGTATGCGTTGGCGGAGCGCATCGCACGCGCGCTTTCCGATTGCGCGCAGACAGGTGAAGATGACCCCCGCTGGGACGTTTCCGTTTCGCGTGGGTTCGGCGAGGGGAAGGCCGACCTGCGCGCATGGACGGCGCTCGCGTGGGAAGCGTCGGACGCGCTTCTTTTCGTGGGCGCGGCAGGCATCGCCGTGCGGGCGATCGCGCCGCATGTCGCCTCGAAGGCAACCGATTCCGCGGTTGTGGCGATCGACGAGGCGGGGCGCTTTGCCGTCCCGCTTTTGTCGGGGCATTTGGGCGGTGCGAACGAGCTTGCGCAAACTGTGGCACGCGCGGCAGGGGCCATCCCCGTCATCACCACGGCGACCGACGTCCGCGGCGTGTGGGCGGTGGATACGTGGGCGCGCTGTGCGGGGCTCGCCGTTTCGAATCCCGAGGCCATCAAGCGAGTGTCGGCGCGGCTGCTTTCGGGTGGGCGCGTGGCGCTCTATTCCGACATGCCGATTTCGGGTCAGCCGCCTGAGGGGGTTGACATTGCGTCCGACCGCGCTCGGGCCGATATTGTCGTGTCGCCGTTCGCCGGCGCGAATGCAGGTGCGTCCGTTCGCGCGGCGGAGACAACGGGCGAGGTCGTGCCCGCGGGTGAGACGGGGAAGCCGGCGGGCT
>CABVDJ010000038.1 GCA_902497025.1 uncultured Collinsella sp. | reverse complement strand
TCCAGAACAACATCTCCTACAACGACAGCCGCGGCGTCACCCGCGGCATCCACGCGGAGCCCTGGGATAAGTTCATCTCCGTCGCCCGCGGCTCGGTCTTCGGCGCCTGGGTCGACCTGCGCGAGGGCAGCGAGACCTTCGGCAAGGTCTACACGACCGTGCTGGACCCCTCCAAGGCCATCTACGTGCCGCGCGGCGTGGGCAACTCCTTCCAGGCGCTCGAGGACGGCACCGCCTACACCTACCTGGTGGACGCGCACTGGTCCCTCGAGTTGAAGAAGACCTACACCTTCGTGAACCTCGCCGACCCCGAGCTCGCCATCGAGTGGCCGATCCCGCTGGACCAGGCCACCGTATCCGAGGCCGACCTGAACCACCCGATGCTCGCCGACGTCGTCCCAATGGCGCCCAAGAGGACGCTCGTCACCGGCTGCAACGGCCAGCTGGGCCACGCGGTGCGCGCGCTCGCCGAGGAGCGCGGCGTGGCGAAGGACTTCGACTTCTGCGACATCGACACTTTCGACATGTCCGACCCGGAGGCCTACTCTAAATATGACTGGTCGCTCTACGGCATCGTGATCAACTGCGGCGCCTACACCGCGGTGGACAGGGCCGAGACCCCCGAGGGCCGCGCCATCGCCTGGAAGGCCAACGCGACCGGCCCGGCGCTTCTCGCCCGCACCTGCGCCGGGCACGGCATCACCCTCGTCCACGTGTCCAGCGACTACGTCTTCGACGGCGCCGCCGAGGTACATACCGAGGACGAGTCTTTCTCCCCGCTGTCCGTCTACGGCCAGACCAAGGCGGCCGGCGACATCGCCGTGGCCGGGTGCCCGCGCCACTACATCATGCGCTCCAGCTGGGTCATCGGCGAGGGGCACAACTTCGTCAAGACCATGAAGGGGCTGTCCGACCGCGTCGCCGACCCCGAGGACGGGCTCGAGCAGGTCACCGTGGTCGATGACCAGCTGGGCCGCCTGACCTTTACGCGCGACATGGCCGCGGCCATCTTCCACGTGCTGGACGCGAAGGCGCCCTACGGCACCTATAACTGCACCGGCTCGGGCGCCGTGAGGAGCTGGGCCGACATCGCCCGCGCCGTCTTCGAGGCCGCCAACGGCAACGGCGACAGGGTCGTGCCGGTATCGACCGCCGACTACTACGCCAGTGCCGAGGGCCCCATCGCCCCGCGCCCGGTCCACTCCGCGCTCGACCTCTCCAAGCTCGAGTCCGTCGGCTTCCATATGCCCGACTGGGAGGAAGAGCTGGGGGAGTACCTCAAGACGCTCTAGTAGCTATTCAAATTCCGAAAGAAAAGCCGCCGCTTGTTAACGGCGGCTTTTCTTATGCCTGGTGTATAGCCCCGCTGCAATTAGGGCGGCAGCGGTAGCAAGACTCACCGCAAGCCCTGCAAGGGCGCCTGGAGTCTTATAGGTCATCACGATTTTATTCGCGCCTTTCTGTACTCTCAGGCACGACATGCCCTTATCGGCAGCGGGCGTTAGCTCTGCTGCGGCTCCGTTAATCGTTACGCTCCAGCCATCATCGTACGGGACACTCAGCAACAAGTTGCCGTCATTCTCGGTGGTATACTCGCCCTCGACCATGCCGTCCTCGAAAACTACCGGAACAAACTCGCTTGTCTTAAGCTCATCGATAATCTGCTCAAAGACTTCCAGATTGAGCGCGTAAAAGACGGGCTCATTGTCTTGGGGCATATCGGTATAGCCGTCTGCGACCTCCAGCGATACCGTATGCGAGCTTGGGCCATCCGATGCATCTGCAATCTGGCGGACATTGTTGTCGAATCGCCAAGCTTCGTTATTTATCGTCCGCTGGTCAATAGTGAGGGCGATGGGCCAATAGCTGCCGGCACTCGCATCTTTATTGATGTAGAGATAGCCGATTGACCCTGCCGGCACGGTAACGCTCCACTGCTTTGCGTCCTGGCTGTCCGCCGTTTTCGTGTCGTCAATCTCGGTGTAGAGCTCAATCTTGTGGCCGAGGATTTTGCTATATAGGTCGTTTTGCTTCTCGAAGGGATTCTCACCCTCCAGCGTGCAGTTTTGAATGTCTTTGGAGGCCGCAACGCCAAGGTTGAGCACATAGGGGTTCTCGTACACGGTGCTTGCAGTGTCGCCTGGCTCCGGTATTGCTACGTATCCTGCGGGCGCTTGTTCGACGATGGCGTACTTGACCCCCAGCAGCGCGTCGACAGCCAAAATCGGCTCGGCATAACGGGTCGAAAACTCGC
Source organism: uncultured Collinsella sp. (assembly GCA_902497025.1). Classification (GTDB taxonomy): domain Bacteria; phylum Actinomycetota; class Coriobacteriia; order Coriobacteriales; family Coriobacteriaceae; genus Collinsella. The sequence continues at coordinate 15,633 of CABVDJ010000038.1, read as the reverse complement.
CCACGCTGCTGTAGCCAAGGGAGTTGAGCAGCGCGATGGCCTGTGGGTTGTTGGCAGACGAATAGGAAGACAGCTGATCGTACCCGAGTGCCAAGCCTTCGTTGAGTGCGGCGCTATCGGCACGCGTGGTCGTGCGGTCAATGCGGTAGAACGGCGTCGGGTCGTCGTCCTGAATCGTCTTTATAGTGCTTGTTGCGGTGGCGACGTAGGTACTGTTATTGTCCTCGGAATAGCCTACGTAGAGCTGGTTCCACATGCTATGAGCGTTGGCAAAGAGCTCAATGGCGGTGAGCGCCAGGAGGGGCAGAATGACTGCCGGACGAGATACTCGGCATAAATTTGGGTGGTCCTTGAGGGCTCGCAGAGCATAGCCCGCTGCCCACAGCGCAAAGAAGCTCAGCAAGAAAGCCGTGCGCGAATAGAAACCATTGGGCACGCGCATGCCGCACCAGATGTACTCGAGCGGGCTCAAAACGGAGCTGGCGACTAGGATTATCGTGACGACAAGCGTTGCGATGCGCGTCTTGTTCGAAACCGTGTGGTTAAACAGCAGACTCACTGCGAGCAGCATCATGATGATTCCGCAATAGAACTGCGGTGTACTATCGTTGTTCACCCACATGCCAGGGAGAAAGCCCCTGATGAGCGATTTGAGGCTGGTTTTAAGCAGCGGCCCGAGGGCCAGGACGGGGCCACCCTTGGACATGGCAAGGACGGTCGGCAAAAAGGTCCAAGCGGAAAGAAGCAGCCCGAGCACGATGGCGCCTGCGAATCGAACCGCTCGGTCGAGCATGAGCTTCCAACTAAAGCCCTGTTCGGCAACGTAGTTGACAAATTCGATCAGTACAAAGATGCAGAGGAACAAAATGCTGATATAGGCCGTATACCAGCAGAACATGACGTTAAGCGCCGTGGCGATGACAAGGCGCGTCATGCGCTGCTTGCGGATGAGCTCGTAGCAACCGTAGGCGCAAACGGGAAGCAGAATCAGGCAGTCGATCCAGAGCGGGTTGCGTAGGTTGCTGACGGTCCAGCTGCAAAACGTGAATGACGCGGAAAGCAGGAATGCCGCGGGCTTGGATAAGCCAAAGCGCTTTTGCACATACCAAGCGCTGCTGATGTGGATGCATCCGAGCTTGAGTGCGCTGATGACGAATACAAAGAGCGTCAGTTTGTCCTGGGGGAACAAAACGCAGAGCAGATTAAAGGGGCTCGCGAGGTAATAGCTATAGAGCCCCCAAGTGTTCATGCCGAGTCCCTGGGAGAAGGAATAGCGAAGGTTCGCTTCGCCCAAAAGGACGCGTCGGAACCACGCAAAGAAGTCGATGTATTGGTACTTGAGATCGTTGGTGAGAAACGAGTTGTCGCCAAAGGGATAGACATGCCCTGCTGTAGCAAGCGCGACAAAGAGCGCGATGGAAAACGTGAAGCAGGCAGCGTAGAACGCAACGTTCTTGAGCGCGCTGTTATTGGACCGTATCATCAGAATCCTCGTTGGACTCGCGAACGATATAGATGGGGCGTCGCTTGGTCTCCAGATAGGCCTTTGCCAGGTATTCGCCGATAATTCCCAGGCACAGAAGCTGCATGCCGCCAAACAGCGTAATGAGGCAGGCGAGTGAGGGCCATCCGCCGACGGGGTCACCCCAGACAAGCGTTTTGACTAGGATAACGATGAATCCCAGAATGGCGATGAGGCAGAATATGATGCCCGTGAGGGCGGCAAGGGAGAGTGGCGCCGTAGAGAACGCGACGATGCCATCGATGGAATAGAGGAGCAGTGACCAAAAGCTCCACTTGGTCTCGCCGGCAACGCGGTTGACGTTTACGTAAGGGAGCCACTTGGTTTTAAAGCCGACCCAGCCGTAAATGCCCTTAGAGAATCGGTTGTATTCGCCCATGGAGATGATGGCGTTGACCATGGGGCGCTTCATGAGCCTAAAATCGCGAGCTCCGTCGACGATGTCGGCCTTTGAAATGCGATTGATGATCTTGTAGAACATGCGGGCGCAGAACGACCTGATGGGAGGCTCGCCTTCGCGGGTAGTTCTGCGCGTGGCGACGTTGTCGTAGTCCTCGGTTTGTAGGATCTCGTACATTTGCGGCAGGAGCGAGGGCGGGTCCTGCATGTCGGCATCCATGGTGGCGACATAGTCGCCCTTTGCATGCTGGAGTCCGGCAAACAGCGCCGCCTCTTTACCAAAGTTGCGCGAGAGGGAGTACCAATGAATGGGATAAGGATGCGATGCCGCGGCCTCGGCTTTCATGACGGGGAGCGTTGCGTCTGCCGAGCCATCGTCGACGAGGACGGCTTCAAAGGAGATGCCGGGGTCTTGCTGGGTCATGGTGCGAACGATGCCGTCGAGCTCTTTGAGAAAGATCGGAAGCGATTCCTGCTCGTTGAAGCACGGAACGACGATGGAGATGAGCGGCATGGCGATTTACCTCTCGTTCGTTTTGTCGCTGCGATAGTCATCGAAAGCGTATTTGCTGTACACGTTAACTTCCCACTGCTTTTTTTCGACCTTCGCCACGGAATCGAGGATGAATCCGGTTGCAAGGCTCAGACCGCACAGGAACATAAACGACGCGGCGAGCATGGCGGTGGGGAAGCGCGGAACGAGGCCGGTCTGGAAATACTCAACAACGATGGGCATTCCCAGGGCGAGGCCGATCACCGCAAACAGAAGCGCGACGAGGCTGAAGAACTTCAGCGGGCGGTAGTCCTTGAACAGCGTGCCGATCATCGCGACGACTTTAATGCCATCGCTGACGGTGTTGAGTTTGGACTCGGAGCCCTCGGGACGGTCGCGGTACTCGATGGGTACATCTTTGATGCGCCAGCGGTGGTCGACGGCGTGAATCGAGAGCTCGGTTTCGATCTGAAAGCCCTCGGAAAGCACGGGGAAGGTTTTGACGAATGGGCGGCTCATGGCGCGGTAACCGGTCATGACGTCATCGAAGCTGTAGCCGTAGATCCATTTGATCATGGCGCGGACCAGATTGTTGCCAAAGCCGTGGAAGGCACGCTTGTTTTCCTCGGCGTAGGTGCCGTTGGAAAGGCGGTCGCCTACGGTCATATCGGCCGTGCCGTTGAGGATAGGCTCGCAGAGGGCTTTGGCCGCCTCGGCGGGGTAGGTGTCGTCTCCGTCGACCATCAGGTAGCAATCGGCGTCGATGTCGCGAAACATTTGGCGGCAGACGTTGCCTTTACCCTGACGCGGCTCAAAGCGGACCGTCGCGCCATGCTCTGCTGCGATGTGGGAAGTCTCGTCCGACGAGTTGTTGTCATAGACATAGACCGTCGCCTGCGGAAGCTCGCGGTGAAAGTCGTCGACGACCTTACCGATCGTGAGCGCTTCGTTGTAGCAGGGGATGATGACGGCGATGGATTCAGAATTCACTCAATGCTCCTTATACATTCAATCCATGAAAGTATAGCCGTTTGGGCTTGGCATCCTAAGATGTGGGTTAGTTCTCCAGTTTTGTTGCGCGATTCGTTTGCTTGCGTGTCGGGTCTATACTGTTCGTTTGTCAACGATTACGAGTAAAGGAGTTGCATCCGTGTCGGATCAGACAAAGCAACAAGAAACTCGCAGTCTGCCTGCGACGTTTGCTAAGAACGAATTTGAGAAGGACGTGTTTATCCTTCGTCAGCTGGTTACCAAGGATTTTAAGATCAAGTATCGTCGTAGCGTTCTGGGCGTCGCATGGTCGGTGCTCAACCCGCTGCTGATGATGATCGTCATGGCCATCGTGTTCTCGACGATTTTTGCCCAGGGTCGCAACGGCTCTATTACGCCCGAGATGTACCCGCTGTACTTGATCGTGGGTAACGTTACCTTTGCCGTCATGTCCGAGTCTACGAACCAGGCGCTGACGTCGATCGTGGGTGCGGCTCCGCTGCTCAAGAAGGTCAAGGTTCACCGCTGGGTCTTCCCGGTACAGAAGGTGCTCTTCTCGCTGGTCAACTTTGCCTTCTCGCTGGTTGCTGTTGCCATCGTTATGCTGTGGTTCCGCGTTATGCCTTCGTGGCACCTTATTCTTCTGCCTGTCTGCCTGTTCTTGCTTATGTGCTTCTGCATGGGCCTGGGTATGATGCTCTCGGCGCTCACCGTCTTCTTCCGCGACGTTATGCATCTGTGGAGCGTCGTCATCACTGCTTGGACCTATATCACGCCTATCTTCTGGACGACCGACTTCGTTGCGCAAATGCCCCATATCGTGCGCATCCTGGTCTATGCGAACCCCATGTACAACTACCTGCAGTTCATGCGCGATATCTTCCTGTTCCAGACCACGCCCTCGTTCTTGACGCTTGGTATGTGCGTTGCTTGGGCGGTTCTTGCGCTTGTTATTGGCTATACCGTGTTCCATAAGTCCGAGCGTAAGTTCATCCTCTACATCTAAGGAGTGCTGTGATGACTGAATCTGTTGTTGATTACAGCGAGCAGCCTCTGGCTGTCGAGGTCGACGACGTCACCATGATCTTTAACATGGCGTCCGAGTCGCTGACCAACCTCAAGGAGTATTTCATTAAGCTTGCCAAGCATGAGCTGTTCTTTGAGGAGTTTAGGGCGCTCAAGCATATCTCGTTTGATATTCATCGCGGCGAGGTCGTGGGCCTGGTGGGCACCAATGGTTCCGGCAAGTCTACGATGCTCAAGATTATCGCCGGCGTGCTCGAGCCCAGCGAGGGCAGCGTTAAGGTTCATGGCAACATCGCACCGCTGATTGAGCTTGGCGCTGGCTTTGACCCCGAGCTGACGGCGCGCGAGAACATTTATCTAAACGGCGCGCTGCTCGGCTATACCAAGGAGTTCATCGACGCCAACTTTGACGGCATTATCGAGTTCGCTGAGCTGCAAAACTTTGTCGACATGCCGCTCAAGAACTTCTCCTCGGGCATGGTCGCGCGTATCGCCTTTGCTATCGCCACGATTACCGAGCCTGATATTCTGATTGTTGACGAGACGCTGTCTGTCGGTGACGTGTTCTTCCAGCAGAAGTGTGAGGCTCGTATTCAGCACTTTATCCAGAGCGGCGACGTGACGGTCCTGTTCGTTTCGCACTCCATGGAGCAGGTTGAACGCATTTGCCAGCGTGCTGTCTGGATTGAGAAGGGTGACCTTCGCATGGACGGCCCGGTTGATGAGGTCTGCAAGGCGTACCGCGAGCAGTTCAACTAGGTTATAATTACTTGCGCCCGACAGGCTTGCGCTTGCTTGGGCGTGTGGTTATTTGCTCCATTAGCTCAGTTGGATAGAGCAGGGGACTTCTAATCCCAAGGTCGACGGTTCGAATCCGCCATGGAGCACCATCGTTTATTAAGCCCGGACCGCTTGGTGGTCTGGGCTTTTTTCATCTTGTATGCTGCTGAAGCCGAGCGCGAGCAAGCCGCTGCTGTTTGTTGGGGTTGGCATTTTACTTTTCCAGATGCTCTTCCAACAGCTCTAGCGCATGTGCATACCCCTGCAGGCCCTCGCCGGTGATGGTGGCGAAACAGGCGAGGCGTGCGTAGCTCACCTGGCGGAAGTCCTCGCGCGTCTCGACGGCACTGATGTGGACCTCGACGGCGGGGATGGCTACGGCCTTGAGGGCGTCCAGGATCGCCACGCTCGTGTGCGTGTAGGCCGCCGGGTTGATGACAATGCCGTCGACCTTGCCGTATGCCTCCTGAATCTTGTCGACGATGCTGCCCTCGTGGTTGGACTGGAAGACCTCGACCTCGTTGAAGCCCTGTGCGGCGCCGGCCTCCTTGCAGATCTGGATCAAGCGGTCGTAGTTGTCGCTGCCGTAGATGCCCGGCTCTCGTATGCCGAGCATGTTGAGGTTGGGTCCGTTGATGACGAGAGCTTTCATGGTTGCTTCCTTTGCGGTTGGGCGGGCGGTGCGACGGTGCGGCGGAGTGTAAAACCACCACAAAGGTGCCTGTCCCCTTTGTGGTGGTTTAGAGGGTGTCGAGGAGGGCGTGGGCGGTGTTGGCTGCGCAGTCGCGCGAGTCGATGATGTAGTCGGCCCAGGCGCGGTAGCGCGGCATGCGCTGCTCGGCCAGCTTGTCGATACCGTCGCGGGCGGTGATGGGGCGTCCCTTGTGGGCGAGCTTATCAAGCTTACGGTTGAGCATAACAATCTGACTGTTCTGGTGCAGCAGCGGGTAGTTCTCGTCTCGCGTGACGACGCCGCCGCCGGTGGAAAGCACCAAGCCGCTGCGCCTGGAGATGTCAGCCAGGGCCGCTGTCTCCTGCTCGCGGAAGGCCGGCTCGCCGCGCTCGACGATAAAGTCGGCGCAAGGCATGCCCAGACGCTTCTCGAGGGCGCGGTCCAGGTCGATGTGCTCGCGGCCGGTGAGCAGGGCAATCTGCTCACCTACGCGGGTTTTCCCCGAGCCCGGCATGCCGATCAGGGCAATGTTCTGCTCATGGCGGGAAAGACGCTCCGTCACGTCCAGGATGCGCTCGCGCGGGGTGACCTGGCCGGTATAGCGCTCGACGGCTTGCGCCGCCTGGGCCACAAGCATGAGCAAACCGCCGATGCAAGGGATGCCGCGACGCTCGGCCTCGAGCATGAGTCCCGTGCGGGCGGGGTTGTAGACGATATCGATGACGCCCTCGAGCGCGTCGAGGCCCTCGAGCGTGCAAGGCGCGTCGGGGCAGTGGGGGAACATACCGGCAGGCGTGCAGTTGACGAGCAGCGCGGCGTCGGACTGCTGTGCGATGTTGTCGTAGTTGACCTCGCTCGTGCGTCCCACGGGCACCACGATCGCGCCCAGGTCGTCCAGCACCATACTTGCCGTGGTGCCGGCGCCTCCGGTGGCTCCGAGCACGAGGACCTTCTTGCCGGCGACCTCCACACCCAGCTCCTCGACCAGGCACTGGAAACCGAAGTAGTCGGTGTTATCGCCGCGCAGACGGCCATCGGGCAGATGCGTGATCGTGTTGACGTTGCCCATGCGTTCGGCGAGCGGGCTCAGCTCGTCCAGGTAGTCCATGACGGCGCGCTTATAGGGGATGGTCACGTTGGTGCCCTCCCACTCATCGCCGGTCATAAAGGCCGCGAGGTCTTCGGGCTCGCGCTCAAAACGCACGTACTCAAGCCCCGCGAGCTCCTTGTAGATGGTCGGGGTGTAGCTGTGGCCCAGCACGCGGCCCAGCACGCCGTAGGGACGGGTCGTGGCGACGTCAGTCATCTAGAGCACCTCCGTGTAGCTGCCAAAGTAGGTGAAGCTCTCGCACACGTCATCGATGGAATCGAGTAGGTCGTCGAGCGCCTTGCTGCCAAAGGGGCAGTCCAGGTCAAAGTAGAACATAAACTCAAAGTCGCGACCGGGGATGGGGCGGCTCTCGAGCTTGATGAGGTTGATGTTGAGCGCATAGAAGCGCTCGAGCACGCGATAGAGGGCGCCCGGTTCGTTGGCCGTGGTGATCATGAGCGAGGTACGGTTGGCGCCGGGGTAGACGCGCGGCTCGCGGCTGATGACGACGAAGCGCGTGTAGTTGTTGTCCGAGTCCTGGATATTGGGCTCCAGCACCTCCAGACCGTAGAGCGCCGCGCAACTGTGCGAGGCGATGGCGGCGACGTCGGTGCGCTTGGAGTTGGCGACCATCTCGGCCGACATAGCCGTGTTGAGATACTTGTGGGCGTGCAGATCGTGCGCCTCGATAAAGCCCGCGCATTGTGCGATGGCCTGACCGTGGCTATAGACCTCACGAACATCCTGTAGCTTGGTGCCAGGCTTGACGAGCAGGTTGTGGTCGATCTTAAGGCGCAGCGAGCGCACAATGTGGAAGTCGAACTGCGCGAGTAGGTCGTAGACCGCGTTGACCGAGCCCGCGGTGGAGTTTTCGATGGGCAGTACGCCAAACTCGCAGAAGCCGTCGCGCACGGCGCGCATGACACCTTCGAAGGTCTCGAAGAACGCGATATCGGGCACGTCGAAGAGTTTGCACGCGGCGATCTGGCTGTAGGCGCCCTCAACACCCTGGCAGGCGACGCTGGCTGTCTGGGGAAAGGGCGTGTCGAAGGCCTCGGCAGTGGCGTGGGCCTTCTGCGAGACCGTGATGCCATTGATCTCGTTGATATAGCGCTGCTGCTCGGCCTTGCTCATGCTCATGAGGAGGCGGAACAGCGTGATGGTCTGCGCCTCGTAGCGCTCGGGAGCGCGGCCGGCAAGGTTGTTGAGCTTGGAGCGCTCGCGGGCGGGGTCGAAGACGGCCTTGCCCATCTCGATTTTTGACTTGGCGACCTCGGTGGCAATGTCCATGCGCTCGACAAAACTGTTGAGGAGCGTGGTGTCGATGCCATCGATGGCCTGGCGAATGTCAGCAAGGTCCATAGGGACCCCTTTCACTGGGTGGGTGTGGGGGCCGAGGTTGGCTCCCGGAGATTTTTAGCGTTGGGCGGCGTCTTCTAGGAGGGCGTCCCAGATGGCCAGCGCCGCGGCTGCTTCGGCTACGGGGACGGCGCGCGGGACGATGCAGGGATCGTGGCGGCCGTGGACCGAGAGCTCGGCATTTTCCATAGCGTCCATGTCCACCGTCTGCTGCTCGCGGCCAATGGAGGGCGTGGGCTTTACGGCCATGCGCCACATGACGGGCGCGCCGGTTGAAATGCCGCCCAGGATGCCGCCGGCGTTGTTGGACTCGACCTCGATCTGGCCGGTCTCGGTGTCGATGCGATACGGATCGTTGTTCTCGCTGCCGCGCATGGCGGCGACGGCAAAGCCCATGCCAAACTCCACGCCCTTCACGGCGGGAATCCCAAACGCGATCTGTGCGATGCGGTTCTCGATGCCGTCGAACATGGGGTCGCCGATGCCCGCGGGCAGGCCGTAGATACCGCACTCCACGATGCCGCCGATGCTGTCGAGCTCGTTGCGCGCGGCAAAGATCTCCTCGCGCATGCGACCGGCAGCTGCGGCGTCAATGCACGGCAGGTCGTTGGTAAGGATCGCCTTGCGGTCGGCTTCGCGATAGACCATGTCGTCCATGGGCGGATCGGAGATGCCGCCGATCTGCGCTACGTGCGCCATCACGTTAATGCCGCGGGCCTCGAGCGCCTGCAGCGCGATGCCGCCCGCGATGCACAGGGGCGCTGTCAGGCGGCCGGAGAAGTGTCCGCCGCCGGCGACGTCGTGCATGTTGTGGTACTTCACGCGTGCCGGGAAATCCGCATGGCCCGGGCGGGGCTTGCGGCGTAGCTCGGAGTAGTCCTTGGAGCGCGTGTTGGTGTTCTCGATGATCGCGGCGATAGGCGCGCCCGTGGTGTGTCCATCAACTATGCCGGCGATAATGTGGGCGGCGTCGGCCTCGCGGCGCTTGCTCGCGGTCTCGTCACGGCCGGGGGCGCGACGGTCCAAAAAGGCCTGCAGCTGCTCCAGGTCAACGGCGATACCTGCCGGAATGCCATCGAGCGAGCAGCCGATAGCGGGGGAGTGCGACTGGCCGAAGATGCTTACGTGCAAGACGTTGCCAAAGGTCGAGGACATGCTATTCCTCCTCGAGCGTGACCTTGCCGCCCAACAGGCGGTAGTGGTCGAAGAAATCGGGATAGGACTTGTTGACGGCCTCGGCGCCGTGGATCACGACCTCGCCGGTGGCGCGACTCGCGGCGATGGCGGCCATCATGGCGATGCGATGGTCGTTGTGCGAATCGACCTCGCCGCCGGTAAGGGCATCGACGCCCTTGATGATGAGGTCGTCACCGGCGATGCGCACCTGCGCGCCCAGCGCGGTGAGCTCGCGGGTGGTGGTGACCAGACGGTCGGATTCCTTGATGCGCAGACGGGCGCAATCGCGGATGAACGTGCGACCCAGCGCCAACGATGCCACGGCCGAGATTACGGGCACCAGGTCGGGGATGTCGTGCGCGCTCATCTCAAAGCCGGCGAGCTTGTCGGACTGCACGGTGGCAGCGTTGGTGGAGCGCACGATGCGGGCGCCAAAGCGCGAGAGCGCGGCAAGCACGTTGCGGTCGCCCTGCGCGGAGCTGAGCGACACGCCCTCGACGGTGATGGGGTCGGAGCCGATGGCGCCGGCGCACAGCCAAAAGGCGGCGTTGGACCAGTCACCCTCGACAGCCACGCTGCCGGGCGTGCGGTACGAGCCGCTGTTCACGCGGAAGTTCGTGACCTCGGGCTGACCGTCCTTGGCCGGAATGCGCTCTACGTTGACCTCGACGCCAAAGGCCTTCATGGCCTGGATCGTCAGGTTGATGTAGGGGCGGCTTTCGATAAGGCCGGTCACCTGCACGCAGGAGGGCTGGGCCAAAAGCGGGGCCGCCAGCAGCAGGCCGGAGATATACTGCGAGCTCACGTTGCCCGGAAGCACAAAGGTGCCCGGGCGCATGCGGCCGCTCGTCTTGAGCGGAAAACCGCCCAGGCCCTGCAGGTCGCAACCGGCGGCGATGATCTCGTCCGAGAGCGGGGAGAGCGGACGGGCGCCCAGGCGGCCCTGGCCCACAAAGGTGGCCTCCGCACCCAGCGCGCAGGCGACAGGCAGCATGAAGCGCAGCGTGGAGCCACTCTCGCCGCAGTCGAGCGTGCCGCCGGCAAGGGCCTTGAGCAGGCCAAATTCAACGCTCTTCATGGTGGGGTGGACCTGGAAGCCGTCCTCGACGGTTTCGATGCGGGCGCCGAGCGCCGTGAGGCAGCGTACCGTGGCCTCGATATCGGCGCAGGTGGTGTTGCAGGTAACGTGCGTCTCGCCGTTGGCAAGCGCGGCGCAGATGATGAGGCGATGCGCCATCGATTTGGACGCGATGGCGGGAACGGTGCCCTTGAGCGGGGACGGGGTGATGCGGGCTAACATGCGGATGCGTCTCCCTTCTGGCCGAGGCCCTCGGCAATCAAATCGTGGAAGGTGGAAAGCGGCGTGCGGTCGATGCTGCAACGGCCAATGTCGTGCGGAATTACCAGGTCGATGGTGTCACCTGCGCGCTTTTTGTCGTGGAGCGCCTCGGCAAAGACGGCGCCGGCATCCAAATCGCAGCGGGTCTTGAGGCCGTGGCGGGCGCAGAGCTCCTCAATACGACCGGGCAGCGCAGCATCGCAAACGCCATGCAGGGCCGCGGCGCGCGTAATGATGCCCATGCCGATCGACACGCAGTTGCCGTGGCCGAGCTCAAAGTGCTCGCAGGCCTCGACGGCGTGTCCGGCGCTGTGTCCAAAGTTGAGCAGCTTGCGCTGGTTGGTTTCGCGCTCGTCGGCAACGACCACGGCGCGCTTGATGTCGATATTGCGGGCGATGATGAGCGCCACGCGGGCCACGTCGCGGTTCAGCAGCTCAAGCGTGAGCGGGGTCTTCTCCAGCTCGTCGAAAAGCTCGGGATCGGCGATTACGGCGTGCTTGACGACCTCGCCGCAGCCGTCGGCGAACTGCTCGGGCGTAAGGGTCGCCAGGCACCCCACGTCGGCGATAACCACGCTCGGTTGCCAAAAGGCGCCGGCGAGGTTCTTTCCAGCTGCCAGGTCGATAGCTGTCTTGCCGCCCACCGACGAATCCACCATGGCGAGCAGGCTCGTGGGGATCTGCACAAACTTGCAGCCGCGCATGTAGGTGGCGGCCACAAAACCCGCCACGTCGCCTACGACGCCGCCGCCGAGCGCCACGATCACGTCGGAGCGCGAAAGCTCGTGCTCGGCCACAAACTCCAGAATAGCAACGTAGGTCTCGGCGCGCTTATGGGCCTCGCCGGCCTCGAAGGTGCAGATACTCACCTCGTAGCCCGCCGTCTCCAGGCTCTTCTTAACGGGCATCTGGTAGAGCGGACCCACGTTGGTGTCCGTCACGATGACGGCGCGCGAGCCGCCGGCGGTGGCGCGCACAAGCTCGCCCGCCTGCTCCAGCAAAAACGTGCCCACATGCACCTGGTAGGGGCGTGCGGTATCGATATCGATGGTAATCGCCATAAGCTTCGGTCCTTTCGACCTGGCGTGATGGGTGGTCTAGTGGGATGCCTCGTCGTCGAGCGCGCGCTTGATGCGGTCGCCCTCGGCAAGGAGGTTTTCCAGATAGCGCTGGTCGCGGTCCTTGAGCGCGCGGCTGTAGGCGCTAAGCGAGTCGATGAGATGATCGATCTCGAAGGCGAGCGCGTCGGCGTCGTCGATCATGAGCTCGGACCACATCTGCGGGTTGAGGTGCGCCACACGGGTGAGGTCGCGGTAGCTGCCGGCCGAAAAGCCGTGGTGGACCTGGGCGGTCGGGCTCTTAACATAGGCGTTGGAGACGACGTGCGCGAGCTGGCTCGTAAAGGCGATGACGCGGTCGTGCTCGGCGGCGCTGGTCACGCTGAACTTGCCAAAGCCCAGGGGACGCACCATCTCGCGCACCTGGCCCAAGAGCTCCAGCTTAAGTGCATCGTCCACCGCGGGCGGCACGAGCACCAGCGGCGCACCCTGGAACAGGTCGGCGCGGGAGTGCGCGTAGCCCGAGAACTGCGTGCCCGCCATGGGGTGCGCGCCCACAAAGTAGAAGCCGTGCTCGCGGGCGAGCTCAAAGGCGCGCTCGCACACAATGCCCTTGACGCCCACGGTGTCGATCACCACGGGGCCCATGATGGCCTCGGTATCGGTGGCGTCGGCGAGCGCCTGCGCGTGCGCCTCGAGCCACTCGATGCATGCCTCGGGGTAGCAGGCAAGGACGATGATGTCGCACTCGCCGAGCGTCTCGTCGTTGAGCTCGCCGGCAACGGTGCCCATGCTGGCGGCCGTCATGACGTCTTCGTCGGGGTCCCAGGCCAGCACGCGGACGCCCGCCTGCGCATAGCCGCGGGCAAAGCTGCCGCCGATGAGGCCCAGGCCCACAATGCCGGCGCACTTGGGGCCGCCCTGGTTAACGCGTGCGTTTCTCACCGTGCCCATTGCTACTCCATGGTCTCTTGGCAGACGACCTCGCGAATGGCGCGAATGCGACGCATGGTGTCGTCGAACTGGTCGGGGGTGAGGGCCTGGGCGCCGTCGGACCAAGCGCGGCTCGGCTCGTCGTGGACCTCAATCTCCAGGCCGTTGGCGCCGCAGGCGGTCGCGGCGAGTGCCATGGGCTCAACGTAGCGGGTGTAGCCGGTGGCGTGGCTGGGGTCGGCAACGACGGGCAGGTGCGACAGGTGGTGCAGCACCGGTACGGCGTTGAGGTCGAAGGTGTTGCGGGTGCGGGTCTCGAAGGTGCGGATGCCGCGCTCGCACAGGATGACGTTGTCGTTGCCCTCGCTCATGATGTACTCGGCTGCCATGAGCAGCTCATCGATCGTGCCGGACATGCCGCGCTTGAGCAGAATCGGGGTCTGGGTCTTGCCGACCTCCTTGAGCAGGGGGAAGTTCTGGGCGTTGCGGGCGCCGATCTGCATGACGTCAATCTTCTTGTCCAAGAAGACCTGCACGTCGCGTGGGTCCATGATCTCGGTGACAATCGGCATGTCGAGCTCGGCAGACGCCTCGCACAGCAGGTCGAGGCCGGCGGGGCCCATGCCCTGGTAGGCGTAGGGGGAGGTGCGGGGTTTGTAGGCACCGCCGCGCAGCATCGTGGCACCGGCGGCCTTTACGCGGCGTGCGATGCGAATGAGGTTCTCGCCCTCGACGGAGCAGGGGCCGGCGATGACTTGGAACTGGTCGCCGCCGATCTTGACGCCGTGGCCGCAGTCGATGACGGAGTCCTCGGGGTGGAACTTGCGGTTGGCGCGCTTGAACGGCTCGGAGACGCGCTGCACGCGCTCGACGACGTCCATGGACTCGAGCAGGAATGGGTCGATCTTGGTCGTATCGCCCACCAGGCCGATGATCGTCTCGTTCTCGCCGCGCGAGACGTCGGTCTTCAGGCCCTTTTTCTCAATCCAGCTGACGATATGGCTGACGGCCTCGTCGCTGGCGCTCTGCTTTAAAATTGCAATCATGGTGTGCCTCTCACCTCGATGGATAACCCTTGCAAAAACGGCCCGCATCGCGAGCCGTGTATATATGGTGCATGAGAGTTTATACTATCTGATTCGCTTTTGCCTTCTAAAGTGAGCCGTTGCGCCGCGTCTTCCCCGGAATTGCAAAGCTTTTTCTTTTATTTTGATAGCCCGTGGTGCACTTGGGTATAATGCCAACCGTTGGCCCTATTAGCTCAGGGGATTAGAGCGTCTGCCTCCGGAGCAGAAGGCCGTTGGTTCGAATCCAACATGGGGCACCATCGAACGTAAGACCGTCCGAACCTCGCATGGTCCGGGCGGTTTTTCTTATACCGACGTGACGTGATGGGACGTGGTATGGCAGCAACGGATATCGAGCGCGGACTCTCGACCGCCGAGGTCGAGGAGCGCATCGCCGCCGGTAAGATCAACCGCAACATGGAGCTCAAGACCAAGTCGGTCAAAGAGCTCATCATCGAGAACCTCTGCACGCTGTTCAATTTGATCAACGTGATCTTGGCGTTCCTGGTCATTTTGACCGGTTCGTTTAAGAATCTGACGTTCCTGTTCGTGGTGTTCCTCAATACCGCTATTGGCGTCATTCAGTCCATGCGTTCCAAGAAGATGGTCGATAAGCTCACGCTGCTGACCTCCAAGAAGGCCATCGCGGTGCGCGACGGCTCCGAGGTTGAGCTCGACCTGGATCAGATCGTGCTCGACGACATCATCCGCCTGGGGCGTGGCGACCAGATTCCCGCTGACGCCGTGGTGGTTTCGGGCGAGGCGCTCGTGAACGAGAGCCTGCTGACGGGCGAGAGCGACCTTATTAAGAAACAGCCCGGTTCCGAGCTCATGAGCGGCAGTTTTATCGACTCGGGCCTGCTGCGCGCCCGCGTGATCCATGTCGGCGCCGACAACTACGTGGCCAAAATTAATAACGAGGCCAAGTACGTCAAAAAGGTCAATTCCGAGATCATGAACGCGCTTAACGCCATCGTGCGCTTTGCGAGCATCATCATGATCCCGCTCGGTTTGGCGTTGTTTGCCTCGAGTGTGAGCGAGCTGTGGGATGCCGCGGGAACCCCAGGCGATAGCGCGCTTTCGTGGTGCTTCTCCGAGCTGTTGGCTGGCCATGTGCCTTCGTCGGCGCTGCTGTCCACAGTGGGCGCCCTGCTGGGCATGATCCCGCAAGGCCTGGTGCTGCTGACCTCGTCGGTGCTCGCCATCGCCACGGTGCGCCTGGCCCGCCGCAAGGTGCTGGCGCAGCAGCTCTACTGCATCGAGACGCTCGCGCGCGTCGACGTGCTGTGCCTGGACAAGACGGGTACCATTACCTCGGGTCGTATGGAGGTCGAGGGCACGTATCCGCTGCCGGTCGAGGGTATGGGTGCGGGGGAGAGCGACGCCGCCGTTCCCGTCGATACCACGGTGCTCGATTTTGCGCTGGCTAACGTGGCGCGTGCGACTTCGGCCGATGCCAACGAGACCTGCCAGGCGCTGCTCAACTATTACGCCGATCGCCCGGTCGAGGTGTCTGAGCCGCTGTCGGTCATTCCGTTCTCGTCCTCCAAAAAGTGGAGCGGCGCGTCGTTTGCGCAGGGCTCCTATGTGATGGGTGCGGCGCAGTTTGTGCTCTCTGATCGTGCGTTTGCCCAGGTCGAGAACCGTGTCGCCGAGCTTGCCGATACCTGCCGCGTGCTCGTGGTGGCGCGCGTGGACGGCTTTACGCCCGATGGCGATATGGCGGGC
>CABVDJ010000037.1 GCA_902497025.1 uncultured Collinsella sp. | reverse complement strand
TATACGGGTGCATCATCGACGTCTTCAATACAGAAAATATCAGTGCGGAGTGTTCTGAAAACTGAGCCCGGCCCCCGTCTGCGGTGACGTTGCTGGTGGTTCTTGGGCATCGCTTGCTAGCGGGGTTCCCTGTCTGAATTGAACTTTGTTGGTGGGGCTACTGGTCCCGGTCGCTGGTTCGCGCTTTGCGTGAACTCCGCGCCACTGTGGGTCAGTTAGGCTTCCGTTGTTGGACCCGCCACATCTTCCCGTCCCAGCATCGATCTTAGCTTCTCAAAGCTCTCCTCGCTCAGGCAGTGCTCCATGTGGCAGCCCTCTTGCGACGCCACCTCGGCCGATACGCCTGCATCCTCCAAAAGCCCCACGAAAAAGCAGTGGCGCTCCCACATTTGGCGCGCGACCTCCAGACCGCGCTCTGTCAGATGAACATCTCGTTTGCCCATTTCGACATAGCCGTTGCTTTCCAGCGTCGCCATGGCCTTGGAAACGCTCGCCTTGGTTACGCCGAGGTACTCCGCAACGTCGATCGAGCGCACGATGCCCTGACGTTCCGACAGAACGTAGATCGATTCGAGATAGTCTTCTCCGGATTCACGTAGGGCCATGGGCCGCCTTTCGCGATGATTGCTAGTTAGCCTTTGGATACTTTTCACAGCTTACTTTACCGCAAAAGTTGCCCATGTCTTACTACTTTGCCTAAAAGTTAGCCGTGTTTCACAAAACGTGCGGGACGAAAACAAAATGGGGACGCCCCGCAAGGAGTGTCCCCAGGTGCCGGCAGATAAGGAACGTCCCCAAGTGCCGAGCCGCAGCTATAACAGTCCAAAGTACTTCGCGGCGTTGTAGATGCCGTCGTCGTCCACGGCAGTCGTCACATAGGTCGCCGCGGCCTTCACGGTATCCTGCGCGTTGCCCATGGCCACACTTGTGCCCACGGCCGAGAACATCGACAGGTCGTTCTCGCCGTCGCCAAAGGCAATCGCTTCACTCGAGTCGATGCCCAGGCGCTCCAGCGTCGCCGCCACGCCCAGGTCCTTGCCGCCGTTAGCGGGAATAATGTCGCAGAACAGGTCGCACCAGCGCGTGGTGAGCGAATGCGACACGGCGTCGGTCACGATATGCTCGTCGACCGGGTCCACAAAGGCGCAAAACTGGTAGACCGGTGCGTCAAAGGCGTGCTCAAACGGCTCCTCGTGGTAGACGATTCCCGCGTTGCTGCCAGCCGTCACCACGCGCTCGGACAGGCGGTTCACAAACGAGTTCTCGCCCTGCATGCACAGCGAGTCGTAGCGCCCCTGCGCCACCTGGTCCACAATCACCGCGACGTCGTCCGAATCGATCGGGCAGCTGCGGTAAACCCCCTCGGCATCAAAGCAGTGCTGGCCCGAAAGCGTAATGTACGCATCCCAGCCCAGGTCGAACAGCCAGTCCGGCATCTGGTAGGTCGGACGGCCCGTGGCGATCACGCACGCAATCCCCTGCTCGTGAAAGCTGTCGAGCACCTGCTGCGCCGACGCCGGAATCCGGTGGGTCTTAAAGCTCAGCAGCGTGCCGTCGATATCGAAAAACGCGGCTTTGATCATTCTCGCCTACTCCTCGCCCTCGAGCTTTTCGCTCGCCTCGAGCCACGCCATCTCCAGCTCGTCCATGGCAGCGTGAGCCTCGTCGATCTTTGCCTGCTGCTCGCCGAGCGCCGTGTAGTTGGTGGGATCGACTTGGGCCATTGCTGCCTCGGCCTCCTCAACGCGGGTGCGCTGCGTCTCCATCTTGCGCTCGAGCGAACTCACCTCGCGGCGGAGCTTCTGGCGCTCGGCGTTGGACAGGCCGTTGGGCTGACCGCTCGACTTGGGCTTTTCGGCCGCAGCTGCCGCGGCACCGGTGTCGAACGTGCCGGTCTTGGCGCTCGGCGCGCCCACGGGCTCGCCCTCGGCGGTAGCGTTGCACAGGCGCAGGTACTGGTCCACGCCACCGGGCATATGCGTCAGGTGGCCGTCGAGCAGCGCCCACTGCTGGTCGGTCACGCGCTCCATCAAAAAGCGGTCGTGCGTCACCAGGATCAGCGTGCCGGGCCAGCCGTCCAGCAGGTCCTCGACAATCGCGAGCATGTCGGTATCCAGGTCGTTGCCCGGCTCGTCCAGGATGAGCACGTTGGGCTCGTCCAGAATCGTCAGCAACAGCGACAGGCGACGGCGCTGGCCGCCCGAAAGATCGCCGATGCGGCTCCAGAGCTGCTGCGTCGTAAAGCCCAGACGCTCGCAGAGCTTCTCGGGCGAAGTCTCCTTGCCGTCGATGACGTAGTACTTCTTATAGTTGCCGAGCACCTCGCGGATCGTGTCGCCCATGTAGGGCTTGAGCTCCTCGAGCTGCTGCGACAGCACGCCAAAGCGCACTGTCTGGCCAATCTTCACGCGGCCGCGCGTGGGTTCAATCTTGCCCTGGATCACGTCGAGCAGCGTCGACTTACCGGCGCCGTTCTCGCCCAAAAGGCCATAGCGGTCGCCCGCACCAATGAGCCAGGTCACATCGGTGAGCACCTGCTTGGGCGCGCCGTCGGTATCGGCATAGCCGGCGTCCACGTCGACCACGTCGATAACCTGCTTGCCTAGGCGGCTCACGGCGAGGCGCTTGAGCTCCAGCTCGTCACGCACGGGCGGCACGTCGGCGATCAGCTCGCGAGCGGCATCAACACGAAACTTGGGCTTGGTGGAACGCGCCTGGGCGCCGCGGCTCAGCCACGCGAGCTCCTTGCGCGCCATGTTGCGACGGCGCTCCTCGGTAACCGCGGCCATGCGGTCGCGCTCTACGCGCTGCAGGATGTAGGCCGAATAGCCGCCCTCGAAGGGATCGACCTGGCCGTCGTGGACCTCCCACATGCTGGTGCAGACCTCGTCCAAGAACCAGCGGTCGTGCGTGACCACGAGCATGGCGCCCTGACCGCGCTGCCAGCGGGCCTTAAGGTGACGCGCGAGCCAGTTGATGGTGCGCATGTCCAGGTGGTTGGTGGGCTCGTCGAGCATGAGCACGTCGTAGTCACCAATCAGCAGGCGCGCGAGGTCCACGCGACGGCGCTGGCCGCCCGAAAGCTCGCCAACCGTGCCCTCCCAGGGCACATCGCTAATAAGACCGGCGAGAATCTGGCGCGTGCGGGGGCTCGACGCCCACTCGTACTCAGGCGTGTCGCCCACAACGGCATGATGCACGGTATCGGTGTCGACAAGCTGGTCCTTTTGGCCGAGCAGACCAATCGTGGTGCCGCGACGGTGCGTCACGCGGCCGTCGTCGGGCTCCAGCGTGCCGGCGAGCACGCTCAGCAGCGTCGACTTGCCGTCGCCGTTTTTGCCGACAATACCAATGCGGTCGCCCTCGCCCACGCCGAGCGTCACGCTATCGAAAATATGCTTGGTGGGAAACTCTAGGCTGACGGAATCGCATCCCAAAAGAATCGCCATATGCCCTGCTCCTTCGTAGAAATTCAACGTTGTCCATGATAGCAGCGAGCCCCACCCCAAACCACCACGAAGGCGCCTGTCCCCTTTGTGGTGGTCGTTTCGGTCGCAGAGCAAAAGGCGGGCCATCTCCCGCAAGAGATGACCCGCCTCTCCAATCAGTCCTGCGGCAACCGTGGCCGCTGCAGGCCTCAAGCATGTCCCGGACTAGGAGAACATGCCGGTGAGGTAATCATTCAGCCGCTTATCCTTGGGCCGTTGGAAAATCTCGTCAGTCTCGTCGTACTCGACCATATCGCCCATGTAGAAGAACGCCGTGCGGTTGGACACGCGCGACGCCTGCTCCATGTTGTGCGTCACGATAACGATGGCGCGGTCGGCCACGATCGATGACATGAGGTCCTCGATCGCCAGCGTCGAGATGGGGTCGAGCGCCGAGCAGGGCTCGTCGAACAGAATCACGTCGGGGTTGAGCGCCAGCGTGCGCGCGATGCACAGACGTTGCTGCTGACCGCCCGAAAGCGCATAGGCGCTCTTATCGAGCTTGTCTTTGACCTCGTCCCACAGCGCCGCGCCGCGTAAGCTTTCCTCGACCATGCGGTCGAGCTCGTCACGGTCGGTGATGCCGTGGCGCTTGGGCGCAAACGTGATGTTGTCGCGAATGGACTTGCGGAA
Source organism: uncultured Collinsella sp. (assembly GCA_902497025.1). GTDB lineage: Bacteria > Actinomycetota > Coriobacteriia > Coriobacteriales > Coriobacteriaceae > Collinsella. The sequence goes on along the minus strand of CABVDJ010000037.1, from coordinate 14,237 downwards.
CGGGTTGGGCTGCTGGAACACCATGCCAATGGAACGGCGCAGCTCGTAGGTGTTCTCGGTACTGGTGTTCACATTGCGTCCGCTGTAGTTAATCTCGCCCTCCACGCGGCAGCCGCGAATCTCGCGATTCATGAGGTTGAGGCTACGCAAGAAGGTCGACTTACCGCAGCCCGAAGGCCCAATGAGCGCCGTGATCTCGCCCTTGTGGAAGTCGAGCGACGTATTGTGCAGTGCATGGTGGTCGCCATAGTACACGTTGACGTCCTTGGTGGAGAGCACAACCTCGTCGCTCACGGCCTTGCCGCTCACGCGCACGCGCTTCTCGCTCTCCCCCACGCTCGACAGGAAGTCCCGGGTGTCGGACGATGCCGCTTCGGTTGCGGGCGTTACATTCATCTCGCTCATTCGGCCGTCATCTTCCTTGCCAGTTGCTTGCCCACAATGCGGGCGATTACGTTAAACAGCAGCACGCAAATCATCAGCAGTGCAGCGGTGCCCCAGACGATCTGCTGGGCCTCGGGGCTGCCCTCGCCATAGATCTTGTAGATGTGCACGGCGAGCGACTCGCCGGGACGGAACACGTTCCAAGCGCAGGTGGGGCTCGACAGGTTAAAGCTCAAGAAGTTCAGGCGAACCGGCGAGCTCATACCCGAGGTAAAAAGCAGTGCTGCGGCCTCGCCAAACACGCGACCGGCCGAAAGCACGATGCCCGTCACGATGGCAGGCATGGCCTCGGGGATCAGGATGTGCAGCGTGGCCTCCCAGCGAGTGAGGCCCATGGCCAGGCACGCATCGCGCTGGGCCTGCGGCACGTCCTCGAGCGCCTGCTGGATCACGCGCACCAGGATGGGGATGTTGAACATGGTGAGCGCGACGGCGCCGGAGATGATGGAGTACTTCCAGCCCAGCTGCACCGAGAACACCAGAAAACCGAACATGCCGACGACGATGGAAGGCAGCGAGGACAACGTCTCGATGGCGGTGGAGGCGATGTCGCGGATGGGTCCGTCCGGCGCGTACTCAACCAAAAAGACCGCTCCGCCCAGGCTGATGGGCACCGAGATGATCAGGGTGATCAGCAGCAGGTAGAACGAGTCGAACAGCTGGTAGAGCACGCCGCCCTGCGTTCCGTTGGCGCGCGACGGCTCCGTGAGAAAGCCCGGCTGGAACAGCGTCGAGATGCCCTCGAACAGGATATAGGCCACCATGGAGACGACGATGAGCATGACGATGGCGACGATCGCCGTCAACACGCCCGTGGCGAAGCGGTCCTGCTTTTGGACACGCCCGAGCCTCGCCTCGTCGATGTGGATACGCGTGCTAGCCACGAGCCTTCGCCCCCTTGCGGCCGATAAGGTGGATGATCAGGATGAAGATGAGGCTCATGCCCATCAGCAGCAGACCGAGCGCCCACAGAACATCGTCCTGGGCCGAGCCCTCGGCATAGACCGCCATAGACGTGGTGAGCGTGGTGGTGATGGTGGATGCCGGCGACAGCAGTGACGTCGGCATGGCCTCGATACCGCCGATAACCATGCGCACGGCAAGCGTTTCGCCAAAGGCGCGGGTCATACCAAGGATGACCGCAGTCATGAGCGACGGCATGGCGGACTTGAGTACCACGTGCCAGATGGTCTGCCAGCGGGTGTAGCCCAGCGCGAGCGAGCCCTGGCGGTAGCTGTCGGGCACGGCGCGCAGGCCATCGACCGAAAGTGTGGTCATCGTCGGCAGGATCATGACGGCCAGCACGATGGCGCCGGGCAAGATGCCCAAGCCCGTGCTTGCGTGGAAAACGCTCTTCATGAGGCCGACGACCACGTGAAAACCGATCAGGCCAAAGACGACCGAGGGAATACCGGTCAAAAGCTCAATGAGCGGCTGAAAGATCTTGGAACCAAACTTAGGCTGGATCTCGACCGCAAAGATGGCAGAGCCGATAGCGATGGGCAACGCGATAAGCGTGGAGAGCACCATGACCGCAAACGAGGTGACGATCAGGGGCAGGGCGCCGGTATAGGGCAGGCCGTTTTTGGCCGTGTTGGCCAGGTCCCACTTGGTGCCGGTGAAGAACTCGACGACCGAAACGCCGTCCTTGAGAAAAGCCGAGAGGCCCTTTTGGGCGACCATAAAGATGAGCGCGGCAACGACAAGCGTCACGAGCGCAACGCACGCGCCCGTGACGCCCAGGCCCACGTTCTCAAGGTCGCGCTTTGGCAGCTGTTTTGCCATTGCAAACCTTTCCGGGGCGATTACTTATTTAGCGGAGACCTTGCCGCTGGCGTCCTTGACGACCTTCATGGCAGAGACGGGGATGAAGCCCTGCTCCTCGACGAGCTTGCCCTGGACGTCGTCGGAGAGCATAAACTCCAGGAAGGCCTTGGTGGCCTCGTCGGCGTCCTTGGAGCAGTACATGTGCTCGGTCGCCCAGATCTTGAAGGAGTCGTCGGTGACGTTCTTGCTCTTGGGCTCGACGCCCTCGACCTTGATGGCGTTGAACTTGGAGTCATCGAAGTGCGAGAAGTCGAGGTAGGAGATGGCGTTGTCGGTACTGCCCATCTGAGTCTGGACATCGCCGGACTTGTCGAGCTCGGCGTCGCCCTTAAAGTCGACGGCCTCGTCGCCAAAAACGGCGGCCTCGAAGGTGGCACGGGTGCCGGAGCCAGCCTTGCGGTTGAGAACGACGATCTTGACGTCGTCGCCGCCGACCTCCTTCCAGTTGGTGATCTGGCCGAAGAAAATACCCTTGAGCTGCTCGAGGGACAGGTCGTCGACCGTCACGTTCTTGGAGACGACAGGGCCCATGCCCACAACGGCGACCTCGTGGTCGACGAGGTTCTTGACCTGGTCGGCCTCGAGCTTGGTCTCGGCGAAGACGTCGGAGTTACCGATGGTGACGGTGCCAGCGGCGACGGCGGTCAGACCCTTGCCCGAACCGTTGCCCGAACCGGAAATGGAGACGTCGGGGTTGGCGTCCATGAACTTCTCGGCAGCAGCCTCGACGAGAGCCTGGAACGAGGAGGCACCGTCGTAGGTCACCTCGCCGGAGACGGACTCGGCAGTAGCAGCGGCGCTACCCTTGTCGGCGGCGTCGGATGCGCCGGAGCCGCCGCAACCAACGAGACCGAGACCGACGATGCTGGCAAAACCACCAGCGAGGCCGAGGAACTGACGACGAGAATAAGCCTGATCGAGCATGATCTTCCTTTCATACATGCGACTCGCGGGCACCCCACCCGCTTTGCTGTTTGGAAAGATACGGCCCCGACCGGGCAGCGCCCGCGCCAACTGCGGTTTTTTACGGGCATCTGATAGACCCTTACCGCAAGCTCTGTCCAGCCTTTACAAACGGATAACAATCCAGCGCCGAACATGGCGCACCTTTTACACCAAAGGAACGTCCCCAATGACTACCCCACCGCAACAGAAAAAGCCCGGGCCGAAGCACCGGGCTCGTAATGCAAGTTTGTATCCAAGCAGGATATAGGGGTTTCCCAGGTGCCCGAGATTGCCCCGAAAGAGGAGCGCCGCGTACTTTGGTACGCAAGCGACGGTTTGAGGGGCAAGGTCGGGTGCCTGGGGAAGCCCTACAGTTCCAGTTCGTTGAGACGAAGGATCGCCACGATGTAAATCTTGAGCGCCTGTTTAAGCTGTTCCTCGTTGGCGCACTCGTTGGGGCCGTGCATCTGGCCGCCCCATGCGGGCAGCTCCAGGCCGGTCTCCTCGGGGCCAAACGAGACGGCGCGGGCAAAGTTGCGCGCGTACGTGCCGCCGCCCATGGCAAAGGGCTTGGCATGCTTGCCCGTAAACTCGTTATAGGTATCGATAAGCGCCTTCACGGCCGGATCGTCGGCAGACACCGAGAACGGCACCTTAGCGCGACCCAGCTGGCACGTCACGCCAAAACGGCCCACGAGCGGGTCGAGCTGCTCGCGGATGGTATCGGCACTCGTGCTGTCGGGGAAGCGCACGTCGATGACCTGCTCAATATGGCCATCCGCCACGCGGATGACGCCAGCGTTGCAGGTAAGCGGGCCAAACGCCGAGCTCGTCGCATCGATACCCAGGCCGCGGCCATAGGCGTCTGCATGTACAAAGGCCAGGAACTTGACGAACTCGTGCTCGGCAGGCGTCAGCAGGCGCTCGTCACGGGCACCAAACGCGTCCTCGGCCTCGCGCAGGTACGTCACGATCAGGCCGACGGCGTTGATCGTCCCCTCGGGCATCGAAGCATGGCCACCGATACCGTGAGCGAAAATCTGGGCATGGCCGTTCTCGAGCGCCGTGATCTCCAGGCGGTCGGCGTTCTCAATGGGCGCCGGCAGTTCATCGGCGGCAATCGCAAGCTCGCAGATAGACTGCGACGGAATGGCGTTGCTCGCCTCGGCGCCGCTCCACGATACGATGCGGCCGCCGTCGATCTTGGGGCTCACAAACGTCGCCCCAAACTGGCCCTTCTCGGCATTGCAGACCGGGAACTCGGCATCGGGCGTAAACAGAAAGTCAGGGTCTGCGTGGTTCTCCAGATAATGGTGAACGTCGGACATGCCCACTTCCTCATCGCAGCCCAGCAGCGCGCGGAAGGTATAGCGCGGCACAATGCCGTGCTTGATCAGGTAGGCACCGGCGTAGAGCGACAACACCGCCGGACCCTTGTCATCAATCACGCCACGGCCGAGCAGCCAGCCCTCGCGACGCTCCATCGCAAACGGGTCGGTGTTCCAGCCGGGGCCGGCGGGCACCACGTCCACGTGGCAGATAGTCGCGAGCTGCTTGTCGCCGCGACCCGGGATATCGGCAATGCCCACATAGCCCTCGTCGTCGCTCGTCTGGTAGCCGAGCTTTTGCGCAATGCCGAGCGCGCAATCGAGCGCATCACGAACCGGGCGGCCAAACGGCGCGCTAGGCTCCGCATCGGCAGCAACGGCTACGGACGGATAACTCACCAGCTGCTCGATATCGGCGACGACGTCCTCCCAGACCTCGTCGACATACTCGGTAACGCTCTGCTCCACCTGATTCATGGACGACCTCCTTACCAATGAGCGACGGGTACGCCCGCCCCTCACATTGCGTCTATTAGATAGCGAAAAGTTTAGCAAGCTCGGCCACCGAGTGCACCACTGCATCGGAACCCGCCGCCTCGTGCTCGCCCGGCGCCGCCGCGCCCGAATAGATACCAATGCACGGTACGCCCATTGCGTGCGCGCCCTCCACATCGTTAAAGCGATCGCCAATCATCACGGCATCGTCCGCGGCCGCACCCAAGGCCGCCAACGCGTCGCGAACCGAATCGGCCTTGGTCTCGCGCCCCTGCGGTGGATTCATGCCAACCACCGCCTCAAACTGCGAAAGCCCCAGCTCGCCCACCATGTCAATGCACTTTGCCTCCATGCGCGACGTCGCCACGGCCAAGCGCTTGCCCTGGGCGACCAACCCATCCAGCAGCTCGGGGATCCCGTCGAACACGGGATACTCCTCCGGTCCCAGCTCGTCAAAAAAGGCACGGTACTCGTCGGCCACCACAAGCGACTCCTCGCGGGAAAAGCCATAAAAGTCGTGAAAGCTCTTCCACAGGGGCGGCCCGATCATGCGGCGCAGGTCACCCATCTGCGCCTCCGAAAACCCGCGCGCGGCCAACGCCTTGCGCGTCGAGGTCATCACCGCCCGACCCGTATCGGCCACCGTGCCGTCAAAATCGAACAACACAATCGGCCGCTCGCATAGCTGTAATGCCGCCATCGGCATCCCTCTTCCCCAGTTGATGATTTCCACACCGTCACTTCAAACTGTTGACTATTCAACAATTGAACCTAGCAATGTAGAGCAACTCAACTATACTTGTCGCACTTTGCTCTAAGAAGGCGGCGCGCAAGCGCCCCAACGAAAGGTGCAATTATGTCTTTTGCCATCATAACCGACTCCACGTCGGACATCTCCCCCGCCCGCGCTCAAGAACTCGGCATTTACGTGATTCCGCTGCATGTGATTATCGAGGGCGAGGACCTGCTCGACCAGGTACAGATTACCGCCCAGGAGTACGTCGCGCGCATGGCCGGCTCCGAGCAGCTGCCGCACACCTCGCAGCCGAGTGCCGGCGAGTTCAAGGCACTCTTTGACCGCGTGCGTGCTGACGGCCACGACAGCGCGATCTTTATCTCGCTGTGCAGCGAATGGTCCGCCTGCTATTCCAACGCATGCCTGGTCGCCGAGACCCACGAGCTCGACGTGCGCTGCATCGATTCGCGCACTGGCTCGGGCGCCGAGGGCCTGCTGGTGGAGTACGCGCGGGCCATGCGCGAAGATGGCCGCAGCCTGGACGAGACCGAGGCGCAGATCCGCGCGACGCTGCCCGACGCCCACCTGCTGCTGATTCCCCGCACGCTCGAGAATCTCGTTAAGAACGGCCGCGCGCCCAAGCTCGCCGGCCAGCTCACGCAAATGCTCAACATTCGCCTGGCCGTTTCGCCGGAGTGGAAATCGGGCGAGATCAAGGCAATCAAAAAGGGCCGCGGCGCCAAGCGCATCGTCGCCAACACCATGGCAGATTGCCTCGCGTTTTTGGACGAGCACCCGGGCTCAAGCGTGCGCGTGCTCACGACCGGCGCCGCCGAGGAGCAGGAACTTGTCAACGAGGCGCTCGCGGGCCAGGACTACGTAGACGCCGGCACCGGCCCCATCGGCTGCACCATCGCCACCCACGTAGGCGTCGACGCCATCGCCATCAGCTACTGCCCCCGCTACCAGCCAACTCGCTAGGGACGCCCACATCAGTTATGGTGAAATGGGGACTGTTTTTGGCTTATTAGCCGCCAATCAATCCCTATTCCACCGCAACTTAGAAGCAGTTCGTTTGGGACGGGGCTAAAAAGACTGGTATCAAACGTTTCAGACCAGTCTTTTTAGCCCCGTCCCATTTTAGCTACTCTACATCAGCCCGCTCAGGGCGATGTCGACGGCCTCGTTGAGGTCGTCAGTAATGTGTACCAGATCCGGATCGAGCGGGCTGATCATACCGGCGCTCATCACCGGGCCGTTGGGCCAGTCGAACAGACCCCCTCGCGGTACCCACTGGACAAAAATGGCAAATATGAGTACTGCCACCAAATTAGTAGCAGCAAAATCTCGCCGGAATCGATCGTTTCGATTAATTTCACGCCTTGCCAAGGCTCAAAATGCCGTGTTTGGTGGGTTAGATATATAGAATAATGTCGAATTGGTATTCTATTCTTGCCAAATGTTATGAGACTACATTAACAGCAGTACTCACATTTGACGTTATTTGACCACGGGGTCATTCGAAAACCCCTCCCCACGCCGCCAACCCGCCCCATAGCCGTCAAAAACCTTTAACAACAGCCGCCGCACGTTTTGGCACCGGCTGATTGCCACTCACGGATCGGTACCCCACTATTACCGAACCAAAATCGAAGTCGCGTATCTCATAAAGCTGAAATGACGTACCCTCATCCCAATGAACGCTGATAAGAATGGCTTTCAAATGAGCAACGGCACGCATCAATACGCCCTTTTCGGGAGCGCCCTATTCAAATTCAATAAAACGGTCGTCCACGCTTCGGATCCGCGCAAGCAAATCGTTATCTGCAGCAGCGGTCCAGACATCCGTTATACAACGCTGGAAGAATGGGAGAAAGCTGGCGATTCTTTCGATAGACGGGCGCAGATCGAAGATATCGTCACCAGCGCAAGCCCAGCGCGCGACAAACTCGAGCTCTTCCGCAATCTCTTTACTGGTCGCAAAGATGTCTACGCTCATGGGTACCGCAGAAAAGACGGAGGAATTGGCTATACGCCCGCCTGCGCAAATGAGTGGAAGTCAGGCATTTGCCCCAAAGCAAGCCACCAGAGAGTCAAATGCACGGAATGCAGCAGCCGCGTCTTCCCCGAGTTGAGCGATGCCGCGATCATCGCCCATTTCAGAGGCAATGACGATAGGCTTCGAGACGTTATAGGCCAATATGTGCTCGATAAAGACAGTAACACGAAAGTCCTGGTCATCGATTTTGACGGAGCCGATTGGAAAGAAGCGACGAAAGCCATTCGACATGTCGCAAAAAGCCACGGAATCGATGTCGCAGTTGAGCGATCGAGATCGGGCGACGGCGCACATGTCTGGTTTTTCTTCCTAGAGCTCGTCAGCGCAAAGACCGCACGAGATTTTGGAAGCAGCCTTATCACCGAAGCGGCGATACTGAACAAGACAATCACCTTCAAAGCATTTGACCGAATGCTGCCCGCGCAGTCCACCATTCCTGAGGGCGGCTTTGGAAATCTCATAGCGCTGCCTTTTCAAGGAAAAGCGCAGCGAAAAGGGAACAGCGTATTTGTTGACGAGCAATTTGAGCCCTTTCCCGATCAATGGCTTTACCTTTCGCAAATCCAGTTAATCCCGCGCGTGACGGTGCAAAATCTGATCGAGAGCATCGAAAATAGGTCACATGGAATAGCAGCTGTTGCGGCGGCAAACACCGGTGTGCCACATTCCCAGAGACTGCGAAAGCGGCTTCCGCTCACACCGCGGGACTTCCCGTCATCGCTGTCCGTCACGCAGACCGATATGCTCTATATCCCCGAAAAATCTCTGAGTCCCGCAGCTCAAATGGAAGTCCGCAGGCTTGCAACATTTGCCAACCCAGAATTCTTCCGCGCACAATCTATGCATCAATCGGTATTCGGCAAACCGCGGTTCATAGACCTCAGCGAACTTAGAGATGGCTACGTCGCGATTCCCAGAGGCTGCAAGGTTCAACTTGAGCGGCTGCTTCAAGAAGCCGGCGTTTCTGCCCACTATTCAGACAAACGCAAGTCGAGCCATCCAATTGCGATGGCATTTAAAGGGACTCTTCGCCCTGAACAGCAAATTGTCGCTGAACAGATGCTCAGCTATGAAGACGGGATCATGTCCGCACCGACGGGGTTCGGCAAAACCGTCATCGGAGCTTATCTTATTGCTGCCATTGGTCTTCCAACGCTCGTCATCGTTCCTAAAACTGCGCTCATTGCCCAATGGAAATCCCAACTCGAACGATTTCTCGACATCACGGACAACAGAGAGCCCGTCCGAACCCCAAAGGGACGAATCAGCAAAAGACAGCCTCCGCTCATTGGGCAAATCGGAGGAGGCAAGACCGCCATAAGCCGTCTCATCGACATTGCTTCATTCCAGTCGCTATCCGGCAAGGATCCCCAAACCGGCGAGTCATTAGCCAAGGAGTTCGTTCGCGATTACAGTCTCATCATCTGTGACGAATGCCACCATGCGGCCGCGCCACAGCTTGAGCTTGTCCTCAAGTCCGCTCCTGCCAAATATGTATATGGCCTTTCCGCAACGCCCGAGCGTTCGGACGGACTCACGCGGGCACTCTCGATGCTCTGCGGCCCGGTTCGCTATGTCGTCGATCCAAAAACGCAAGCAATCCAACAGGGGATTCAGCGCATTGTTAGACCGCGTTTCACCGGAATTCGATTACCCACCTACGGACCAGGAGCATCCTTTAACCAAATTCTCGATCTCCTGTGTGTACACGCCGCGAGAAACGAAGCAATTATCGAGGACGCCCTCGAGGCCGCATCAAACGGCCGGCATCCGCTTGTGCTATCTAAAAGAAAAAAGCATGCCGAAGAGCTATGCAGGCTACTTCAAAGCCGTGGACACGAACCCATACTCTTAACCGGAGAAATCGACGCCAAAGAAAGAAAAGCAATACTGAAGAGTCTTCCCAGCTTTGAGCATGATCATCGAATCATCGTCGCAACTGAAAGTCTTCTGGGCGAGGGCTTCGACCTGTCTTACCTTGACACTTTGCTCATTGCCACTCCAATATCTTGGGACGGCAGCATAACGCAGCAGGCAGGTAGGCTACACAGAAGCCACGAGGGCAAACAGCGGGTTGAGATATTCGACTATGTTGACCTGTCGATACCCATGTTCGCGCGCATGTACCAAAAGAGGCTCAAGACCTACGCCAAGCTGGGGTATGAAGTCTTTGCGGCAAACGACAACAGACAGGACGATCGAAACATCCTCGTTAGGTCGGCAAGAGCCGTGGAGGCTTTAGTGAATGACATCGAGAACGCATCGAAAAGCATTTTTATTGCCGCACCCTACGCGTCCGCCGCATGCCTTGAAAAGCTCGCCGCTGCACTCGCGGATGCCGCTACCCGTGGAATTGCCCTTGAGATTTCTATTGCTTCAACTCCACGCGATGACGTGAAAGCGATTTTTGCCGAGATGAACGTCAACTATCTCATCAAAGCCGAAGGACGCCTGTGCGCATCAGTGATTGACGAGGAAACTGTCTGGTACGGAGCTATTCCGTTGCTGGCTTTCCCAAAGAAAGAAGACTGCAGCATTCGTTTCAAAAGCAGCGAAGTCGCAGCCGAGCTTTTGAGCGAAATTCAGCGAAAAGTGGAACCGGAGGCCGCGGCGACGAACGGGGTACCCCCAGCAGTTGCGGTGAAATAGGGACTGTTTTTGACTTATTAGCCGTCAACCAATCCCTATTCCACCGCAACTTAGAAATCGGCAATCAGCCCTGCGGGCCCTGGAACAGCTCCTCATGCGAGCCCATTCTGACCAGCCGGATCACAGGATTAGTCTTATGCGGTAAGTAGAGAACGACCACGTCGACCAAGCCATCGGATAGGTGGAAATCGATGTGGCCGTTGTAGTTTCCGCCCGGGTTTGAAAGCTCATGGGCGCCATATTCCGCGGGAAGCGAGCCGTGAGCTGCAAGCTCTGCGACTGCCGCCTTAAACTCACTCTTTAGCTGCGGATGCATGCGCATCGTTCGTTTGTAGTCCGCCCTAAATTGAGCCTCGACTTTAATCTCGAACATCGCTATTCCTCATCGAGGAATGACATAAGCTCATCAGCGTTGTTGAATGACGGGCTATCGTCCGGCAAAATCCCCAACTCATGAGCCTCGGCGATCACCATGGCACGCCTCGTCGCCTCGTTGGGCACCTCCGCCCTTCCTACAATCTCAAAAGGAATCTTTCGCTGATTTACAAGCTGCCGAACGGCAAGATTGAGATAGGAATTGAGGCTGAGGCCGATCGAATCCAAGAACTCAGTCGCCTGTTCCTTGAGCCCCTCTTCGATGCGAACCGTCGTAGGCTTAACCGTTGCAGTAGACATACGCGACCTCCTCGCCTCGTCTTTTGCATCAGTATACCCCGTTTTGATGGCATACTGATGTTAAATAGCATCAGTATGCCGTTCACATTACTATAACAACAGTCACAGCGCCCTACATCAGCCCGCTCAGGGCGATGTCGACGGCTTCGTTGAGGTCGTCGGTGATATGCACGAGCTCGGGATCGAGCGGGCTGATCATACCGGCGTCCATCACCGGGCCGTTGAGCCAGTCGAACAGGCCCTGCCAGTACTCGGTTCCCACCAAAACGAGCGGCATGCGCTTGACCTTGTGTGTCTGCACCAGCGTGAGCACCTCAAACATTTCGTCGAGCGTACCAAAACCTCCGGGAAACACGATGGCACCCGAGCTGTATTTGACGAACATGGTCTTGCGCACAAAGAAGTAACGGAAGTCCATGCCGAGGTTCACGTATTTATTGAGCCCCTGCTCGTGCGGCAATTCAATGCCCAGGCCAACTGACTTGCCGTTGACACTCGCCGCTCCCCTGTTGGCCGCCTCCATGATGCCGGGACCGCCGCCGGTGATAACCGCCACGCCGCGCTGGGCGATTTTGCGCCCGACGGTGCGCGCCGCCTTGTAAAGCGGATCGGTCTTGGGCGTGCGGGCGCTACCGAAGATGGTCACCGCAGGACCAAGCTCGGCAAGCGCGCCGAAGCCATCGACAAACTCGGCCTGAATGCGCAGCACGCGCCACGGATCGGCATGCAACCAGTCGGTCGACTCCTCGGGCGCCAGCAGGTTGGCGTAGGTGTTGTCCTTAGGAATCATGGGACCGCGCATGACCACGGGACCGCGTCGGTACGTCTCGTCGTAGGCCGGCTCGCCCTCGACGTTCTCATTCTTAATCATGGGTACTCCTATCGAGAAAAAGAAAAGCGGGCGGGGTCGACGCCATGCGCCAAACACCCGCCCGAACATCAACTATTCGGTATGGTACCCACGTTGCATCAAGCGCTTGCAAGGCATCGGTCAGCGGTCGCGCAGCCGGCGTCAGCGAATGTGACGAGCAGCTGCCGCTCAACCTTTGCCGTTGCCCACGCTCTGCAAGCGTGCCTGTCGCCCTTAGTAATCCACCGCAGCAGGACTGTTCATCCAGTCGCTCACGAATGCACCGTAACGGCCCTCGATAATGGCCTGGCGGGCACGCTGCATAAGGTTGAGCAGGTAGTAGATGTTGTGCATCGACAGCAGAATGCCGCCGAGCATCTCCTTCTGCGTGACCATGTGGCGAATGAGCGCGCGGCTGTAGCCGCCCGTGCACACCGGGCAGGTGCAGGTGGGATCGATGGGGCCGTCGTCGTGCGCAAAACGCGCGTTGCGGAAGTTGAGGCGACCCTCGCTCGAGAACGCTGTGCCCATGCGGCCGGTGCGCGTCGGCAGCACGCAGTCGAACATGTCGATGCCCACGCCCACACCGCGCACGAGGGTGGTGGGGTTGCCGACGCCCATCAGGTAGCGCGGCTTGTGCTTGGGCATGTACTCGCTTACGAGCGGTGCCAGGGTCTCGAACATGGTCTCGTGGTCCTCGCCCACCGAGTAGCCGCCGATGCCGTAACCGGGGAAGTCGCCGCACTCCTCCAAATGGCGCAGCGAGCGCAGGCGCAGATCTAGGTGCATGCCGCCCTGAACAATGCCAAAGAGCGCCTGGTCGTCGCGGGTATGCGCCTTATAGCAGCGCTCGGCCCACATACTCGACAGCTCAACGGCGCGCTCAACGTAGGCGCGCGTGGCGGGATAGCCCGGGCACTGGTCCAGCTGCATGCAGATGTCGGAGCCGAGTTTCATGGCGATTTCCATGTTGTCCTCGGGCGTCCAGAACACGTGGCGGCCGTCGTAATCGTTGACGATAAAGCGCACGCCCTCATCGGTGAGCTTGACCGCGTCGTTGTGGCTGAACACCTGGAAACCGCCCGAGTCGGTGAGGATAGGACCGTGCCAGTTCATAAACTTGTGCAGGCCGCCCAGCTCGGCGATAGTGTCCTCGCCGGGACGCATGGACAGGTGATAGGTATTGGCAAGCACGATCTGGGCGCCGAGCTGTTTGACGGTCTCGGTAGGAATGCCCTTGACGTTTGCCTTGGTGCCCACGGGCATAAAGATCGGCGTCTCGATGTCGCCGTGCGGGGTGTGCAGCACGCCGGCACGCGCATGCGTCGTCGGGTCCTCGGCGATCAGGTCGAATTTAAAAAGGCTCTGGTCCATAAACTGGAACTCCTTGGTTGCGGTTCATACGCAGACCATTATACGGGCAACCAGCAAACCGCACCGACTCGACAGAAACTGATGCATTAAACGACTAGTCGTCGAGGACAATCTTCAGCGCCATCTTGCAAAGAAGTGTCCCAATCTGCCGGCACTTAGGGACTGTCCCCAAGTGCCGGCAAGAGTGTCCCTTATAGCTATTCATTTAAGAACGTCCCCAACGACTACGAGATCATCTCCAACAGCCAAGGCAACGCCGATGCTCTGGCGACGTCAGACACTATGACCCAATCCAGGGGCACGGAAACGACAGGAGCCCCCGCTCGTGACCGCGGGTCGGGGCTGCGACAATGTTGTTGAAGTGCCAGAGGCGCAGCCGCGCCGCAACGAGGTTGGGAGGCTCCCGTGCCTAGATATTCTACCGCCTTCGGAATGGACGTACACCTCAGGTCCACCACCGTCTGCGCGCTCGACGCGGAGACGGGCGAGGCCGTGACGAGGAGGTTCCGCGGCAACCCCTGGGGCGAGGTCGCGGAGTGGATGTCGGGCTTCCCCGGCCCGTCGCTCGCCGCCTACGAGAGCGGCTACCTCGGCTTCGCCCCGCAGAGGGAGCTCTCCGGGCTCGGCGTCGACTGCGTCGTCGCGGCCGTCTCCAAGGTCCCGAGGTCGGCGGCCGACCTCTCGTCCAAGAACGACCGCAACGACGCGGCCAGGATGGCCAAGGCGATACTGTCGCACGACGTCACCCCGGTATGGGTGCCGTCCCCCGAGATCGAGGGGCTCAGGGACCTCGCCGGGGCCCACGACGCGGCGACCGCGAGGCTCGCGGCGGCGAAGCAGCGGCTCCTGGCGTTC
>CABVDJ010000036.1 GCA_902497025.1 uncultured Collinsella sp. | reverse complement strand
ACGCCGCATCCGCGCCGGCGCCCGCACCCAAGCCCGCTGCCGCGAAGCCTGCACCTGCCGCGCCCAAACTTCAGCCTAAAAAGGCCGTTCGTCCCAAGTCCGTCGAGCCCAAGCCGAGCCGTGACGAGATGACCTTTGCCCAGCGCATGGTTACCTCCAAGGAGCCTACGGGCGAGAACGAGATCCCTGGCATGGCGCCGGCTCAAAAAATCATCATTGTCCTTGCCCTCATCGCGTTTGTCATCTTTATGGGCTACACGATCCTGACCAGCATGGGCCTGCTCTAGCCCATTCGCGCTGGGTGCCATGCCCGAACACTCTGCCCTTTTCCAACCCTCAACCTCTGCACAACGCATCCGAAAGGTCGCCCCATGGCTTTGACCGACATCTCGCATCCCACCGACATTGCAATGCTCACCGATCTGTACGAGCTCACTATGGCCCAGGGCCTGTGGGAGAGCGGCAAGGCCAATGAGCAGGGTTGTTTTACCGCGTTTTACCGCGACCATCCTTTTGGCAGCGCCTATGCCGTCATGTGCGGCACCGCCGAACTGCCCGAGCTGGTCGAGAATCTGCGCTTTACGCCCGAGGACATCGACTACCTCGCCTCGCTCCAGGCCCCGGCCGGCGGCGCGATGTTCAAGCCTGGATTCCTCGACTACCTGCGCGATTTTCGTGCGCATGTAAACATCGACGCCGTGCCCGAGGGCGAGCTCGTCTTTCCGCGCGAGCCCATGGTTCGCGTCACCGGCCCCGCGCTGGAGTGCCAGCTGCTTGAGACGGCGCTGCTCAACATCGTTGGGTTCCAGACGCTTGTCGCCACCAAGACGGCGCGCGTGGTGCTGGCGGCGGACGGCCGTCCCGTTGCCGAGTTTGGCCTGCGCCGCGCTCAGGGTCCCGATGGCGGCTTGGCCGTCGCGCGCGCGAGCTACGTTGCCGGCTGCTCCTCTACGTCCAATGTGCTCGCCGGCCGCCGCTACGGTATTCCCGTCTTTGGCACGCATGCGCACAGCTGGGTGATGAGCTTCGATTCCGAGCTCGAGGCCTTCCGCGCCTTTGCCAAGTCGAGCCCCAAGAACTGTACGCTGCTCATCGACACCTATGACGTGCGCGAGGGCTGTGAACATGCCATTACGGTTGCCAAGGAGATGGAAGCGGTGGGCGAGCGCCTGTCGGCCATTCGCATCGACTCCGGCGACCTCGCCAAGCTCTCCAAGTATGTGCGCGGCCGTTTTGATGCCGAGGGCCTGCCCTATGTGGGGATCTCGGTTTCTAACGATTTGGATGAGTACACGATTCAGTCGCTGCTCGACCAGGGCGCGCCCATCGACAGCTTTGGCGTGGGCACCAAACTCGCGACCTGCTACGATCAGCCTGCGCTGGGCGGCGTGTACAAGCTTTCGGCCCGTCGTGCGAGCGACGCGGAGCCGTGGACGCCGGTGGTGAAGCTTTCCGAGCAGCCCTACAAGCGCACGATCCCCGGCGTGCAGCGCGTACGACGCTATTACGACGGCTTTGGCGGCCCGGTTTGCGACATGATTTATGACGAGGACCATCTGGCAGGGGAGGGCGCCGCGCGCGGCAATACCCTTGTGGCCGTGAACGATGCCGCCCTGGTGACCGACGTGTCCGAACTTGAGTATCGCGAGCTGCTGGTGCCGATCGTGCGCGATGGCAGTGCGGTGGCTCCGCGTGAGAGCATCCAGGACGCGCGCGAGCGCTGTGCTTGGGCGCTCGACCATCTGGACGCAGCTTTCAAGCGCTTCCTGTACCCGCAGACCTATGTGGTGGGTATGGAGCAGGGCCTGGCTCAGGTGCGCGACGAGCTCGTGCGCAAGAACATGGCCGCGGCCTCTGCCTTTCCCTGGGCTCACTAATTCCTTGGGCGGTAGGGGCGAGTCACGCTTCCCTGGCCGCCGGCTCGGCCGTTCGCTGAACAGTTGATTGGTTTGACGTATGACGACTTCTTATAAAACGATGGTGGTAAAGATCGGCTCGTCCACGGTGGTGGGCGCCGACGGCAAGGTCAACCGCGCCTTTATCGGCGGGCTTGCCGACCAGGCCGCAGCGCTGCGCGAGCTTGGCTGGCGCCTGATCGTGGTGAGCTCGGGCGCCATTGCCTGCGGCTATCCCGTGCTGGGCTTCGACCGTAAGCCGGTCGGCGACCTGCCGAGCCTGCAGGCCTGCGCCTCGGCCGGTCAGTGCATCATCTCGTCGGCCTACGACGAGGAGTTCCATGCGCGCGACCTGCTCACCTCGCTCGTGCTGCTCACGCGTCACGACACGGCGCGCCGCACGTCCTACCTGCACGCGCGCGACGCCCTGCTTCGCCTGGTGGAGCTCGGCGTGGTGCCGGTCGTCAACGAGAACGATACCGTCACCGTCGATGAGATCAAGTTTGGCGACAACGACACGCTGGCGGCGCTTGTGAGCTGCCTGGTTTCTGCCGATCTGTGCGTGACGCTCTCGGACATCGATGGCCTCTACACCGCCAATCCGCACGAGGATCCCACGGCCGAGTTCGTCCCGGTCGTGCATAAGATCGACGCCAAGATCATCGCCTCGGCGGGCGATTCTTCCACATCGGTGGGCACGGGCGGCATGATCACCAAGATCCGCGCGAGCCGCATTCTCATGACGGCGGGCATTCAGAGCGTGATTTGCTCGGGCGAGGAGCCCGATGCGCTCGTGCGTCTGGCCCGCGGCGAGAGCGTGGGTACGCTGTTCGATCCGCCGGCGGAGCGCCTGGACATTGCGCCGCGCAAGCTGTGGATTGCACTGGGCGACAAGGCGCACGGCTCGGTGACGGTCGATGACGGCGCCGCGAAGGCGCTGGTCAGCCGCGGTTCGTCGCTGCTCGCGGTGGGTATTCGCGAGGTCGATGGCCAGTTTGCCGAGGGCGATGTGCTCGACGTGTGCGACCCGAGCGGCATGGTCGTCGCCCGTGGTATCGCCGAGGCCGATTCGGACGTGCTGGAGCTTGCCGCCGGCCGCCGCCAGGACCAGATTGCCAGCAACCGTCTACTGGCAGACCTAGCCGAGAAGCCGGCGATCCATCGAGACAACTTGATTGTATTTGCTTAGGCCTCGACGCCGGGCGCCTTCGATCTGCAATGCACGTGGGGCGAAATTACCAGGGTAACTTTGCCCCGCCGCGCTTATGTCCGAGCTGGTCGCCACGAAAACGGCCCATCTACTACGTTTAATAGGCTATCGGTGACCATGCCAAGAATTGCAAAAAGAAAACCGCAGGTAGAACGCCTGCGGTTTTCTTTATTTATGGCATCTGGTTGGGCCATGCGGGTGAAACGTAGTAGATGGGCCGCTTTCGTGGCGAAGGACATCATCCGGCACTTGGGGACGTTCCTATTGTGCCGGCAGACGGGGACACTCCTTTGCTAGAAGATCTGGCGCAGGTCTCCGCGGTTGAGGGCTTCGTCGAAGAGGTGCTTGAACACCACGCTGCCGTGCAAGCCGTCGTGCTCGAACTCGTTGGTCACCCAGGCATGCGAGTTGCCCACGCGGCTGAGCGTATCGAGCTGCATGCCCGAGTCCACGTACATGTCATCGAAGTACACCGCGGCCTGCAGGGGCACCTCGTTGCACGCCAGGCGCTGCGGGTCGTAGATCTTGTCCCAGCTTGTGTCTTCCATAAGCAGATCCATCGCCGGCTTGAAGGGCTTAAGTTCGGGCATCTGCTCAAACATCCACGGGAACATGGCCTCGCCGGTAAACATGAGCGGTCGCGTGAGCGTGTCGAACTCGGCACGATGGGCCTTCTCTTCTGCCGCGGCCCAGCGAATGGGCATGGTGTCGCCGTCGGCGTAGATGAACTCCTGAAGCGTCCAGTACAGCGGATTCGTGCGCGTGTTGGTGCGCTCGAAGGCGCGCATCAAAAAGCTGTCGGATACCGAGGCGCCGCAGGCCAGCGTGCCGTCGCCGTCAACAAAAGCATGATCGATAATCCAATGCATGCGCTCAAAGCTCGGCTTCATGCCAAAGTCGCTGCCCATGAGCTGCAGGCGTTCGACCGTCATCGGCGAGCCGTCGGGTAGCACGGGCTTTTGCTCCTCGAGGGCATCTGCCAGGGCCGCCACGCGCTCGACGTCGGCGGGGTAGCGGTTGTAATACTGCTGCGTCTTGGCAGCCATGCGCGGGAAGGTGTGCGCGTAGACCTCGCTTGCGCTCGCCGGTACGTGGGGGATGCCGCCGCAGGTAAAGCTTGCCGCCACGCCCTCGGGGAAGAGCGACAGGTAGCTCAGCGTCAAAAAGCCGCCGTAGCTCTGCCCGAGCGTGACCCAGGGCCTGCCGCCAAAGCCCACCAGGCGCAGGTACTCAAAATCGCGCACGATGGAGCTGGCGAGGTGGCGCTTGAGGAAGTCCGCCTGCGAGCGGTCCGCATCGGCGCCGGCTGCCTCGGCACGCTCGCCCAGTGCCTTGATCGTGCGTCCGTCCACGCAGCTACTGCGTCCGGTGCCGCGCTGGTCGGGAAGGACCACGCGGAAGTGCTTGACGGCCTCCTCGATCCAGCCGTCGCTTGTGGGAGACAGCGGACGCGGGCTCTCGCCGCCGGGGCCGCCCTGCAAAAACAGGAGCAGTGGCAGATCGTCGTTGATGCGGTCGGGCGCGCAAACCACACGGTAGAAGAGCTTGATGCTCTCGGGCGCGCCGGCGATGGGCGCCGGCATAGCGCCGCGGCGCATGGTGCTGCCGACGGCCAGGAGCATCGGCTCCAGGCCGCGCCAGTCAAGGGGGACGTCGATGCTGTGGTCCTCGACGTAAAGGCCGGGGACGTGGTACGAAGTGATGAGGGCCATGTGAGTCTTCCGTTCGTTGCGGTGTTTCGGGTTGACCAATTCTACCGCCGCGGGCGAGGCCATGCGCAAATCGGCTACCATGGTTGCAAACTTCTAGGAGAAAGGGCCGCCCATGTCGGTCGATATAGCCACGTATGTCCTCGATCTTGCCGTTGCCGCCAAGGCAGCGTCGGTCTCGCTTGCCACGGCGAGCGATGAACAGCGCCAGGAGGCCGTGCGCGCCATGGCCGCAGCACTACGCAACGGTGTCGACTCCATCGTCGCCGCCAACGAGCTCGATATGTCCGCCGCGCGCGATGCGGGTACCTCGGCGGGACTCCTCGACCGTCTGCTGCTGACGCCTGAGCGCGTCGAGGGCATGGCCGCCGGCCTGGAAAAGCTCGCCGAGCTGCCCGATCCCGTGGGCCGCGTGCTCGACCACCGCGTGCTTGCAAGTGGCGTGGACCTGACCCGTGTGAGTGTGCCGCTGGGCCTGGTCGCTATGGTCTACGAGGCGCGCCCCAACGTGACGGCCGACGCCGCAGGCATCTGCATCCGTACCGGCAACGCCTGCATTCTGCGCGGCGGCTCGCTGGCCTATCACTCGTGTGCCATGATTTCTGAGCTGCTGGCCGATGCGCTCGAGGCCAAGGGCTTCCCGCGCGAGGCCGTGTCGATGATCGAGTCCACCGACCGCGAGGCCACTGGCGAGCTCATGAAGCTCCGCGGTATTGTCGACGTACTCATTCCGCGCGGCGGTGCAGGCCTGATCCAGCGCTGCGTGCGCGAGTCGCTTGTGCCGGTGATCGAGACGGGCACGGGCAACTGTCACATCTACGTGCATGAGTCCGCCGACTTTGATAAGGCGCTCAACATTATCGTTAATGCCAAGACCCAGCGTGTAGGCGTGTGCAATGCCGCCGAGTCGCTGCTGGTCGACCGTGCCGTGGCCGATGCGTTTTTGCCCGCGGTCGTGGCCGTGCTGCATGACCACGGCGTGCTCATTCACGGCGACGAGGCCACGTGCGCCGCATGCGCCGACGCCGGGCTTGCCGAGGGCGATGACTACGTTGCCGCGACTGAGGAGGACTGGGGTCGCGAGTATCTGGCGCTCGAGATGAGCGTGAAGGTCGTGGCGAACGAGGACGAGGCCATCGCGCACATCAACCGCTACGGCACGATGCACTCCGAGGCCATCGTTGCAGAGGACACGGATGCTTGCGAGCGCTTCCTGGACGAGGTCGATGCCTCGGCCGTGTATGCCAACGCCAGCACGCGCTTTACCGACGGCGGCGAGTTTGGCCTGGGCGCCGAGATTGGCATCTCGACCCAAAAGCTCCACGCCCGCGGCCCCTTTGCCGCCGAGGCCCTCACCACCTACAAATACAAGCTCCGAGGCACCGGCCAGGTCCGCCCCTAACGCCCGCGCAAATAAAAACCACCACAAAGGTGCCTGTCCCCTTTGTGATGGTTTTGGAATTAAGCCTGAAAGGTGTCGCGGTCGGGGGCGAAGGACTGCATGGCCGCTATGGTGCGGTCAAAGAGCTCGGGGAGCTCCCAGCCCAACATCTCGGCGCCCTGCGAAATCACGTCGCGCGAGCAGCCGGCGGCAAAGCGCTTGTCCTTGAACTTCTTCTTGAGCGACTTGGTCGTAAAGTCCATAACGCTCTTGCTCGGGCGCATGATGACTGCAGCGCCGATCAGGCCGGTGAGCTCATCGCAGGCAAACAGGATCTTTTCCATCTGCAGCTCGGGTTTGGGCAGCGAGGTGTTGAAGTCCGACGTGTGCGTCTGGATGGCGCGAATGAGCTCGGGAGACGCACCTTCGCCCTCAAGAATCTCGGCAGCATAGATGGTGTGGTTCATGGGGTCGTCCTCATGCTCCTCCCAATCTAGGTCGTGCAGCAGACCGACGATGCCCCAAAACTCCTCGTTCTCGGGGTCGAACTCGCGCGCAAAGTAGCGCATGGTGCCCTCGACCGTTTCGCCGTGGGTGATGTGGAACGGGTCCTTATTGTGCTCGTTGAGCAATTCGAACGCACGGTCGCGGGTGATTCCGGCGGTAAGCGGCTCTGCCATAGGAGACTCCTTGTGCTCGTGGGTATCGATAAGAATGAATACTACTAGAACAAGAAAACCACCACAAAGGTGCCTGTCCCCTTTGTGGTGGTTTTTGGCGCGGATGGGTTAGTTGAGGGCGGCTTGGGCTAGGCGGGCTTCGGCGTCCTCCTCGGTGACGCCCAAGGCCACAGCGAACTCCTCGATGGAGCGGCGCTTGGCCTCCTTGAGTACGCGCATGTAGTAGGAGCTGGGCTTTTTATCAGCTTCCTCGGCCTGACGAATGCGGTGCATCATGGTCTTTGCCACGCGGACCGTCTCGGGCGCGCCCAGCTTGAGCTGCTGCTTAAAGTGCGTCTCCTCAAGCGAGCTGTTGCGCTCGGTAAAGGTGTCGCACTCCAGCTCGTCGTAGTGGCTCAGCAGGTGCTCGGCATCTTGCTGCGAGATGGCAGCGTGCAAACGGTCGGCCTGCGCCACGGGGTACATAAGAATCGTCTGCGCATGCCCCTGCTTGGTCTCGAGCAACAGCATGGGCTGCGGTGTGTCGTCCCTAAAACCGACGACGGTGCAGACTCCCTGACCCGGATGAATGACGTGTTGACCGATTGAGAACATGCTACCTCCAACTTATACGAATTTACGTATGTCTAGAATAACACGCTGACGTGCGCAAATCCTCACTTTATGCAGGAAAAGCACACAACTCTGATAGGTAAGAGTATTCGATAAAAGACACAGCTCATTCACACCTTTATGCATTTTCAACGCGTGCATAATCTGCAGGCAGACCGGCATCTTTGAGTGAGTCCATGCAAGCTGTAGTCAATTTTGTGCATATGCAATTTCGATTGGCTTTACCCTGCGACAGTGCCCGTCGCTTGTGATAGAGTGCTACAAACTCTGGCTTTTGCCCTACGAGTGACCAAGAGCTCGGGGGCTTTAACACAAGGAGGATCTATGCCCGAGAAGATTGAAGAGCTGGTACGCGCTGCGCTTGCTGCGGCCCAGGAGGCCGGCGACCTTTCCGCATTTGAACTTGACGATTGCGCTATCGAGCGACCGGCTGACACTTCTCATGGCGAGTGGACCTCTACCATGGCCCTGAAGTCCGCCAAGCTGGCCCACTGCGCCCCGCGCAAGATCGCCGAGGCCATCGTTGCCCATATGCCCGAGGATCCCGCGATCGAGAAGGTTGAGATCGCAGGCCCCGGTTTCATCAACTTCTACCTCTCCGTTGCCGTCAAGAATGCCATCTTTGGCGAGGCTCGCGAGAAGGGCATGGACTTCGCTAAGTCCAACGTCGGTGGTGGCCTGAAGACCCAGGTCGAATTCGTTTCCGCCAACCCCGTCGGCCCCATGCACATTGGTCACGGCCGCTGGGCCGCTCTGGGCGACTCCCTTTGCCGCGTCATGGACCACGCCGGTTACGACATCCAGCGTGAGTTCTACATCAATGACCACGGCTCTCAGATGAACACCTTCGGCAACTCCATCAGCACGCGCTATATGCAGCTTGCCGACATCATCGCCAAGCAGGGCGTTGATATCGACGAGGCTCACAAGCTGCTGATCGCCGACCGCGACGCCTTTGTTGCCGACGAGAACGACGAGCACCCCGAGACCCATCCGTATCAGGACAACTTTGCCGAGACCTTGGGCAAGGACTCTTACGGCGGCGACTACATCATCGACGAGGCCGCCGAGTTCTGGCGCACCGACGGCGACAAGTGGGTCGACGCCGATCCGCAGGAGCGCATGGAGAGCTTCCGCGAGCGCGGCTATGTAAAGATGGTCGATAACATGCGCGACCTCTGCCACGCCGTCAACTGCGACTTCGACCGTTGGTACTCCGAGCGCTCGCTGTACGTGAAGGACACCGAGGGCGAGACCGCCGGCACCTCCGCCGTCGACCGCGCTTTTGAGAAGCTCGACAAGATGGGCTACCTCTACACCAAGGACGGCGCCCTGTGGTTCCGCTCCACCGATCTGGGCGACGACAAGGACCGCGTCCTGATCAAGTCCGACGGCGAGTACACCTACTTCGCCTCCGACGTCGCCTATCACTGGGATAAGTTCCAGCGCGTCGATCACGTCATCGACATCTGGGGCGCCGACCACCACGGTTACATCGAGCGCGTCCGCTGCGTCTGCGACGCTCTGGGTTACCCCGGCAAGTTCGAGGTTCTACTGGGCCAGCTCGTCAACCTGCTGCGTAACGGCAAGCCCGTCCGTATGTCCAAGCGCAAGGGCACCATGGTGACCCTGCAGGAGCTCGTCGACGAGGTCGGCTCCGATGCCGCTCGCTACACGCTCATCTCCAAGAGCTCCAACCAGATGGTCGACTTCGACATTGAGGCCGTTAAGAAGCGCGACAACTCCAACCCGGTCTATTACGTGCAGTACGCTCACGCTCGCGTCTGCTCCATCCTGCGCCGTGCCGCTGACGTAACGCCTGAGCAGGCCGACGAGATGGGCATGAAGGCCGTTGCCGCCAAGGCCATCGGTGAGAACGTCGATTACTCGCTGCTGACCGACCCGACCGAGCTCGCCCTTTCGCGCAAGCTCAATGAGCTTACCGACCTGATCGCCAGCTGCGCTCGCGATCGCGCCCCGTTCCGTCTGACGCACTTTGCCGAGGAGCTCGCCGGTGACTTCCACAGCTTCTACGCTGCCTGCCAGGTTCTGCCGAGCGAGGGCCGTCCCGTCGACCCCGAACTTTCGCGTGCCCGTCTGGCCGCTTGCGATGCCGTCCGCGTGACGCTCGCCCTGGTGCTCACCCTCGTTGGCGTTTCCGCGCCCGAGCAGATGTAACCTGCGGGTCATTTGACCGTGTAGGTTTGGTTTAACTGAGCCCTATAAGCCCGATCTCCCACGGAGGTCGGGCTTTTTTCGCAAACGCCGACGTATTGACGAATTTGGAGCTGCTAGAAATACGAAACTATGCCGGTTTACTACGATGAATTGAGGAATTCTAACCACGCCGGCTTTTTGCTAAAAAGTGCAAGGCATCTACCTGCGGTTTTAGTTCAACAAGTTTCGGAGTGGTCGCGGTTGAGCGATTCATCGTAGTAAACCGCCATAGTTTTGGCGGAGGCAGTCAGATTTGTGGGTGGCAAACAAAGAGTGTCCCTTTTGACTAATCGTTTAAGAACGTCCCCCCAATGACTAAGTTGCAGGTGGCGGCGGTTGTGTTACACTAACGCTGCGTAGTTGACGCAATCATCTCGATACAGATCAATGATGTCCGTCGTTTTGAACGGAACTAGACTGTTTAGCCGCCCTGAAGGTTTATGCAGGGAGCATGTGATCACAGGGCTTGAAAAGAAAGTTGAGCAAACACTGTGTCTGATCAACAGCAAGAAAACGAAATAACGACGACGCAGGCCGCTCCCGCTGTACCGGTTGCGTCGGACCAGGTCGCGGCGCCCGCGCAAGCCTCGGCTCCTGAGACGCCTAAGGCTGCTTCGACGCCTATGCCTGTAGCGGCTGAGAAGGCCGTGCCTGCAACTGGTGAGGAGGCTGCTCCGGCAAAGCCCAAGCGCACGCGCCGCACGGCCAAGCCTGCCGCTGACGGCGAGGAGGTCACCAAGCCAAAGCGCCGTACCACGCGCACGACGCGCGCCAAGCTCACCGTTGCAGCTGACTCCTCGGCGCCGATTTCCGATGAGATCGCGCAGGCACGTGCGTTGGCGCAGATTAGCGAGGCTCAGGTGGTGCGCGCCCGCCGTCGTGCTGCCGAGCGCGAGGCCGCGGCTCTGACCGAGCTTGCAGCTCCGTCTATGCCCGAGACGCCTGCCGCCACCGAGACTCCTGTCGCCGACCAGCCGACCGAGAAGCCGGTACCGCGCACACGCCGTCGCACGGCTGCTAAGGCCGAGCAGGTTGCTGAACAGGTAACCCCCGAGCTCGCTGAGGCTTCGGTCCGTTCCGCGGCAGGGGAGGGCACATCGCCTGTTGAGCCCGCTGCGCCTGTCGAGGCCAGCGAAGTTCCCGTTGTCGATCCGGCTTTGCGCCCGCACCGTCGCGGTCGCAAGCCCAAGGCCTTTGTCGAGGCCGAGAAGGCCGCAGCCGCAGCCGCCGCCGCTCGGGATGCTGCGGCGACCGCCAAGTCCTCAACTGCTGCCGATGCACCCGTCCAGGATGCTACGACTTCCAAGGCCGTTTCTGCCGATGCCGAGCCCGCCGACGTCCGTCCCGGTCGCAGCCGTCGCACTGCTGCTAAGCGCACGTCCAAGGCTAAGGCTGCCAAGAAGGGTGCGTCCGAGGATTCCGCCGAGACGACCGCCGATGCATCGACTGATGCCGTCGAGCCCCAGGACGTCGAACGGCCTGCATCCGAGAAGCCCAAGCGCGCTCGCAAGAAGTCCGTTAAGGCTAAGGCCGCCGAGCAGCAGGTTGATGTCGAAGCGCAGGTTGATTCTGGCGCCGAGGCCAATGACGCCGCTGCGGCCAATGTTGACACCGCCGCAACCGATGGTGCCGCCCCCGCCGAGGGCGAAGACGGCGCTCGCCCCAACCGTCGCCAGCACAAGCGCAACGAGGAGCGCAACGAGCGCAAGGACGAGCGCAACAACGACCGTCGCAACCGCCAGCGCGATCGCAAGCAACGCAACAAGGAGCGTAATGCCGCTCCCACCGAGCCCACGCTTTCGCGCGAGGAGCTCGCTGCCATGAAGGTCGCCGAACTTCGCGAGAAGGCCAAGGAGTTCGAGATCGAGACGACCGGCAAGAAGAAAGCCGAGCTCGTCGAGGAGATCTACGTCACCGCCGCGAAGGCCGAGGGCTTCCGCGACATCAAGGGCATTCTGCAGATTCGCCCGGACAGCTCCGGCATCATCCACGCCCATGGCTACATGAAGTCCAACGACGACGCCTTCGTGCCCGCCTACCTCATCCGCTCCGCGCGCCTGCGCACGGGCGACGTCATCGAGGGCTCGCTGCGTCCTTCGCGCGGCGGCGACAAGCGCGCCGGCCTCGCCAAAATCACGACCGTCAACGGTCTGGACCCCGAGCAGATTCGCAACCGCCCCAAGTTCGGCGACCTTACCCCGGTCTATCCCAATGAGCCGCTGCGCATGGAGCACGGCAAGGATTCCATCACCGGTCGCGCCATCGACATCGTGTCGCCGATCGGCAAGGGCCAGCGCGGCCTGATCGTGTCCCCGCCCAAGGCCGGCAAGACCACGATCCTCAAGAAGATCTGCCAGTCCATCTCGATTAACAACCCCGAGGTGCACCTCATCTGCCTGCTCGTCGACGAGCGCCCCGAAGAGGTCACCGATATGCAGCGTTCCATCAAGGGTGAGGTTGTGGCGTCGACCTTCGATATGCCTGCCGACAACCACACCCGCGTGGCAGAGCTCGTCATCGAGCGCGCCAAGCGCATCGTAGAGCTGGGTGGCGACGTCGTGGTGGTGCTCGACTCCATCACGCGCCTCGCCCGCGCCTACAACTTGGCGGCGCCCGCCTCGGGCCGCATCCTTTCGGGCGGCGTCGATTCGGCGGCCCTATATCCGCCCAAGCGCTTCCTGGGCGCAGCCCGCAATATCGAGAACGGTGGCTCGCTCACCATCCTGGCCTCTGCCCTCATCGACACCGGTTCCAAGATGGACGAGGTCATCTTTGAGGAGTTCAAGGGCACCGGCAACATGGAGCTTAAGCTCGACCGCGACCTGGCCGACCGCCGCATCTTCCCGGCTATCGACCCCGTTGCCTCCGGTACGCGTAACGAGGACCTGTTGGTCGACGAGCAGATGCGTCCGTTTGTCTTTGGTCTGCGTCGCATTCTTGCCGGCATGAACAACACCGAGCGCGCGGCCGCATCGTTTATCAAGGGTCTTAAGGGCACCAACACCAACCAGGAGTTCCTGGTGCGTTCGGCCAAAAAACACAGCGACTACGAGCAGACGTTCTAGGTTGTCATCCACACGCAGCGATAGTCATCAATGCGATAAAGGGTCGGGGCTTTGAGCCTCGGCCCTTTTCCATAGCGCCGCTCCGCGCTTATTTTTGACCGTAAGACCGACGAGCAGCAGGTTTCCCGTTTCAATCCGACATCGTCGCTTGCAATCGGCAGGGCGGTTTCGCATAATAACTTTTAAGCTTCGCGACGGAAAACGCAGATGAAACGAACCATATACCGTTGCTTTGGGGCATAGCCCCGCTTCATCTTCTCTCGCGCAGCCAACTGAATGATGCGATTTGGGTGCTGGAAGATGGGGAGAGCTCATGGCTTCTTCTGATGCAACACAACGAGCAGTCCTTGCCGGACTTTCGTGCGGGATCGGCCTTGCCGCTCCCGTGGTTATGTATGCCGCGACGCTGCCGTTTTCGTCGGTGAACGAGACGGTCGTGGCGGGTGCAGTTCCCTTCGCCGTGGGCGCGGTGGCGGGCGTGGGTATCTATGCCGCCTCGCTGGGTATCTCCGGGTATCGTGCGCAGCGTGAAGAGCGTCTGTTCCAGCCCGATGCCATGGGCGGTGCCGCCAATCTCAATCAGCATCAAAGCGAGTTCAAGACCGCCTCGATTCCAGCTCAGCAGCAGGATGCGATTCCATACGCTGCGGCTTCTGCTTCTCAGGCTCAGTCGGAGCAGTCTACCTCGGCATTCCTTTCCGGCCTGACTGGTGCGTTCCAGCGCCGTCATGCCGATGATGGTGTCCCTACCATCGCTCGAGCCGCAGATGCTATGGACGAGGCCGAGGCTTGGTCCATGATCGACAGCATGCTCGACGACGATTCGCCGGTTAGCTGCGACCCTGCGCGCTCGCGCGACGTCTATCAAGTCGCCATCGACGAGCTCACCAACGGCGGGCAGACCGGCTCCTTCAATCGCGATGACATCGCCGCCGCGGCACGCGCCGTGTCGGGCTCCCAGGCCGCTCCTGCGGGCAACACGGCGGCTTTCGTGGCACTCGTTGCCAACGCGGCAGGCAATAACGCCTACAGCGCTACCTCGGCGGACGCGAACGCTTCTGCCGATAATTCGTACATTGATGAAGCCATGACCGCGGACGAGGAGGCCGTTGCCGCCCGCCGCGCCGCCGAAAGCTCGCTTTGGGGCGCTCCTGCCCAGCAGCAGGCGGCTGAGGCTGCGCCGTACAATGCAAACCTCGCCAGCATGCCTATCATCTCCGGTGCCGTGGACATCGATCTCGATGACCTCGATGAGCCTGCAGCCATCACCGCATCGATTGATGCCCAAGATCGCATCGACACCGGCGACCTTCCGGACGCCTCGCTCGAGGTTGATGTTCCCATGGCCGATTACTCGGGCCACGAGGACATGTGGGCCGCCGCCACCGCGATTCTGGATGAGATTGACGAGCCTGCTCCTGTTGCAGCCCCCGCTCCCGTCGCTGCCCCTCAGCCTGCTGCCCCCGCCTATGTCGGCCGTCACAGTGCTGTGTTCCCCGAGGATACTGCCCGTATCTCGCGCGAGAGCATCGAGCGGGCCGAGGCTATTGCCGCCGGCATTATGGAAAACCGTCGTCACGAGCGCGTCAATCAGATCCTCGAGGAAGAGATCGAGCGCCTGCAGTCCTCAACCGCCAAGCGTACGGGCCGTGCCTATCTGAGCGTTATCGAGGGCGGTACCGCCAGCTTCGCGCCGCTCCGCGCGGAGGCATAACTTCTGCATGGTTAAGATCAATCGAAAATGGGCGGTCGTGACCTGCCTGATGGCGCTCTTGATCTGGGGCAATTCGTTGGTTCCCGGCTCGGGGTCGGGCTCGCTGAGCCTAACGGTCATGGAAGCTGTCCGCGGTTTCCTGCACGGCGTGGGACTTCCATATGAATGGGTGACCAACTTTGTTGTTCGCAAGTGCGCGCATTTTACCGAGTATATGGTGCTCGGCATCCTGGCAACGCACGCCTTTGATTTTGAGGGACGGCGCACCTTTGACGTGCTGCTGCCCACGGCGGTGTTCCTGCTGCTGATTCCCTCGATCGACGAGACGATTCAGCTCTTTGTGCCGGGACGCGCCGGCATGATCACCGATGTGATGATCGACTGCTGTGGAGCGGCAACGGGCGTTGTGCTCCGATATCTCTTACGGTCGCTGATGTGCGCTAAAAAGGCCGCCTAGGACGTATTGTTTGGTCCTAGGCGGCCTTTTTTATTTGAGGGCTTATATGAGGCGTGGTGGCGTCGTTCCGTAGGTCGGATTTGCCGGGCGCGCCACGCCCTGTGGGTGCGTCTGCTACTGAAGCGCCTGTGCGCCCAGGGCCAGGCAGCCCATAATGCCCTGCTTGCCCTCGAGGCTGTTGTTGACGATGTAGTTATCGATGTCGTTGACCTCGGGCGTGACGATATAGCCGTTGAGCATCTCGGCACACTTTTTGCGTGCGAGCGGCACGATGGGGGTGTGGTCGGCCACACCGCCGCCGATGATGATCTTTTGCGGCGCGTAGCACAGCGTGTAGGTCATGAGCGCCTGTGCTAGATAGCCTGCGAGCAGGTCCATGGCCTCTGGGTCATCGGCCATGTCTCCGGCGCTCTTGCCATCCCAGCGCTTTTTAACGCCGGGGCCGGCGATGAGGCCCTCGAGGCAGTTGTCATGGAAGGGGCAAGCGCTATGCTCGCCGATGGTGTCGCGCGGGTCGCGCGTGACCAGGATGTGGCCGGCCTCGGGATGCATCATGCCGTGTACGAGCTTACCGCCCGAGAGCACGCCGGCGCCCACACCGGTGCCGATGGTCAGGTAGACCACATCGGTAAGGCCCTTGGCGCAACCAAACGTGACCTCGCCTAGGCAGGCGACGTTGACGTCGGTATCGTAGCCGCAGGGGATATTGAGCTCGTTTTGGATAGTGCCCAGCAGGTCAAAGTAGCGCCATGCCGTTTTTGGCGTCTCTAGGATCTTGCCGTATTGGGGCGAGGCGGGGTTGACTGCGGTGGGGCCAAATGCGCCGATGCCCAGCGCGGCGATGCCCTTGTCGGCAAACCACGCGTTGACGGCCTCGACGGTCTCCTGCGGGGTCGTGGTCGCGATTTGCTCGCGCTCTAGGACCGTACCGTCCGCATAGCCCGTGGCGCAGACCATCTTGGTGCCACCGGCCTCGAGCGCTCCGATAAGCTGCTGCTCTGCCATAGTATTCCTCTCTCTGGGACGAGTTGCTCCGTGACTAAAGTATAGAGCTCTAAACCATTTAAGAAAGCGCTATAGAAAGAAGCCTCGCAACGCGGCGGGCGGTGCGGGGCTTCTTTGGTTGCTTTAGTTGCCGGGCCGTCCTTACCCGCGCGGCTTGATTTTATCACGTAGCGACTTGAGGTTCTCCAGCGCCGCGTTAAGCGTCTCGTCTCGCTTGGCAAAGTGGAAACGAATCAGATGGTTGACGGGCTCGCGGAAGAAGCTCGAGCCGGGCACGGCGCCCACACCCACTTTAGACGCGAGGTCTTCACAGAACTCGAGGTCGCTGGCATAGCCAAACTCTGAGATGTCCATCATGACGTAGTAGGCGCCCTGCGGCACGTTATGCTCAAGACCGATGCTGTCGAGTCCCTGGCAGAACAGGTCGCGTTTGGCGGTATAGAGGTCAAGGACCTCATCGTAATAGCTGTCGTCGAAGTTGAGGGCGGTGACAACGGCTTCCTGCAGGGGAGCGGCGGCACCCACGGTGAGAAAGTCGTGGACCTTCTTGATACGCTCGGTGATCTGGGCCGGGGCGATGGTGTAGCCCAGGCGCCAACCGGTGATGGAGTACGTCTTAGACAGCGAGCTGCAGCTGATGGTTCGCTCGAACATGCCGGGCAGCGTGGCCATATAGACGTGCTCGTGGGGCGCGTAGACGATGTGCTCGTATACCTCGTCGGTAATGCAGTAGGCGTCGTACTTTTTGCAGAGGTCGGCGATGAAGGTGAGCTCCTCGCGCGTAAAGACCTTGCCGCAAGGGTTGGAAGGGTTGCACAGGACGATGGCCTTGGGGTCGTTGTCGCGGAAGGCTGCCTCGAGCGTCTCGCGGTCAAAGTCGAACGTGGGCGGGTTGAGCGGCACATAGATGGGCTCGGCACCCGAGAGAATGGTGTCAGCGCCGTAGTTCTCGTAGAACGGCGAGAAGATGACGACCTTGTCTCCGGGGTTCGTAACCGTCATCATGGCGGCCATCATGGCCTCGGTGGAGCCGCAGGTGACCACGATATTCTGGTTGGGGTCGATCGGCATGCCCATAAAGTGCTCCTGTTTGGCGGCGAGCGCCTCGCGCATGGCCTGGGAGCCCCAGGTAATGGAGTACTGGTGGTAGAGCGGCTTGGGGTCGGCGGCGATGGTGCTCAGGCTGTTGAGCAGCTGCGCCGGAGGATCGAAGTCGGGGAAGCCCTGCGACAGGTTGACGGCATCGTACTTATTGGAGATGCGTGTCATGCGGCGGATGACCGAATCGGTAAATGTTGCTGTGCGGTTGGAGAGTTCTTTCATGCCGGTCCTTTCGAGGATTTGCAGTGGGGCAAGTTTACTCCTATGGAACCGGTGGGAATTGCTCGAAACGCGCTCGAAAAACTCTTTTCAAAATTCTTGAAAATTGGGGCTTGCATCGCGTGGCGTTCCTTGCAATAATAGTCGAGCGCGAAGCGCACAGGACACGGTGGGTGTAGCTCAGTTGGCTAGAGCGACGGGTTGTGGTCCCGTAGGTCGAGGGTTCGAGTCCCTTTACCCACCCCAGTTCTTGCTTCGTGTTGATATCGGGTCGTTAGCTCAGTTGGTAGAGCAGGGGACTCTTAATCCCAAGGTCCAGGGTTCGAACCCCTGACGGCCCACCACACGATATCTCCTCTAAAGTCCGCCATAACGGACTTTAGCTTTGGGTCGTTAGCTCAGTTGGTAGAGCAGGGGACTCTTAATCCCAAGGTCCAGGGTTCGACCCCCTGACGGCCCACCAAAGAACATGCAGGTCAGCGCTTTGGCGCTGACCTTTTTTGTTTTCCAAGAAGTCAAATCATAACCGTTCGTTACCGTTCGCGTTTTACGCCCCCTGCCGTTTATGCGCGGCAGGGGGCGTTTTATGCATTTAGCAGGTTATGGACCTAGGGAACGCCATTTTAGAGCGTCTCGGCATCTAGGCCGGTGCCATTAAAACCGTCGTCCGCGCCGCCGCCCTCGACGATCTGCAGGGCGCGTCCGACCTGTCTGGCGGCCTTCTCGCGCTCCGCCAGACCCGGTTTGATGTAATGGCGGTAATCTGTCCCCAGGTCCGTATGGCCGTGCAGATCCATGATGCTCAGCGGGTCGATGTCGCTTGCCGCCATAATGGTCTCGGAGGTATGCCGCAGGGCCTTGGGAGGGATATACCGCAGGTCATGGCGTACGCACATGCGCCGCCACGCGCGCACGAGGTTGTCGCCGCGCATGTTCACGATGCGCTGCCCGCTCCACTCCAGCACCTGCTCCGTAACCGAAGTGCCGCCCTCGACGGTTATGCTCGGGCGCAGCTCGTCCATGATCTGGTGCAGGCGCTCGCGCCCGGCCAATAAAACCGGCACGGTGCGCACGGAATGGGCGTTCTTGGTCTCCTTCACGCCGTCCTCGTCCGTGTACGCTCGGCAGACCTCGATGTACTCCGAGACGGTCGGCTGGCCCGTGGCGAAGTCGTAGGTCGTGGTGACCTTGAGGTCGCACGGGCGTACGGCCAGCGCCTCCTCCTTGCGCAGGCCGCTCAGGCCCAGGATGAGGTAGGCGTTCATGACCAGATCGGCGCGGTCGTCGCTGGCGGCGAGCTTGCGCAGCGCCTCGGCGGCCTCGGGGATGCTCCACGGCTCCACGGGCGCCTGCTTGGCCTTGGGGGCGATCACGCGGCGGCGGAAGGGCTCCACCGTCACCCAGCCGTCGTCGAAGGCGCGGCGCATGATGGCGCGCAGCGTGGTCTTGGTCTTGGCCGGCGCGCCCGAGCGCTCGATGCAGCTGCGCATCATGTCGTGGGTTATCTCGGAGATGTCGATGCTCCCCAGGACGGGGGAGATGTAGTTCTCCATCTGGCCGTCGTACTCGCGCAGGCTCGCCTTGGAGCGTGGTTTGCCGCGGTTGCTGGGGGAGTCGCGGAACACGCCCCAGTAGTACATATCGAGCGTCACGCCCGCGTGCGCCGCCTGGGACACACCGAGCTCCTGCGCAAGCTGCGTGATGGCGATATCGGCCTCAGTCTCAGTGCCGTACACGGTGCGCGACACGCGCCGTACGCGCCCGTCCGCGCGGAAGCCCGCCTGGACGCGGATCACCCACTTGCCGGGCGCGACCTCGCGCTTGGAACCGAGTTTTGACCTAGAAGTATCGTTGCTTGCCATATAATGGTCCTGCCTTTCCCTTTTTGCCGGAGGGCATATGCCCCGTGCGGATCCGCCAAGATTGCCGCACGGGGTTTCTTTATGTCTTGAGCAGTCGCTGCGTTTTCTACAACAACTTAATCAGCCGCCTGCCCATTTTGCTGGGGTCAGCAAAATGGGAAACAACTGGCGTTTTGGTGCGCCGGTTGGAGGTTTTTCCGGAAAAACCTGAAAAACCCTGCCGCGCCGCGGGCCCCGTCCCGTTTGCGACGCTCAGGCCGTGCGCGTACTCCCTGGCATCCGAGTACGACGTTCGCGCATTGAGGTGCCCGCAGACCGGTCAATGGGTCCTCATCGGGTACATGGGCGTCTAGGGGAACCCCGCGATCTTCTCGTCTAGTCAAACACGAGATAGAGCTTCGTTGCGTTGCTGCTGTCTTGGAAGTAGTCATACATATAACAGGCGCGGCACTGCCTTTCTTTGTATTCGGTAAGCTGCTTGTATACCTTATGGTTGCTCGCGTTTATCTCTACGAGCGGCTCCTTTCCCGCCAGGATCCTAATATGGGGCTTTGCGGATGAACCCTTTGGTGTCGGGATTATCTCGAAGTTCGGTGTAAAGCGGAGATCTCCTATTGGCGGTGTTCCGGCGATCCAGTTGCGTTCCGTAACGTCTATCCACACTTCGCTTGAGGTCTCATGGAGCTCGATTCCGGTTCGGTTTTGCCTGATTTCTGAAATCCTCGCCCTGTATCGTCCCTCATTTATATGTAGTTCGTTCTCTTCTGAGAAGGGAACGGGCTCGGTTGTTATTTTTTGTCTTTCCCACCACTGCTTCAGGAGTCGCGGGTCCGCGGTCATGGTGACAAGTTCGGGAATCCCCGCGGAGTACATTCCGATCTTCTTAACTTTGACCTGAACCTTAAATCCGGCTGCGACCATTTCCTTGAGAAAGCCTAGGCATGACGGCGTGAGCCCAAATGTGCGACCTTTATAGGCAAGAGGCGTGTCCCCAAATGCGCCGCTATCAGTGGTCGTCCCGGTCGACCTGCTGTGAATAACCGTGTCAAATCCGAGCGGGGCCACGTAAAACACCGCTCCTTTTTTGACCCCTTTAAACACGGCGCCGAGATATGTGTAAATGACTCTCTCAGTATCGCCGTCGATGTCTATGACG
>CABVDJ010000035.1 GCA_902497025.1 uncultured Collinsella sp. | reverse complement strand
CTCGCGGCTCATCCGGTCCGACCGGGCCGCGCGGCAAGGAGATATATTGCCAGACCGGAGGGCCCCCGCGGGCGGGAATCTGGGCGTACACATTTCCTACACATATTAGAACTCAGCTTACGTTTGCCAGCCGTTCTCTACCACTCACCGAGGGTCTCTTTATAGTGAAGCGTCATATGGCTAAAGCTGATAGGCTCCCTTAGCCAAGGCGCAGCCGGCATCGAGCAACTCATCGCGCTCCTCCACCGAGAACCCCTCGGCGTATACGCGAACCACCGGTTCGGTCCCGCTGGGGCGGATCAACAGCCAGGTGTCATCCTCGAATGCCAAACGTAGACCATCCATATGGCTTACAGTCTGCGGCGCCTTGCCGCAAATCGATTTGGGATTCATGCCAGGAAGCAGTGTTCGCAGCGATTCGGCGTCTTCGGCCTCAAGGCGCAAATCGCGACGCCCGTAGCTCGTCTTACCAAAACTGGCCTCGAGCTGATCGACCAAAACGCCCAAGGGCGCGCCCGTCTTTGCCATAAGCTCACACAGAATCAGACAAGCAAGGATTCCATCGCGCTCGGGCATATGCGCGGCGATGCCGATGCCGCCGGCCTCCTCGCCTCCCATGAGGACGCCGCCCTTCTTCATCTCTGCAGCTATATATTTGAAACCGACCGGCTTAACGGTCACGCGACAGCCAAGCGCCTCGGCAATGCGGCGCACGAGCGTCGAGCACGAGAGATTGACGACGACACGCCCCTCCAAATTGCGGAATTGAACGAGGTCGCCCAAAACAAGCGCCATGATTTGATGCGGATGTATATATCTACCGCGTTCGTCGACCGCGCCGATACGATCGGCATCGCCGTCGGTCACCAGGCCCGCGCACGCCCCGTCCTCGACAACCGCACGCTCGCAAGCGTCCACCCATGGCTCAACAGGGTCGGGGCAAATGTCCTCTTGATCGGACGGCTGTCCGGCATGAATCTCGTGCACCTCGACGCCTAGCTCCCGCAGCAGGTCGGCAAGATATCCCTGAGCCGCGCCGCCCATGGGGTCAACTACCACACGCAGGTGAGCGGCTCGAATGGCGTCGGCATCGACAAACGATGCCACCGCCTGCATATAGTCAGGAATAATATCCGCGGTGCGATAGCGTTCCTCGATCCCCATCGGCTCGGGGGCTATGGTCTCTTCGAGCTCTTCGATGACATCCTGATTGGCCGTCGAGCCATCTCCCATGCGTAGTTTAAGGCACAGATACCCCTGCGGATGATGGGACCCCGTCACCATGAGCGCACCGCAGGCTTCGCCGTCATATGCCGCCGCCCACGTGAGGGCGGGGGTCGGGACAGGCCGAGATGCGAGCACTGCGTCCAATCCGTGAGCCGCAAGCACGCCTGCCGCAAGCTCAGCGAACTCGCGCGCCTGCGGCCGGGTGTCGAACCCTATATATACTGTTTTGCCGGGATTGGTCTTTTGCCACAACTCGCCGACGGCATCGGCAATGCGGGCAACGTTGTCGGCGGTAAAGTCGTCGTCGACGCGGGCGCGCCAACCGTCAGTTCCAAAATGAATTATCGCGCACACGCGCAGACACCTCACAGTGTTTGGATCATGGTACGCATGAGGTATACCCTCAGCGCTCGCCCAGCAACCTGCCAAAACCGGCATTCACCATTTGGGCAAATGCTACCGACGATATGCAAGCACTAAATAAACCGCCCCGTACGGAGCGGTTTTGACCTTTAGATATCGAGCGCCTCGGCCATCGCCGCCGTGGTGATCGCCGTGGTTCCACAGCAACTGCCCACCATTGCGGCACCGGCATGCCTCCATTCGATGCAAGCGCGCGCGAAGGCTTCGGGGTTCTCGCGCCACACAGGGCCATCCTGAGTTTGGACCGGATCGCCTACGTTGGGGCGTACCGTGACGGGCGTAGTCGCCGATGCAACCATCCTGGGCACCGCCACGTTCGCGGCCGCAAGTGAACAGCAGTTAACGCCAACCGAGTTTGCGCCGTGCTTTTCGGCATACAAAACGGCGGCCTCGATGTTGAGGCCATCGCCTAGCAGGTCGCCATTATCGTCAACGACAAAACTCACCAAAACAGGCATGCCGTCGGCGGCATCCTGGGCGCCGGCAAGCATGGGCTGCAAATTACGGATAGACGTCACCGTCTCGATCAGCAGGCCGTCAACACCAGCATTGAGCAGGGCGTATGCCTGCTCTCGCGAAATGCCTCGGATTTCTCGATACTCGGCAGAGTCTTCGGCAAACCACTCAATGCCGATCGGGCCCATCGAGCCCAGCAGCAGCTGAGGGTGCGCCTGGCGCGCATCGTCGACGGCACCGCGATTGACCTCAGCCACGGACGGCGTAATCTGATCTTGCTTGAGGGCATAGCTTGATGCCTGAAAGGTATTGGTAATGAGCACCTGCGCACCGGCGGCGACATACAGACGATGGATACGAGAAACAGTCTGCGGCTCGGCAAGGTTCCAAAACGCCGGTGGGATGTCGGCAGCGTCGTATTCACTCATCAGCACGCTGCCCATGGGGCCCTGCGTCAACAGGGTCTCGCTCGACATGCGATGCATAAGTTCCTCGCCGCCGGGGCGGTTGTAATAACTCGTATCCATATATGTGTTTCGCTATTCCTCGACGCTGATTCCCTGTTTTTCGAGATAGGCGAGCCAGCGGCTCATCGTGTCCTCGGAAAGCGCATGTTCCATCATGCACGCCTCGGAATCGGCCCGCTCAAAATCGACGCCGAGCTCCTGGACCAAAAACGTGCGAATAAGGCGATGGCGGTACCAGATAGCCGTGCCGACCTCGCGACCACGGTCGGTCAGGATGACCTTGCCGTAATGCGATTGCTCGACAAGCTCGGATGCCTTAAGCGCCGAAACTGCCTTATTGACCGATGCCTTGGAGACACCAAGACGCTGCGCGATGTCGACCGATCGCACGCCATTGGTCTCCCCTTCTTCGCTTTCGATGCGAACCATGCACTCCAAGTAGTCTTCGTTCGCCACCGTTAGGTGCAGCTCGCGCGAGCTATTTGTCGTATCCATGACCTTCCGTCCCTTCTGCGTTCAAAGGCTGATTCTACCCCATCCAAGTGTCGCGGTATGCCGTGGCATACCGTGCTAGAGTTCTTGTTGCACACGACGACCAAGATTGGAGCGGTCTTTATGGAAAACAACACCACGAACCCCGACGTCCTTGAGCGCTTTTTGCGCTACGTCCAAATCAACACGCAATCCGAGGATGCAAACTGCGACCAGGTGCCTTCGAGCGCCGTTCAGTTTGACCTTGCCAATATCCTGGCCGAGGAGCTGCGCGAGCTTGGCGCGGCCGATGCCCATGTGACCGAGCATGCCTACGTCTGCGCGCATATTCCTGCGAGCGCGGGCGCGGAGGACAAGCCCGCCTTGGGCCTGATCGCACACCTCGACACCACCGAGGTTGCGCCGGGCGCCGGCGTGAAGCCGCACATTGTGCACTACGAAGGCGGCGATCTGGTCTGCGGCACCGTTGACGGCAAGCCCG
Organism: uncultured Collinsella sp.; assembly: GCA_902497025.1. GTDB lineage: Bacteria > Actinomycetota > Coriobacteriia > Coriobacteriales > Coriobacteriaceae > Collinsella. Next base: position 16,837 of record CABVDJ010000035.1, on the reverse strand, counting down.
TGGCCATGAGCACCGCCAAGCTTCCCGCCCTGAACGACCTTGTGGGTGAGGACTTGGTCTGCAGTGACGGCACCACACTGCTGGGCGCCGACGACAAGGCCGGTGTCGCCGAGATCATGGCGCTTGTCGCGCGTATCGCTCAGGACCCCTCGCTGCCCCACCCCGCACTCGGCATTTGTTTTTGCCCGGACGAGGAGATCGGTCACGGCGCCGAGCTGTTGGATATCGAGGCCTTTGACTGCAAGTACGCCTACACGGTCGACGGCGGTCCCATTGGCGAGCTGGAGTGGGAGTGCTTTAACGCCGCCGAGGCAACCGTTCACTTTGAGGGCCAGTCCATCCATCCCGGTGACGCCAAGGGCCGCATGGTCAACGCGGGCAATCTGTTCTGCGACTTTAACGCGCTGCTCCCTTATGCGCAGCGCCCGGAATACACCGAGGGCTACGAGGGCTTCTATCATCTTGAGGGCGTGTCTGCAACCGTCGACCACGCTACGGCGCGCTATATCGTTCGCGACCACGACGCAGCAAAGTTTCAGCAGAAGCTCGCGCTGATTGAATCTGCCGCAGCCCTGCTCAACCAGCGCCTGGGCGAGGAACTCGTGACGGTCGAAATCAAGCAGCAGTACCGCAACATGGCCGAGATCGTGCGTGACTACCCCGAGCTTATCGATGTCGCCAAGGAAGCCTACCTTGCCTGCGGCATTGAGCCCCAGGTACTGCCGATTCGCGGTGGTACCGACGGTGCGCAGCTGTCGTTCCGCGGCCTGCCCTGCCCCAACCTTTCCACGGGCGGCTACTGCTACCACGGCGTTAACGAGTTTGTCCCGGTCAGCTCGCTCGTCAAGATGACCGACGTCCTCCAGGAACTCGTCGCCCGCTTTGCATAAGCCTGGCTGCACAAGTCCAAAAGACGAATCGCCCCGTCCTCAACCAAGAACGGGGCGATTTTTTTTGCTGCAATGAGAACAGGTTGACGCACGCCAGCCTCTTAACGCAAGGAGTGTCCCAAACTGCCGGTACAAAAGGAACGTCCCCAAGTGCCAAGTGTTCCGGCAACGCCGATGTTTTGGCAACGACAGCGAGCGGGTCGCATTTGAGACAAGGTGACGTGAAGCGAAAGGGCGCTGACCTTCTGGTCGCGCCCTTGAAGTTGAACGTCAGATTGTCCAAATGCGGCCCGCGCAGCGTCGAGTCGTTACGGCGTTTGGTAAAACGCCGTAACTCTAGTAGTTGGCTTCGTAGCCGTTGCCGTCGCCGGTGGGCTCTTCGTAGTAGTCCGAATCGCTCGAATCAGTCGAATCGTCCGAATCGTCAGAGCTGACCGATGAGGTTGCGGTGCCGTTGGCGTAATCATCGGACGTGTTGTTGTTCAGGTCGCCGATCGTAGAGCTGGAGCCATCGGACTGGCCCATGGTATTGGGGCCCTTGGGATCCTTACCAGCGTCGACGCGCTCCATCATTTCCTTAAGCTCGTCCTCGTAGACAAAGACGTAGCTCACGCCATCAATCATGGTGCTGTCATCGGCATACGAAGGCAAGTTGGCCGAATAGATGCCGTCAACATCCATGCCGCGCATGGCATTGACCGTAGAGACGATGTCCTGAACGCTCATATCGGTCACGAGCATGTCGGACAGCGAATTGACGAGGTCGAAGACCTTGGTGGCATCGAAGTTGTTGAGGATCTGGTTGGCGAGGGCGCCGAGCACCTGACGCTGGTGGCGCATGCGTGTGTAGTCGCCATCGGCATAGATGTAGCGGCAACGGGCATAGGTAAGGGCGGTCGCGCCATCCATGTGCTGCTGACCGGCGGTAATCTTAATGTCGAGATGCTCGGGGTCGTCGACATCGTCGGTTGCGTTAATGTCGATGCCGCCGACCGAATCGATGAGCGACTGCATGCCGTCGAAGCTGACCTCGGCATAGTGGGAAATCTGGACACCGCACAGCTCGTTGACTGCCTGGACCATGGCCTCGGCGCCGCCAACGGTATGGCAGGCGTTGATCTTCATGGTCTCGCCCTTGTACACGACCTTGGTGTCGCGCGGAACGGAAATGAGCGTCGCCTGCTTTTGCGTGGGGTCGATACGCGCCAGGATAATCGAGTCGGCGCGGTATGTATCCTCGCCCGGGCGACCGTCAGTGCCAAGGAGTAGCACGTAGAACGGGTCCTTTGCCTCGTCGGTATCAACCAGGATCTGGCGCAGGTTGTCGGTAATGACATTGGAATCGCCGAGCTTGCCCATAATGGTGGCAAACCACAGGCCGGCGGCAGTCGTAGCGCTCAGCAGCACACCGAGCACGGCAATGAGCGCGACGCGGCGAACCGTATGACCGCGACGGCGCTGACGGGCGCGCTCGGAATAGCGGGCAACGTTATCGCGGCTATAAATTTTTGCCTGAGCGCCGGTCGAAGGTCTTCGAGATTCCGTAATGGGCTTTTTCTTAAACATAGGCAACCTGCATTAGTAGATGACGGGATCGGGAACAGTGGCGTGCTCGACATGAGCGCCAAGCGCCTGCAGCTTTTCGACAAACTGTTCGTAGCCGCGCTTAATGTGATGGATGGCCGAGACCTCGGTCGTGCCGTCGGCAATTAGGCCGGCGACGACGAGTGCCGCGCCACCACGAAGATCCGGTGAGGTTACCTGAGCGCCGGAGAAGCCCTTGACGCCGTGAATCATAGCGTGATGGCTCTCGATGCGAATATCGGCGCCCATGCGCACCAGCTCGGATGCAAACATAAAGCGATTCTCAAAGATATTCTCGGTGATAACGGAGCTGCCGTCGGCCAGGGCGGAAAGCACCATGATCTGCGCCTGCATATCCGTGGGGAAACCGGGGAACGGGAGCGTCTGGATATCGACCGGCTTGATGCGCTCGGCACGGTTCACATGGACGCCATCCTCGACGCGCTCGCAGTCGATGCCCATGAGCTCCATCTTCTTGAGCACCATGCCCAAATGAATGGGGCAAAAGCCCGTGACGTCGACACCGCAATCGTCGGCCATCAACGCACCGGCAACGATAAAGGTACCGGCCTCGATACGGTCGCCCACCACGCGATGGGTAACGGGATGCAGCTCCTCCACACCCTCGATGGTCACGACAGGCGTACCGGCGCCGACAATCTTGGCACCCATTTCGTTGAGCATGTTGGCGAGATCGACGATCTCGGGCTCGCGGGCGGCATTGTCGATTACCGTGGTACCCTGCGCGCGCACGGAGGCCATGATGAGGTTCTCGGTCGCACCGACACTGGCAAACTCGAGCGTGACGGTGGTACCGTGCAGGCCCTGGGGCGCGTTGGCGTTGATATAGCCGTGGGCGGTATCGAACTCAACGCCCAAGGCCTCAAGACCCAAGATATGCATATCGATCTTGCGAGCGCCCAGGTTGCAGCCGCCGGGCATGGCGATCTTGGCGCGATGAAAACGGCCCAGCAGGGGTCCCATCACGGCAGTGGAAGCGCGCATCTTGGCAACGAGCTCATAGGGAGCCTCCCAGGAATCGACCTGGGAGGTATCGATCTCGAGCGTGTGCTCGTCGAGAACATCGATCGTAGCGCCCATACCCTTGAGCACCTTGCCCATCACGTGGACATCGGAAATATCGGGCACGTTCTGCAGCGTCGTCTTGCCCGGCGCCAGAAGCGTTGCCGCCATAAGTTTGAGCGCGGAGTTCTTGGCGCCCGAAACAGGCACGGAACCCCCGATGGCGTGGCCACCCTCAACGCGGATAATATCCAAGGTCTACCCTTTCAAAAAGCATGCCCGGGGTGGCTGGGCCATCCCGGGCATGATGTGTTCGCAAATGGTCGAACGCTAAAACGTCTGACTATTGGGCAAGCTTGAGCTTACACCATGCGATTTCATTATAGAGGTAGGCGCGGCGTGCATCATCCTCCGACAAATTACCCAGCTTCTCTTCAAAACCTTGAATATCAGCTTTAACCTTGTCGGCGTCGACGGTCGCCAAATCGCAAGCGCGCTCGGCGAGGACGGTCACGACATCGTCCGCAACCTGGGCATAGCCGCCGGCCACGGCAAACGTGTGGTCGACAGTGCCCATGGCCTTATCGGAAACGCGAACGTAACCGCGGTCGATCGTGCAGATTTCGCTGGAGTGAGCAGGCAGAACTCCAAACTCGCCATCCGTGGACGGAATCGACACAAACGCAGCGTCGCCCTCATAGGCGCAGCTCACGGGGCACACGATGCGGATACGCATAACCTACTTCTCCCCCATCTTGCGGGCGCGCTCGCGCACGTCCTCAATCGTGGAAGCATAGCGGAATGCCTGCTCGGGCAGGTCATCGGCCTTGCCGTCGACAATCTCGGCGAAGGAGCGGACGGTATCCTCGACACGGACGTAGACACCGGGGTTGCCGGTGAACTTCTCGGCGACGTGGAAGGACTGGGAGAGGAACTGCTGGATCTTACGGGCACGGTTGACCGTAAGGCGCTGCTCCTCGGACAGCTCGTCCATACCCAGAATGGCGATGATGTCCTGAAGGTCGGAGTACTCCTGCAGGAGCTCCTGGACCTTGACGGCGACACGGTAGTGCTCCTCGCCGACGATCGAGGGATCGAGGGCGTCGGAGGAAGACGCGAGCGGGTCGATAGCCGGGAACAGACCGAGCGACGAAATGCTACGCGAAAGAACCGTGGTGGCGTCGAGGTGCGTAAACGTCGTGGCAGGCGCCGGGTCGGTCAGGTCGTCTGCGGGGACGTAGACAGCCTGGACGGAGGTAATGGAGCCCGTCTTGGTCGAGGTAATGCGCTCCTGGAGGTCGCCCATCTCGGTTGCCAGCGTGGGCTGGTAACCAACGGCGGACGGCATACGGCCCAGCAGTGCGGAAACCTCGGAACCTGCCTGGGAGAAGCGGAAGATGTTGTCGATGAACAGCAGAACGTCCTGGCCACGATCGCGGAAGTACTCAGCGGTGGTAAGGCCGGCCAGACCGATGCGCAGACGCGCTCCGGGCGGCTCGTTCATCTGACCATAGACCAAGCAGGTCTTGTCGATAACGCCAGACTCGCTCATCTCGAGGAACAGGTCGGTGCCCTCGCGGGTACGCTCGCCGACGCCGGTGAACACCGAGGTACCGCCGTGCTCCTGGGCGAGGTTGTTGATGAGCTCCTGGATCAGAACGGTCTTGCCGACGCCGGCGCCGCCGAACAGACCCGTTTTGCCGCCACGGATGTAGGGCTCGAGCAGGTCAACGGCCTTGATGCCGGTTTCAAAGATCTCGGTCTTGGTGGTGAGCTCGTCGAAGCGGGGCGCTGCGTGGTGGATGGGATAGAACTCCTCCACCTCGGGCATGGGCTTACCGTCGACAGGCTTGCCCATGACGTTCCAAATGCGGCCGAGCGTCTTGGGGCCAACGGGCATCTTCATGGGCTCACCGGTATCGGTGGCGATGAGACCACGCTGCAGGCCGTCGGTCGAGGACATGGCGACCGTGCGGACGACGCCGCCCGGAAGCTGGCTCTCGACCTCGAGGATCGTGCTCAGGTGACCGATCGGGGTCTCGGCCTCGACCGTGAGCGCGTTGTAGATCGGGGGCACCGCGCCGTCAAACTTGACGTCGACGACAGGGCCGATGATACGCACGATGCGACCATCACCGGCAGTCGTCTTCTTGGTGGCTTCCTCGACCGCAAGCTTTACGGTGTTATTAGCCATTACTGTTCCTCCAATGCTGAGGCTCCGCCGACGATCTCGTTGATCTCGGTCGTAATCGAAGCCTGGCGCACGCGACTATACGTGCGGGTAAGGGTCGAGATGATCGCGGTGGCGTTTTCCGTCGCGGAGTGCATGGCCTTGCGGCGCGCACCCTGCTCGGCGGCCGCCGAATCGATCAGGGCCTGGTAGATGACCGTCAGGATATAAGACGGTACAAGCTTGCCGAGAACATGCTCGGGAGAGGGCACGAACTCGAACGTCGACGAGATGCGCTTAGGGGCGTCGGTCTCGTTCTTACGCGGACCGTGGGCCATAGCGATCATCTCGGGATCGAGCGGCAGCAAGTGCTCGACGCGAAGCTCCTGATCCACGCGGTTCTTGGCGTGGTGGTAGACAAGCTCGACGCGGTCAAGCTCACCGGCTCGATACGCATCGCAGATATGAGAGGAGATCATGCGGGCCTGATTGAAATCGGGCTCGGAGGAATTGCCCTCAAAGTGCATGGCGACGTTTGCGCGGTCGCGGAAATACGTGGCCGGTTTGCGCCCACACGCGATGATCTCGCACTCGATGCCGTCGTTCGCCCAAGAAGCGGCGAGCTTTTCGGCCGTGCGCTCCACCGTCGTATTGAAACCGCCGGCAAGGCCGCGGTCCGAGGCAATGACGACAATCAGGCCATGCTTGACGCTCTCATGCTTCTGCAGCATGGGATCGGTGCCCGAGCAGGAGGCGTCGCCGGCGACCGTCAACATGACGTCGGTCAGTGCCTCCTTATAGGGCTCGGCCTGCTTGGAGCGATCGAGGGCACGACGGATCTTGGCCGTAGAGACCATCTCCATCGTGCGCGTGATCTGCTTGGTCGTGGTAACCGAGGAGATTCGCTTCTTAATGTCGCGAAGGTTGGCCATAGGGCTTAGTTCTCCTCTGATCCAGTCGTATCGGCATGGTGCTTGGCCATGAACTGCTGCTTGAAGTCACCGATGACACGCAAGAGCTCGGCCTTGGTGTCATCATCGATCTTCTTGGCGCGAACCTTGTCGAGCAGCGAACCAAAGCCATTGTCCATGTACTCGATGAGCTCGGCACGGAAGGGCAGCACGTCGGCGATCTCCAGGTCATCCAGGAAGCCCTCGTTGCCAGCGAACAGCGTAACGATCTGCTCGCCAACCTCAAACGGCTTGTAACGCGGCTGCTTCAGGAGCTCGGTCATGCGAGCACCGTGGGTCAGCTGCTTCTGAGTAGCCTCGTCGAGGTCGGAGCCGAACTGCGTAAAGCCAGCGAGCTCCTGATAGGAAGCGAGGTCCAGACGGAGGTTGCCGGCGACCTGCTTCATGGCCTTGGTCTGCGCATCGCCACCGACGCGGGACACGGAGATACCCACGTCGACTGCCGGGCGCTGACCCTGGAAGAAGAGCTCGGACTGCAGGTAGATCTGACCATCGGTAATGGAAATGACGTTGGTCGGAATGTAGGCCGAGACGTCGCCGTCCTGGGTCTCGATGATCGGCAGTGCCGTCATGGAGCCGTAACCGTTCTTCTTGGACATCTTGACGGCACGCTCGAGCAGACGAGAGTGCAGGTAGAAGATGTCGCCAGGATAGGCCTCGCGTCCGGGCGGACGATGCAGCGTCAGCGACATCTGACGGTAGGCCACGGCCTGCTTGGACAGGTCGTCGTAGATGACGAGCACGTGGCCGCCGGGGTTGGTCTCGCTGGCGGGCTTGCCGTCCTCGCCGTTGTACATGAAGAACTCGCCAATAGCGGCACCGGCCATAGGCGCGATGTACTGCATAGGGGCGGAATCGGCAGCAGTGGCCGAAACGATGATGGTGTAGTCGAGCGCACCGTGCTGAGCGAGGGTCTCACGGATGTTGGCAACCGTGGAGGCCTTCTGGCCGATGGCGACATAGATGCAGACCATGCCCTTGCCGCGCTGGTTGAGGATAGCGTCGATGGCGATGGCGGTCTTACCGGTCTTACGGTCGCCGATGATGAGCTCACGCTGACCGCGGCCAATAGGCACCATGGAGTCGATAGCGAGCAGACCGGTCTGAACCGGCTCGCACACCGGGGTACGATCGATGACGCCGGGAGCCTTGAACTCGATGGGGCGACGGTGCGTGGCGACGATGTCGCCCAGGCCGTCGATGGGCTGGCCGAGCGGATTGACGACGCGGCCGAGCATGGCACGGCTCACGGGGATATCCATAATGCGGCCAGTGGTGCGGCACTCGTCGCCTTCCTTGATGGAGTCGACGGCACCAAACAGAACGGCGCCGACCTCGTCACGGTCAAGGTTCTGGGCAAGGCCGAAGACGGTCTCACCGGTATCGGAGCTCTTGAACTCCAGAAGCTCGCCTGCCATGGCGCTCTTGAGGCCGGAGACGCGCGCGATGCCGTCGCCTACCTCATCGACCGTTGAAACCTCATGCGTATCGACCGTCGCGGAGAGGCTCGTGAGCTGCTCCTGCAGTTTCTTGGCGATATCCTGGGCATTGAGGGTTTCGGACATTAGGCTTCACCTCCGTACGAATTAGCAGAGTTTGCGAGGGTCTCCTGCGCGATGCGCAGCTGCGTCTTGACGGAAATGTCACGACGCTCGCCGCGGGCCTCGAGCACCAGGCCGCCCACGATAGACGGGTCGACCTGCTCGATAAGGAATACCTTGCGGCCGAAGTCCTGCTCGCATTTCTTAGTGATGGTTTGACGCAGCTCGTCGTCGAGCGGGATCGCCGTGGTGACGGTCACGCCCACTACATCCTCGTCTTCCTCGGCAACATACTTAAAGGCAGCTGCCACCTTGGGAAGAAGGTCGAGCTGGTCGCGCTTGGACATGGTGTCGAGCACGGCGATGATCTCGGGGCTGGCAGAAGCCAAGCGCTCGACCATCTCGAGGTCCTCGAACACATGGTTCTCGGCCTTGGCGGCTTCCAAAAGGGAACGCGCGTAGGTCTCGAGCACCTTGTCCTGATAGCGGCTAGTCGGCATTCAGGCTACCTGCTTCCTGGATGTAGCGCTCGATGAGCTTCTTCTGCTCGGCATCGTCCTCGAGTGCCTCGCCCACGATCTTGGTGGCGACGGCAACGGACAGGTCGGCGATAGAGCTCGCGGCACCGGCGTAGATGGACTTGCGCTCGTCCTCGACGGTCGTATGGGCCTTGGCGATGATCTCCTCGGCCTCCTTGTGAGCAGCCTCGATGATACGGGCACGCTCGGACTCGGCGTCCTTACGGGCCTCGAGAACGATGTCGGCAGCCTGACGACGGGCGTCGGTGACGATCGAGTCGGACTCAGCGCGCTTGGCGATAGCCTCCTGCTTGGTCTTCTCGGCCTCGTCGAGGCTCTCCTCGATCTTCTTGCCGCGCTCCTCCATGGTTTTCATGATGCCCGGCAGGGCGACCTTGGCCAGCACGATCCAGATAATCAGGAAGGCGATAAGCGCCGGGATGAACTCCGCCATCTTAGGGATGAGGATGTCCGCACCGGCGGCGCCGTCCTCGGCGAACGCGGAAACCGGCATGAGCAGCGCGGCCGCGGACGCGGAGAGTGCGATCGCGCTCTTCTGGGATGAAAGATTCATACTTGACGCTCCGTGCTATTTAACGATCAGCGCGACAACGAAGCCGATCAGAGCCAGAGCCTCGCCGAAAGCGGAGCCCATGATGAAGACGGTGAACACGCGGCCCTGGACCTCAGGCTGACGGGCCATAGCACCCGTAGCACCCAGAGCAGACAGGCCGATAGCAAGACCAGCGCCGATAACACCGAGACCGTAACCGATAACTCCCACGATTCCTCCTTTGTCGTGCGTGTCTTATTTCACGCAGGATAACCTTTTTATAACTGCCGGGCTCCATGGGTACGGGCACCGGCGGTTTAACGAATTGCCTTACCTTTAAGGCACGAACGGAAGACTACTCCTCCTCCGCGACCTCCTCTGCCTCGGAGACATACACGGCGGTAAGGACCGTGAAGACGTAAGCCTGGATGGCGCCGACCACAAGCTCGATCGCATAGATCAGGATGAGGATGGCAAGCCAGGCCAGCGAAGGCAGGGCGCCGACGGCGTGGGCCGCGGAAACCTGCTGAAGCAGCGGCTGCATGAACATGCTCGCCATGATGGCGAACGAGCCCATGACCACGTGTCCTGCGAACATGTTGCAGAACAGACGGACGGCAAGCGTGATGAGGCGCAGGAAGGTCGAGAAAAGCTCGACGACCCACACGAGCACGTTCATCGGGAAGCTCACGCCCTGCGGGGCGAGGCTCTTGATGTAGCCGATCACGCCGTGAGCCTTGCATCCGTAGTAGATGAAGTACACGAAGGCGAAAATGGCGAGTGCGGCGGTGGAGCCGATTGCGCCGGTGCCGGGCTTCATTCCCGGGATCAGGCCGATCATGTTATTGATCAGGATGAACAGGAAAAGCGAGCACAGGAACGGGAAGTGCTTCTTCCAGTTCTCACCCACGACACCCTTGCCGATATCGTTCTCGACGTACTCGATGATGTACTCGAAACCGTTGACGAAGAAGCCCTTGGGAACCAGGGTCTGCTTCTTCTTGAACACGGCTAGGACGATCAGGAGCACGATCGTGGAGACGATCAGCCAAAACGAGTACTGCGTGATGCCGCAGCTCAGATCGCCCACGACAGGGGTGGAGCTGAACTCGCTGACCAGATGATTAATCTCATCAGGCAGCTTTTCAAAAATTTCCACGACTTACCTTTCGACCTCATGAGGATCTCGCAGCGCCTTGGCGACGCGAACCGCGCAGGCGGCCATAAAGGCCACGAAGCCGATCGCCTCGCCCAGGAGGAACATGCGAAATGCCTCTCCGAACAACACAAACACAACCAAGGTAAAGACAAGCAACGCGATTGCCGAGACCGCGAGACTCACCATACCCTTGAGCATGTCCGCATTCTGCTTATCGTCAAGAACCGGCTTGAGCGTAAAGACAAAGGGAAGGAAGGCAATCGCGCCCGCGATGGCACCTGCAACGATAGCGAGCAGATCGGCTATCTGAAACACTGGCGTCCTCACTTTCCTTTTTATCGCCTCACAGGACAGTTCCCGCCAAACATTGGTGACTATTGTACGAGCCAATCGCTAAAGTACAACCGAAAAAGCATCGGTTAATACGCACCTGTTCGTTTTCTTAAGACCTTCTTTATGCCGCAGGTACGGTAATACGTTTTTCTCGAACCCTGCAGGGCAAAACGTCCGTTAACAGGAGTGCGCGCGGTCGCCTTTTGTTCGACCGCGCGCACCGTTTCTTCGTATTTGCAGCCGCGGCCGTCTTAGCCCAGCGACTAGAGCGTGCCGAAGATGCGGTCGCCGGCGTCGCCGAGGCCGGGAACGATGTAGGCGGCCTCGTTGAGATGGTCGTCGATGGCGCACGTATAAATATGTACGTCGGGGTCCTTTTCGGTCAGTGACTTGAGGCCCTCGGGCGCGGCGACGATGCACAGCATGCGGATATCCTTGACACCGCGCTCGCGCAGGTAGCTGATGGCCATCTCGGCCGAACCGCCCGTGGCGAGCATGGGGTCGACGACCAGGCAGATGCGCTGGTCGATATCCTTGGGCATCTTGCAGTAATACTCGTGCGGCTCGTGGGTGACCTCGTCGCGCTCCATGCCGATGTGGCCCACGCGAGCGGAGGGCACCAGGTCGAGGATACCGTCGACCATGCCAAGGCCCGCACGCAGGATGGGCACGATGGCGAGTTTCTTGCCGGCAAGCTGTTTGAACGTGGCGGTAGTGATGGGGGTCTCGACCTCGACGTCTTCCATAGGCAGGTCGCGCATGGCCTCGTAGCCGTCAAAAAGCGCGAGTTCGCGCACGAGCTGACGGAACTGGTTGGTGCCGGTGTTTTTGTCGCGCAGGATCGACAGCTTGTGCTGGACGAGCGGATGATCGACAAGCGTCACACGGGACGCATCGTAGGTGACGGTCATGGGTTGATTGCCCCTTTCGTTGCAGCCGCAAAACGGCCTTGCTGACAAGGCGCGCAGCAATGTTGCCGCCGCACGCCATGCATAAGTTTAGCGGTTTGTTGTATCGAGCAGCCCATCGCAGCCCTACTGTGCGGTACTGAGCGAGCGCTTGACTGCATCACGCCAACCAGCGAGATTGCTCTCACGGCGCTCGGCGGACATATGGGGAAGGAAGGTCTTAACGATCTGAGCGTTTTGCTCCAGCTCCTCCAGGTCCTCCCAATAGCCGACGGCAAGGCCCGCCAAGTACGCGGCACCGATTGCCGTGGTCTCCACCGTCTCGCATTGCAGCACGGGGATATCCAGCAGATCGGCCTGGAATTGCATGATGAACTCGTTGCGTGAGGCGCCGCCATCGACGGACAGGCGCTCAATCGAAAGCCCCACGTCCTGCTCCATGGCGCGCAGCACGTCGTAACTCTGATATGCCATGGATTCGCAGGCGGCACGTACGATGGTCGCACGGCTCGAGGCGCCGGTCAGACCGCACACGATACCGCGGGCATGCGGGTCCCACCAGGGAGCGCCCAGACCCGCAAAGGCGGGAACGAAGTAGCAGCCCTCGTTGTCGCTAATCGAAGCGGCGAGTTGTGCCGACTCGCTCACGCTCGAGATGATGCCCATGTTGTTGCGAAGCCAGTTCATGGTGGAACCGGCAGCAAAGATGGAGCCCTCGAGTGCATAGCTGATCTTCCCGTTCGCAGCGATACCGATGGTGGAGACCAGACCGTTCTTGGATTCGACGATCTCGTCGCCGGTGTTCATGAGCATAAAGCAACCCGTGCCATAGGTGTTTTTGGTCTGGCCGGGACGGAAACAGCAGTGGCCGAACAGCGACGCCTGTTGGTCACCCGCCACGCCCATGATGGGCGGCATGTTGGTCATGATGTCGCTCGCGACGCGGCCATAGTCGCCCGAGCTCCAGCGAACCTCGGGCATCATGGAACGTGGAACGTCAAAGAGTGCCAGCAGGTCGTCGTCCCAATCGAGCGTATGGATATTAAAGAGTGCCGTGCGGCTGGCATTGGTGTAGTCGGTGGCAAAGACCTGGCCGCCGGTGAGGTTGTAGATGAGCCAGGTGTCGATGGTGCCGAACATGAGGTCGCCCGCCGCCGCGCTCTCACGCGCACCGTCGACGTTGTCGAGGATCCACTGCACCTTGGAAGCCGAGAAATACGGATCGAGCGTGAGTCCCGTGCGGGAGCGCACCAGCTCCTCGCAACCCTGTTCAACCAACGCGTCAATCGCCGGCGCGGTACGACGGCACTGCCATACGATGGCGTTATAGATGGGCTGGCCGCTCACGCGGTCCCAGACCACCGTGGTCTCGCGCTGGTTGGAGATGCCGATGGCGGCAATGCGATCGGAGTGGATACCGCTCTTAAACTGGACTTCCATCATGACGGCAATCTGGCTGGCAAGGACCGTCATGGGGTCTTGCTCCACCCAGCCGGGACGCGGGAAGCTGGTTTTGACGCTGCGGCGTGCCTGCGCGACGATGCATCCGTACTCGTCGACGATGGTCGCAAGTACCGAAGTGGTGCCGCAGTCGAGCGCCATGATGTAGGAACCGCCAAAGTTGAACGAGGCATCTTCCATGCCCAGGCTGCCCAGATTCAACGACATCGCTTACACCTTTCTATTGCATCGGGTCGGACAGGACCCGTTCGATCTCTGATGCGGGAAGTGCGCCTTGGCGCAGGATCTGGAGCCCGCCGTGCTGGAACGACACGATGGTCGAGGCGTCGCGACACGGGGTCTCGCCGGCGTCGACGGCAACATCGACCCCCTCCAGGATGCGACCTTCGACGGCGGCAAAGCTTGCCGGCGAGGGCGCGCCGTGTGTGTTGGCGCTCGTGCAGGCAAGGGGACTGCCGCAGGCGCGGATGAGCGCTTGGACCACGGGAGAGGCCGAAGCGCGCAGGGCCACGGTGTCGTCGGCAGCGCGCATAAAGGTCGGCACGCAGGGGGCTGCCTTGACCACGATAGTCAGGGCTCCCGGCCAGCATCGTCGCGCGAGTACGCGGGCATCTTCCGGGATATCCACGCCATAGCGGTCGAGTGCTTCGACGCCATCGACCAGCCAAGCGACGGTTTGCGTGAGCTCACGTTGCTTGAGAGTGAAGATACGGCGATAGCCGGTGCCGAGCGCAGGAACTGCGGCGCCATTGACGGCAGCCTGCGGATCGCGCGGCCACGATGGGAATTCGCTTGTATCTTGGGGCACGGCGTCCGAGAAGGCGTTGACTGCCACGGCAACACCGTAGACGGTCTCGGTCGGAATCAAGGCCAGGCCGCCGCGGCCGAGCACCTCGGCCGTGCGCTCGACGGCAAGCCGATGCGGCTCGCGCGTTCCCTCGTATACCCGATAGACCGTCTGCATGTGTATGCCAGCCCCTTACGCTCCGGTGCAAGTTTGTTTACTGTGGGGCATTCTCGCACGAAACATTCAACCTATTTGCCCAGAGCGCATGTTGGTTTGGTGAGCGGCTCTAGTAGTCGGTGAAAGTGAGGGGGTTAATTGAAGATTTTTAGCGCGCAAGCGTAACGGTACGATCGGGAAACTCGATGCTTGCAACCAGTTTTCCGCCGAGGCTCTCTGCGTACCTGCTCAGCGTGTCGAGCCTCATCGAACCCAACTCCCCACGCTCGAGCTCGGATACACGTTTTTGAGAAACGCCCATCGACTGGGCGACCGACGCCTGTGTTAGATCTTTTAACCTGCGAATCTGAGCAAGCTTATAGGCTTCGATACGATCGCGAGTCCTCTCCTGCTCGGCGGTAATGGAGTCGCGTGTTATCCCGCGAGATTCCATATACTCATGCAGTTCCATCTCGATCGAGCCTCCTTACGTGGCGACGGTATATTTGCTCGGCCCTTGGAATGTTGATCGCATACCAACCGTTCCATTTTGCCCTTGACGATCCCGCTCGCGACTTATCACCCGCCAATAGCAATACCGCCTGGCGCTTGGGGTCAAAGGCGAAGAGGATGCGAATCACCTGCCCACCACACGACGTCACTCTCAGCTCCTTTAAATGATGAAGCTTCGAGCCCTTTACGCGGTCAACCAGCGGACGACCAAGGCTGGGACCTTCCTTCTCGAGCACCAAAAGGTCTGCATAAATCTGCTTCAGCGTAGCTTCATCCTGCTCATCAAGCCAAGGTTCAATGTAATCAAGCACGATACGGTACCGATGCAGCTGATTTGACATACCTTTCTCCTTCTATAGTAGAAGTTTTACGGTATATTGCAAGGACAAACTTGCGCAAATGTCTATTTATTCAGCTTAAATACGCTGTTTGGGCTCGGTGACGATGGCTCGAACGATGCGGGGACGATCGGTGAGGTCGTGGACGATACGCACGTCCGAAAGGCCTGCTTGACGACAGAGCTCGGCCGCGGCGTCGAGCGCGCCCTCGTAGAGCTCGCAGGCAAACAGGCCGCCGGCACGCAGCATGTAGGGCGCCGCGTTGAGCAGGCGGCGGAAGATATCGAGACCGTCGGCACCGCCCTCGAGCGCCAGATCGGGCTCAAAGTCCTTGACCTCATGCGGCAGCGAGCGCATGACGCCGGTCGGGATGTAGGGCGGGTTGGAAACGAGCACGTCGAAGGTGCCCCACTCTTCGCGGGGAATGGAGCTCACCAGGTTGGTGAGACTAAAGGCAACCTCATCTGCCGTGAGGCCGAGCGCGTCGCGGTTTTTGGTGGCCAGATCGATGGCGCGCGGCTCGATATCGGTGGCGGTGCAGGTAACGTGGCCGCGGCGCTCCCAGGCAAGGGAGAGCGAGATGCAACCCGTGCCGCAGCCGACCTCGAGAACGCGGGCGATACGGGGCTCGGCTGGGGCAGGCGCAGCGGCATCCTGAGCTGAAGCCGTCTCCTGGCCGGCACCCTCGATGGCGATGCCGTATTCGTCGAGCTCGGGCTCGGCGGCTTCCGCGGCTTCGGCTTCTGCTGCCTGCGCGGCGGCTTCCTCGGCCTCGCGGTCGGCCAGCTCCTCGGCATAGGCGCGGCTGCCCAATACGTCGCCGCCTAGCGCCGCCTCATCGGCAGCCGTCAGGTTAGCGGCACGGCGCTCGGCGGCTGCGCGTTCGTCTGCCAGCGCGGCCTCGGCCTTGCGTGCCTCCTCGACCTCATCGTTCCAAGGCAGCTCCACGCGCTGACGGGCAGCAGCCTCGGGGCTCAGCACCTCGGCATCCAGATAATTGAGGACTTCCTCGACGAGCATCTCGGTCTCGGGGCGCGGAATGAGCACGCCGGGGGCGCACGCGACGTCGATCATGCGAAACTGCGTGCTGCCGGTGATGTACTGCAGCGGTTCACCTTTAGCGCGACGAACAACGGCCGCGTGCATGGTCTCGAGCTGAGCCGCGTTAAGCGTCTCGTCCATGCGCATATATAAGTCGATGCGTGCCAAACCCGTGGCAGCGCAGAGCAGCCACTCGGCAGAAAGACGGGGGTGCTCCTCGCCGCGCTCGGCCAGGTACTCCTTGGTCCACTCGAGACAACGCTTGATGGTCCAAATCTCGTTTGCCATGGGGCCCTCCCCTCTTAAGCGCCGGACGGCGCGCGAATGTCGGAGCAGATTGTACGCGAGGCCAGCGCTTGGCAAGGGACGATTGAAGGCGATTATCGAGAATCAGCCCAGATTTTTGCTTGGAACCTGCCTGAAGTGCTCATTCGTCGACGTCAAAATCTGCATTCGTCAAGCTTTTGGCAAGGTTGACCCAAAACTGACCAATATCTAACCAAGAACTTGCCAAATCACTTGACGTGCGACGCATCAAAAAATGACACGCGACTTCTTGGACGATTTTTTGAGCATTATTTTCGATAGCAGATGAATGCCGCTAATTTCTTTGAGCAGGTAGCCGGCTTAATGGCCATCAAAGCCGATTAAATAACATCTCAAAGCAATGTACCCAACCTAGTCATTTAAGAACGTCCCCAATGACTACATCTAAGGCGCCGCAGGTTGAGCATACCGCATCCGGAGCAAGGCAACACCGCAGGTAGAGGACGGACAGCGAGCGGGTCGCATTTGAGACAAGGTGACGTGAAACGAAAGGGCGCTGACCTTCTGGTCGCGCCCTTGAAGTTGAACGTCAGATTGTCCAAATGCGGCCCGCGCAGCGTCGAG
>CABVDJ010000034.1 GCA_902497025.1 uncultured Collinsella sp. | reverse complement strand
CCGGGGGGGGTAGCTGGGGCTAGAGCTCCAAAGTGAGGGTGACGGGGCAGTGGTCGCTGCCGAAGATGTCGCCACGGATACCGGTGTCGCGTACGTTGTCGGCGATTGCGTCGCTTACCAGGAAGTAGTCGATGCGCCAGCCTGCGTTGTTCTTGCGGGCATTAAAGCGGTAGCTCCACCAGCTGTAGACGCCCTCGACGTAGGGGTTTGCCGCGCGCCAGGTATCGGTGAAGCCGGCGTCGAGCAGCTCGGTAAACTTGCCGCGCTCCTCGTCCGAAAAGCCTGCGTTGCCGCGGTTGGACTTGGGGTTCTTAAGGTCGATCTCCTCGTGAGCCACGTTAAAGTCGCCGCAGGTTACGACGGGCTTGCCGGTCTCGCGCTTGAGGCCTGCCAAAAAGCCGCGGTAGGCATCGTCCCAGGCCATGCGCACGTCGATGCGGGCGAGTTCGTTTTGCGCGTTGGGCGTATAGACGTCGACAAACCAAAACCTGTCGAACTCGAGCGCGCAGACGCGGCCCTCGGTTGCGGCTTGGGCGACGAGCTCGGCCGCCTCGCCCTCGCCGGCGTAGGGCAGCAGCGCGTCGGCGCGCAGCACGCGTAGCGGCTCCTGGCGGCTAAAGACCGCGGTGCCCGAATAGCCTTTGCGCTCGGCGTAGCTCCAGGTTTGGTGATAGCCGGGCAGGTCGATATCGACCTGGCCCTCCTGCAGCTTGGTCTCCTGCAGCGCCAGGATATCGACGTCGAGTTCTTGCGCGATCTGGATAAAGCTCGGGTCCTTTTTGAGCACGGCGCGCAGGCCGTTGACGTTCCACGAGGCAAAGGTGTAAGTCTGAGGCATAGTGTCCTTTCGACGGGGTTGGCAGGCTTAAGATTAGCGCAACAGGGGCGGGGTGGGCTCCGCGCATGTTGGCCCAAAGGCCGCATGCTGGGGCATCGCCCGACACTGCCCGACCAACGAGGACGGAGAACTCATATGACGCAGGCAATATCGGACCCCAGGCAGGCCTCCGCCGCGCTGGCGGATTTGTTTGACACCCATAAGCGCGTGGTCTTCTTTGGCGGCGCGGGTGTTTCCACGGCAAGTGGCATTCCCGATTTCCGCAGCGTGGACGGCCTGTATCACCAGCAGTTTGCCTATCCGCCCGAGACCATGCTGTCGCATAGCTTTTACGAGGCGCATCCGGCCGAGTTCTTCGACTTCTACCGCACCAAGATGATCGCGCTTGGCGCCAAGCCCAATCGCTGCCACACCAAGCTGGCCGAGCTGGAGCGCGCCGGCAAGCTAAATGCCGTGGTGACGCAAAATATCGACGGCCTGCATCAGATGGCCGGCTCACGGCGCGTGTTTGAGCTGCACGGATCGGTCCATCGCAACATTTGCCAGTCGTGTAGCGCGGTCTATAGCGCCGAGTGGATTTGCTCGCGCGAGCACGAGGACGCCGCGGGCGTGCCTGCGTGCCCCGCGTGCGGCGGCCGCATCAAGCCCGATGTAGTGCTCTACGAGGAGCCGCTCGACGAGCACGTGCTGACCGGTGCCGTTGCCGCCATCGCCGCGGCCGATGCCCTCATTGTGGGCGGGACCTCGCTCGTGGTGTATCCGGCGGCAGGCCTTACGCGTTACTTTACCGGCGATACGCTGGCTATATGCAACCTTGCTCCCACCGATCAGGATGCAAATGCCGACCTGCTGATTTCTTGCGACATCGCGGCCACGTTTGCGTTCTAGCCCGCGCGCGCGGATACAATAGAAAGACTGAGTGCAAAGCGACCCCGCCGCCAGCTCCCCAAGCTCGGCGGCGTGGGCATTTTAGGAGGATGTTCATGGCGAACGACAGCAAGACATGGCGGTGCGGAAAGTATGAGCTCAGCTTTGACCGTCCGCGCATCATGGGCGTCCTCAACGTGACGCCCGATTCGTTTAGCGATGGCGGGGAGCACTTCGACCCGGATGCCGCCATCGAGTACGGCCTGGCGATGCTCGACGCCGGCGCCGACATCATCGACGTGGGCGGCGAGTCCACGCGCCCCGGCTTTACCCCGGTCAACCCCGACGAGGAGGCTCGCCGCGTGCTGCCCGTGGTGCGCGCGCTGGCCAAGGAGGGCGCCATCGTCTCGATCGACACGCGTCATGTGGCGGTTGCCAAGGCGGCCGTGCGCTGCGGCGCCTCGATCGTCAACGACGTGACCGGCTTCACCGATCCCAAGATGGTCGAGTTCGTTAAGACGAGCACTTGCGGCGTCATCGTGATGCATGCCGGCGAGGTCGCCGCGCCCGTCCGCACGCACGCAACGGTGCAGCTCGATACCTCGGCAGCGGCGTTTGTTGCCGAGAAGGCGCGCGAGGCGGCTGCCGAGGCCGCGCGTGAGGCCGAGAAGCCGGCTCGCCGCCGTCGCGGCAAGTTGCTGGGCGAGCCTAAGCCGGAGGCCAAGCTTCCGGGCGGCGTGGTGCAGCCCTCGTTGCCGTTTGGCGAACCGGAGCCCACGTCCGAGCCTGCAAGCGAGCAGGAGACGCCGGCCGCCGAGCAGGCTGCTGCCGCCGAGACCGTCGCGCCCGCGCCCGAGGCCGCGCCCGAGGCCACCGAGGCCGCACCGGAGTCCAATGACCGACTGGCCGCCATGATGCGCCGCAGCGCCCGCCGCGAGGAAGCCTACGTGCCCACCTCGCAGCTCCGCCGCTTCACCCTGCCCGATTCGGCGCCCATCATGCGCCGCGTCATGGGCTTTCTGTCCGACCAGGCCCGCACGCTCATCCATGCCGGCGTGTCGCGCGACCGCATCTGCATCGATCCTGGCCCGGGCTTTGGTAAGTCGGCTAACGAAGACATCGTCATCCAGCGCGAGACTGCCAAGATGGCGTCGCTGGGCTATCCGCTCATGTGCGCCGTGTCGCGCAAGCGCTTTGTGGGCGCCGTCTCGGGCGTGACCGAGGCCGCCGAGCGCGATGCCGCCACGTTTGGCGTGTGCCTGGGCGCCATCCAGGCCGGTGCCAACATCGTGCGCGTGCACGACGCCGCGGGTTTTGCGCAGTTCCTGAACGGTTACTGGGCGGTTGCCAAGCCGCAGCCGCGCCGCGCGTTTGTGGCTGTGGGCTCCAACCTGGGGCATCGCTGCGACAACATCCGCGCTGCACGCGAGATGATCGCCGAGATTCCACTCACCTGCGTGTCCAACTCCTCCAAGATCTACGAGAGCGAGCCTGCCTACGAGACGCGCCAGGACGCGTTTGCCAACGCCGTCATCGAGATCAAGACCGAGCTGGCGCCGTTGGTGCTGCTCGACGAGCTTATGAAGATCGAGGCTGAGCTGGGGCGCGACCGCTCCAAAAAGGCCAAGGCCAACGGCCCGCGCACCATCGACCTGGACCTGCTGTGGATGGACGGCGAGACCCACGGCGGCAAAAAGCTGCGCCTGCCGCATCCGCTGATCGGCGAGCGCGATTTTGTGCTGGTGCCGCTCGAGGACTTGATGCACGACCCGGCGCGGTTCTTCCGCTACAACGGCGTCGAGGTCAAGGAGCCCGAGGACCGCGTGGGCCATATCGTGGGCGAATTGGGGCGTATGTAGATGATCGAGATGAATGCTGTTGCCGTCGGCACCGAGCTCGACGCGGCGCGTGACGCGGGCCGCGAGGGCGTGTCCGCGGGCTGGTGTGCGTGGAGCGCGGGCGATGCTTCGCTGACGTTTTCGCTGGTTGTGCGCCCCGATGTGAACATGCATGCCTTCCACGGCCTGCCGTTTGTGGCCGCGATGGGCATGATGGACGCGCTCGTGGGCACGGCTTCGATGCCGGGGTTGGGCCTTGCCGGTAAGGTGGGTATCCAGTGGCCGAGTGACATCGTGTGCGGCGCGCCTGCGTTTGAGACGTCGCTCGCGCGTGTTGCCGTGAACGGCGGTGCCGGTGCTGCAGGCATGTTCGGTGCCGTGACGGTGGATATTGAGCGTTCGGCGCTGAGCGAGCTTGGTGTGGACGTGGCTGACGAAGCGCTGGTCGAGGCGCTGGCCGCCGCCGTGCTGGCCCGCGTGGACGCCTGGGCGGTTGTTGCCAACACGCCGCAAGGCGCCGCAGGGCCGCTGGCTCCCGTGCTGGGCGAGTACTTCGACATGGTGCCGCTGCTGGGCCGCCAAGTTGCGGCGGTGTCGCCCAACGGCTTGCCGCTTGCGGTCGGTGTGTTTGCGGGCCTGGACATCTGGGGTCGTGCGACCATCAAGACCGATGCCGGCGAGCAAGAGTTTCCGCCCGAGGCCGTACGAATTCGCGGACTGTAACGCGAGGCACCTGCGCTCAAAGATAACGATGACAATGAAGCCCTCTTCTTCAGTGCCGGGGAGGGCTTTCGCCTATCTGGGGAATGGGTTGCCAGCGCCCTATTCCCCAAAATTGAAAATTTTTCAGTTTTGAGGAATAGACTTGGCGAACGTTTGCGGGGGCTGTGGCATCGGGCGTGCTCGACTTAAGCCCCTGCTCTATCCCAGCTCCTGCATGCGGCGGTAGATTTCGCAGATACCCTTGATGGTGAGCTGTCCGTCGACCACGTCGAAGGCATCGGTCGAATCGGCGACGATGCTGGCGAGACCGCCCGTGGCGATAACGGTGGCATCCTCGCGGCCCAGCTCGCGCTTCATGCGCGCGACCAGGCCTTCGGCCATGGCGGCGGCGCCCATCACGGCGCCGACTTTGATGCATTGCTCGGTGTCGCGGCCGATGGCATGCTCGGGTGCCTCGAGCGGCACGCTGGCGAGCTTGGCGGCACGGGCGGCAAGCGCGTCCATGGAGATGCGGATGCCCGGCGCAATCGCCCCGCCAATGTAATAACCGTCCTCATCGATGACGTCGATATTGGTCGCGGTGCCAAAGTCCACCACGATTGCCGGCGCGCCGTAGAAAGTTTCGGCCGCAACGGCGTTGGCGACGCGGTCGGCGCCCACGGCCTGGGGGCGCGCCGCGCGCAGCTTGGTCACGGCGGCCGTCTGCGGCCCGATGACGATGGCGTCCGCGGCAATGCGGTCGGCCACAGTGTGCCACTCGCGCGAGAGCTGCGGCACCACGCCGGCGAAGGCGACCGCGTCGACCGCGTCGAGCGAGAGGCCGTACATCTTAAAGAAGCCCATCAGGCGCACATGGATCTCGTCGGCGGTATAGGAGCGGTCGGTGGGCATGCGCCACGACTGCACCAGCTCGTCTCCGTCAAACAGGCCCATGGCCGTCTGCGTGTTTCCCATATCGATAGCGAGCAGCATGTCTACTCCCGGTGTTGGCATAAAAGGACGCGCACCATTGTATACGCGCCGTCGACGGCGCTCGGCCGCGATTCGTTTACAGTGATAGGGGCTGAGGGGTTTTAAATATGAAGGAATTATGCTCTACGAGATTTTCCTTGCCGTTTACCGAACTCCCGCGTAATATTCTTTTTTGCGCACATGAGGCGCCCAGACATTGCGGGGTGGAGCAGTCTGGTAGCTCGCCGGGCTCATAACCCGGAGGTCGTAGGTTCAAATCCTGCCCCCGCGACCAAGAACTTGCAGCTCGTCGGCCTAGCCGGCGAGCTTTTTTGTTATTTCGGGACCGTGTTTTCGGTCCAATTCTCGGCCTCTCAAACAAAATCTCGATCTGTAACATCTAGACCCGATTTGGGCGGCTAGGTGTTACAGATCGAGATATACCGGTGGGTTGGGTCGTGTTTGTCTAAATCTGTAACACGAGGGACGGATTTTGCCGAGTTGTTGTTATAGATTGAGATTTTCTAGCAGGCGGGTTTGGTTTGTCTCGATCTGTAACAGTAAGACCCAGTTTTACCGCGTAACTGTTACAGATTGAGACAAACCGACGGGCCGCCCCGCCCACCCCCATCCACCTGCCGCTACCTGCTGTCCGCCGATTTCCGTTGCGCTGCTGTATTCCCATGCCATATCCTCTAGATAACTACGCGGCATCATCGCCGCCGCGCCTACAAGAGAGGAATGTCCATGACCACACCTGCATCCAAGCTGCTCCAGCCCATTACGGTTGGCCCCCTTGAGCTCAAGAACCGCATTATGTTTCCGCCGCTGACCACCGGCTACGAGGAGCGTGACGGTTCCATCGGCGAGCGCAGCCTGGCTTTTTACGAGCGCTTGGCCCGTGGCGGCGTGAGCTACATCGTCATCGGCGACGTCGCTCCCGTCATGACCGCGAGCCCCACGCCCAAGCTGGCAACCGACGCCCAGATCCCCACGTTTAAGGCTCTGGCCGACGCCGTCCACAAGCACGGTGCCAAGGTTGCGCTGCAGCTGTTCCACCCCGAGTACGACGTGCCCGGTGTCGGCCGCATGGTCATGGGCTCCATGGCCGCTGCCAAGGCCGCGCAGGAGGCCAAGGCCGCCGGCGACGAGGAGACCTTTGCCGCCAAGATGGCCGAGTCCAACGAGATTCGCAATCAGGCATACGCCAAGCTGCACCACGACATGCAGCACTTTGTGAACGAGGCGAGCGTAGAGCAGCTCACCCAGATCAAGGAGGCCATCGCTGCCTCGGCCGCCCGCGCGCAGCAGGCCGGCATCGACGCCATCGAGGTCCACGGCGACCGCCTGGTGGGTTCGCTGTGCTCGGCCATCCTCAACCAGCGCACCGACGAGTACGGTGGCTCGTTCGAGAACCGCGTTCGCTATGCGCTGGAGGTCGTCGCCGCCATTAAGGAGGCCGCGCCGCAGCTGATGGTGGAGTACAAGCTCCCCGTGATCATGGAGAACCCCGACGGCACGCCGCGCGGCAAGGGCGGCCTGCAGCCCGACGAGGCCTGCGAGTTTGCCAAGCTGCTCGAGGGCGCGGGCATCGATATGATCCAGGTTGCACAGGCCAACCACACCGGCAACATGGGCGACACCATTCCACCCATGGGTGCCATGCCCTACAACTGGACGCTGCCGGTGGCCGAGCGCGTCAAGGCCCTGGTCTCCGTGCCGGTGGCAACCGTGGGCCGTGTTGTCTCGGTCGAGGCCGGCGAGAAGATCCTGGAGGATGGCTCGGCTGACATCATCGCCTATGGCCGCTCGCTCATGTGCGACCCCGACATTGCGCTGAAGGCCGCCACGGGTGAGCCCATCCGCGAGTGCCTCAACTGCAACAAGGGCTGCGTCGACGCGATTCAAAATCGCAAGTACATCTCGTGCGTGCTCAACGCCGAGAACGGCGACGAGGCGACCATCGCCATCAAGCCGGGCGAGGGCGACAAGAAGATCGCCGTGGTGGGCGGCGGCATCGCCGGCCTGGAGGCCGCACGCGTGGCGGCCAAGCGCGGCTACGACGTGACCATCTACGAGGCGAGCGATCATCTGGGCGGCCAGATTGTGCTGGCGGCCGCGCCTCCGCGCAAGGACGAGATCATGCGTTCCGTTGAGTACTACGAGAAGATTCTGCCCGGCCTGGGCGTGAAGGTTGAGCTCAGCCATGCCGCTACCGCTGAGGACCTCAACGCCGCCGACGCCGCGATTGTGGCCGTGGGCGCGCACGACGTGGTCATCCCCGTTCCGGGCGCCGACTCGGAGAAGGTCGTCTCGAGTTGGGACGTGCTGGCCGGCAAGGCGGAGCTCAACGGCCGCGTCGCCGTCATTGGCGGTGGCCTGGTGGGCACCGAGACTGCCGAGTATCTGCTGCAGCACGGCTGCGAGGTGGCGATCGTGGAGATGCTCGACAAGATTGCCGCTGGCGAGTCCGAGACCATTCTGCCGCTGATTATGAGCGACTTTGCAGAGCACAACGTGGAGCAGCATGTTAAGACCCGCCTGACCGCCATTACCGACGAAGGCGTGGAGGCTGTTCGCACCACCGAGGACGGCGCCGAGGAGCCGGTGAAGATCGCCTGCGATTACGTGGTGATGGCCGTGGGCTCCAAGGCCAACGCGTTTGACCTGGATGGCGTGACGGTGCCCGTGACCTGCGTGGGCGACTGCTCGGGTGAGCGCACCGCCGACATTGCGAGCGCCATTCGCACGGCGTATCACGCGGCCAACGAGCTGTAGTTGAACATCGCGGCTAGGCGGGGCGGTAGCACGGATTCGTCTCGCCCGGCTGTGTCCCGTCGGGTGTCAACCGGTGCGGGGCCTGCAAGCGCAGCAGGTCCCGCCCTTTTTGTTTTGCTCCGGTGGATGGCAATGCGCGGTAATCATGAGGAGTGAGGACGTCTACTGCCTTGCAGATCACTCAAAATTATTGGGGGAGGGGTTAATAACTATATCCTCTATACCAAAGGACATAAAGAGATGCCAATTTTGTTGACAAGCGAATGACGATTAGCTGCGAGTCAGCTACCAGCGTAAATAATCGATAAAGAAATGTCGTAATTTGGTGCCAAATGCCCAGATAACGCCGCGTCTATTTTAATTAACTGCTTTGAGCAAACGGTAAAATGCTACTATCTAACTTGCACGTAAGAAAGCAGATTAACGGTTAAGGCTAAGAAGTGGCAGGTATGTCGGAAGCAACTAGGACTCGCACGCATGCGCCCGAGGTTAGGCAGCGCGCCGTCGAGGCCCTCCAAGAGGGGGTCGGTCATCGCGCCCTCGCCGCGGAGCTTGGCATTCCCCAGGCCACGGCTCGTCAGTGGGCCCGCGCGTATGCCGTGGGCGGTGCCGACGCCGTTCTCAACGCCGGTTCGCATCATCACACCTATTCGTACGACGTAAAGCTCGCTGTGGTTAAGGACCGCTTGGAAAACGGCTTGACGGTTCGCGAGGCCATGATCAAGCACAAGATTCCTAGCGAGTCTTCGGTCAAGGCTTGGTGTCGCCAGTATCGCGAGAGCGGTGAGTCCGCACTGGTCGATAAGCCGCGCGGTCGCAAGCCGCGCGTTAAAAAGGCGGAATAGCAAACGGGATGGTGCGCCCACAGGGGCGCATTTTTCTTGCCGCCCCTCTACTCCAATGCGGACGTACCCTTGCCCCGTACGCCTAAAACTCCCCAGTTGACCGAAAACCTGCCGCCGCTATTCCTCAATTGAGCTATAACGTTAAACAATTGCAGCGTTTTTGCATGGGGGAGTGATGGTATGACGCTACTGTATTTCCTTACCCTGTTTCCGCTGGTACCGGCGCTGGGCATGCTGCTCGCGCGCGGTGACCGCGCCCGCGATGCGGTGGGGCTCATAGGCTCCGGCATTATTATGGCGGTGACAGTTGTAGTCGCCGTCATGTTTTTTGGCACGGGTCCGCAGAGCTTTGAGGTTGCCCCCGGCACCTCGCATGTGCTCTCGATCATCAGCTCCGTCATCGACGTCATCCTGTGCGCCGTAATCCTGTACAACGCGTACAAATATAGGAACGCGCTCACCACGGTGCTCGGCATAGTCCAGCTGGTGGGCTCGCTCGCCTTTGCAGCCATGACGTTGCCCGCGGCCGAAGCCGTCACGGCAACGCCGCTCTACCTGGACTACATGAGCGTGATCATGGTGCTCGCCGTCGGCATCGTCGGCAGCCTAATCTGCGTGTATGCCTTGGGTTATATGAAGGACTTCCAGGCCCATGACGAGCACGAGGCCGCGCTGCGCGGGCAGACCGCACCCGACCGTCGCCCGCAGTTCCTGGCGCTCATGTTCCTGTTCCTCTCGGCCATGTTCGTTATCGTGACGAGCGACAACCTTGAGTGGCTGTTCTGCGGCTGGGAAATCACCACCGTGTGCTCGTTCCTTATGATTGGCTACACGCGCACGCCCGAGGCCATTAAAAACGCCTTTACCCAGATCATCCTCAACATGCTGGGCGGTATCGCGTTTTTGGCGGGCCTTATGTTCTTGCACGTTAACGGCATGCCGCTGACCATCTCGGGCATGATCGAGCTTTCCGGCGCCGGTACCGCGCAATCCGCACTGCTGGTGATGCCGGTCATCCTGTTGTCGCTCGCCGCACTCACCAAGGCCGCACAGATGCCGTTCCACACGTGGCTGTTGGGTGCTATGGTTGCCCCCACTCCCACGAGCGCCCTGCTGCACTCGTCAACCATGGTTAAAGCCGGCGTGTTCCTAATGGTCAAGCTGAGCCCGCTCTATGCTATCTATCCCGTAACCGGCTTTATGGTCACGAGTGTGGGCGCCATCACGTTTTTGCTTGCTGCCCTCATGGCCATCTCGCAGAGCAACGCCAAACGCGTGCTCGCGTACTCCACCATTTCCAACTTGGGCCTCATCAGTGCCTGCCTGGGTGTCGGCGCGCCCGAGGCCGTATGGGCGGCCATCTTTCTGATCCTGTTCCACACGGTGGCAAAGTCGCTGCTGTTCCTGTGCGTGGGCACGGCCGAGCATCATATCGGCAGCCGCGATATCGAGGACATGGACGGTATGTTCAGCCGCATGCCGCACCTGACGCGTCTGATGATGCTGGGCATCATGGGCATGTTTGTGGCGCCGTTTGGCATGCTCGTGTCCAAGTGGGGCGCCCTGGTGGCGTTCGCGCAGACTGGCAACGTGCTCATGATCATGGTGCTGGCCTTTGGCTCGGCCGCGACGTTCTTCTTCTGGGGCAAGTGGCTTGCCAAGCTTTCGGGTGTCGACCCCACGGCTCAAAACGTTGAGGTCAATGTCCATAAGACCGAATGGATGGCCCTCAACACCATCGCCGCGCTGCTGATTCTGTGCTGCGTGGCGTTCCCGGTTATCTCGAGCGGTCTGGTGTCGCCTTACTTGGCCATGGTGTTTGGCCGCGTGCCGTACGTTATTGGCAAGGACGCCATGTACCTGATGGTGGTTATCGTGGCGTTTATCGCCGTGGTGCTGCTGACTTCATTCCGCGTGAGCAACAAACCGCACGTCAACGTGTACCTTTCGGGCGTGGGGACCGACAAATATCGCCATTTCCGCGGCTCGATGGGACACGAGGTGAAGGCCGAAAAGCGCAATTGGTACTCGGAGGACGCCCTTGGCGAGAAGCGTATTGGCCCCGCGGGTAGCGTCGTGTGCTGCAGCATTATCTTGTTTGCGCTGCTGTGTTGCGCGTGGATTGGGCCCGAGCGACTTGCCATGAGTGCGCCCTCGGTGCTGCGCGGCAAGTATTTTGAAGGTTCGGGCGTCGTGGGCATTTTTATTGGCACCGTGGCATTTGCCTTACTGGCGCCGCTTGTGGGCGGCCTGATCGACGGCATCGACCGCAAGCTGTCCGCCCGCATGCAGGGCCGCGTGGGCCCGCGCCTGCTGCAGCCCTTCTACGACGTTGCCAAGCTGCTGCGCAAGGCCCCCGCCAGCGTAAACACCATGGACGATACCTATATGGCGTGCGCGCTCATCTTTACCGTGGTGGGCGGCGGCATCTTTGTGTCGGGCTCTAACACGCTACTGTGCGCTTTTATGGTGACGCTCGCCGCGATCTTTGTGGTGCTGGCGTCCGCCTCGACGCAAAGCCCGTTTGCCCAGGTTGGCGCCGATCGTGAGTTACTGCAGGTTATGAGTTACGAGCCCGCCGTTTTGCTGATGAGCGTGGGCCTGTACCTTGCCACCGACAGCTTTGATTCCATCGCTGTGACGGGGCAGTCGGTCCCCATCATCGTGCACAGCGCGCCCATTTTCCTCGCGTTGCTCGCGGTGCTTACCATCAAGCTGCGCAAGTCGCCGTTTGACCTTTCGTACTCGCATCATGCGCATCAGGAGATCGTCCAGGGCGTCGCCACCGAGATGAGCGGCGGCACGCTGGCCAAGATGACCCTTATGCACTGGTGCGAGACCGTGCTGTTTTTGATGTGGGTGGGCATGTTCTTTGTCTGGGACAACCCCGTGAGCTGGGTTGTAGCCCTGGTCGTGATGGCCGCGACGTATTTTGTCGAGGTCCTGATCGACAACACCTTCGCCCGTAGCACCTGGCGCAGCTGCGTTAAGCTCGGCTGGGGTGTGGCGCTGGTGTTTGGCCTGCTCAACCTTATGCCCATCCTCGTCGACGTGTTTATTTAGGAGGCGGCATCCATGGATCATAAAATGTCGCGCTCACCGTGGGTTATTCATTACGACGGTTCGAGCTGCAACGGATGCGATATCGAGGTGCTGGCCTCGCTCACGCCACTGTTCGATGCGGAGCGCTTTGGCGTGGTCAACACCGGCAACCCCAAGCATGCGGATATCTTTTTGGTGACGGGGTCGGTCAATGCCCAGAACCTGCCCGTCGTGCGCCAGATCTACAACCAGATGCTCGAGCCCAAGTGCGTGGTGGCCTGCGGTATCTGCGCGTGTTCGGGCGGCGTGTTCCGCGATGCCTATAACGTGATCGGCGGCGTGGACCGCGCAATTCCCGTGGACGTGTACGCGCCCGGGTGCGCCATTCGCCCCGAGACCGTGATCGATGCCATCGTGGAGGCGTGCGGCATCCTGGACCAGAAGGAGGCCGTGATGCGCGCCGGCGGCGATCCGCTCACCGTGGGCGGTGCCGCAACCTGGGACGGTGGCGTTGAGCTGGGCGAGGACGGGTTTGTGGCTGCTGCGGAGGCCGGCGACGCGACCGCCGCTGCAAAGGAGGCCGAGTAATGCAAAAGGCTATCTATACCACCGTCGGGATCGAAGAGCTCCTGCCGCATGTCCAGGCGCTTAAGGGCGTCGGCACGCGCTTTGTGCAAATGCACGCTGAGCGCAACGTCGACGACGGCTCGTATCGCCTGGTCTATACGTTTATCAACGTTCGTGCTGCTCAGGGGCATATCGCGCAGGACGGCAGCTATGCGATTGAGAACCTGGTGGTTGAGGGCATCGACCAGTACCAGGAGATTCCGTCCATCAGCTCGTATTACCCCGCGGTGTTCCCGTTTGAAAATGAGGCCCACGACCTGTTTGGCCTTGCCATCACCGACATGCAGATCGACTTTAAGGGCTTTTTCTACCAGGTCTCGACTGCCGAGCCCATGAGCGTCATCACGCCCGAGGTGAAGACTGCGCGCGAGAAGGCCATGAGGGTCCGCGCCGCTGCCGAGGCCAAGGCGCGCAAGGCCGCGGCCGAGAAGGCCGCTGCGGCTGCGGCTGCTGCAGGGGAGAGCGCTGCGAGCGCCGGCGATGCCGCGGGCTCCGATGCTCAGCACGATGAGGCCGCTGCCAAGGCCGCGCTCAAAGCCGCCGAGCTGGAAGCAAAGCTCGCTGCCATGGATCCCGAGAAAGCGGCCAAGGTCCGCGCGGCGCTTGCCGCCAAGGCCGCCCACGACAAGCAGAAAAAGGAGGCGTAAGGTCCATGGCTCATCGCTCCGTAATTCCGTTTGGCCCGCAGCACCCGGTGCTGCCCGAGCCGCTTCATCTGGACCTGGTGATCGAGGACGACCGCGTTATCGAGGCAATTCCGCAGATCGGCTTTGTGCACCGCGGACTCGAGAAACTCACCGAAAAGCGCGATATGCATCAGTTTGGCTACATCGCCGAGCGCATCTGCGGCATTTGCGCCGTGGGCCACAGCTGCGGCTATGCCAGCGCCTGCGAGCGCATGCTCGACATCGAGGTACCCGGCCGCGTGCAGTATATCCGTACCATTTTGCACGAGCTTTCGCGCATTCACTCGCATCTGCTGTGGCTGGGCCTGCTCGCCGATGCCTTTGGTTTTGAGGCACTGTTCTATCGGTCGTGGACCCTGCGCGAGCAGATACTCAAGATCTTCGAGAGCACCTGCGGCGGCCGCGTGATCCTTTCGATTAACGAGATCGGCGGCCTTAAGCACGATATTGAGGACTCCGAGCTGGCGGGCATTGTCCAGACGCTTGACGCCATGCGTCCCGACTACGAGGCCCTGGTGCATACGTTTTTGGACGACAATAGCTGCGGCGAGCGCCTGCACGGCGTGGGCGTGATCAGCAAGAAGGACGCGCTGGAGCTTTCGATGGTCGGCCCGTTCGGCCGCGCCTCGGGCGTGGACTACGACGTGCGCATGTTCGGCGACGGTGCCTATGCGGACTTGGCTGCATTTGAGCCCATCGTTGCTACCGATGGCGACTGCTATGCCCGCTGCCAGGTGCGTTGCGCCGAGGTCACGCAGGCCATGGACATTATCAAGGAGCTTGTCGGCAAGATTCCGCACGACGGCATCGGCGGGCGTACCAAGCTCACACCGGCCGACGGCGCGCGCGGCGAGGTTGTGATTGAGCAGCCGCGCGGCGAGGCGTATTACTATGTGCGCGGCAACGGCACCAAGAACCTGGACCGTTTCCGCGTGCGCACGCCGACGTCGCAGAACTTGGCGGGTCTGACGCATGCGCTGCAGGGCGTACTCCTTGCCAGCGTTCCCATGATTATCCTGACCATCGACCCCTGCATTAGCTGCACGGAAAGGTAGGCGCGGCATGAGTTTGCTGACATTTGCCAAGACGGCCTTGGGTTCTATGGTCAAGCAGCCGGTAACGGTGTGCTATCCGCAGGAGAAGCTCGCGGCACCCGAGCGCTTGCGCGGGCACATCGTTAACGACATGGACGTGTGCATTTGCTGCGGCATGTGCGCGCGTCGCTGCCCGGCGGGCGCGCTCGCGGTCGATCGAAAGGGCGGAACGTGGTCGATCGATCCGTATGCCTGCGTAGTGTGCGGCGAGTGTATCGAAAGTTGTCCCAAACACTGCCTGACTATGGACACCGCCCGTACTCCAGTTGCGGCGGATAAGACTCCCACGGTAGAAACCAAGCCGGAATAGCGCTGGAACAGGGGCCGGTGGGGCAAAAATGCCCCACCGGCCCCGCGCTTAAACGCGCGGTTGTGCCGTCGCGAACAAAACTATGCCGGATTACGGGGCTGGATAGCGGACCCTCGGCCATACCGAAAATCGCAAAAACAAAACCGCAGGTAGATAGCCTGCCGTTTTTCAAAAAATGAGGGTATGGATGAGGGTCCCGACTTTAGCCCCGTAATCCGGCATAGTTTTGAAATGGCACCATATCCGTAACAGCTCCTGATCCCCCAAGGACGGAGGAAAGTGGGTCATTTTTGCCTGATGGCTCCGAGTCGCACCCGTTTTCCTGCGAAAACGCCGTGTCTCAACTTTGGTGAGACATTTGTCTCACGCTCAAAACCGAATCTGGAACATGTGTCACCTGCCCTAATTGTGTCTCATTCCGTAACTTTAGGCTGATGCAAGGTCTGAGACCGCGAGAAGGGAGACACGATGGGTAAGTACACGAGGGGTCTCTTGGCGGTGATACTGGCCGTAGTGCTGGTGTTGCCAGCCGCAGCATTCGCCATGCTGCCCGAGGCCAACGCCAGGTCCAGCACAGGAATGGACGGACCGATAATGACCGGAAAGGTCGTCGACCCCGACACCAGCGGACGCTGGGAAATCTGGGCGGCCGGTCACAACGGTAACAAAGTAACGACTCAAAACGTCGGCCGAATCTGGACCGACAAGACGGTCAAGAAAGCCGGAGAAAACGAAGCGTCAGATTTTGTGACTACGCTTTCGGCGATGTCCTCGACGTCTAATTCAACCGTAACGGTTACCACGCCACTCGACATCGTGATGGTGCTGGATGCCTCTGGCTCGATGGATGATCATATGGGCGGTGGAGACTCACCTAAGCGTATCGATGCGTTGAAGAACGCTGCGAATAGCTTTATCGATACCATTGCCAAGCAAAACGAGGGCATCGAGGGCGTCAATAGGCAGCATAGGGTTGCCATTGTTAAGTTTGCGGGCAAGAAGTCCAACGATATCGGCAACAATATGTATCGCGACGGAGGGTACTCCTACAATTACACCCAGGTTATGAAAGAATTGACCTACTGTTCCGGCAGCAATGCGGATGATCTCAAGAAGAATACAATTAATCAAATTCAGCCTGCCGGCGCCACGCGCGCCGACTATGGCCTAGAGCTGGCCGAGGGAATCACTATCACTTCTGGCCGCAAAGACGCCAAGAAGATTATTGTGTTCTTTACCGACGGTACGCCAACAAAGCAAAATAAATTCGATGCGGGTGTCGCCAACGCTGCCGTGACAGCTGCTAAGAACATGAAGGACGGCAAGGCCACCGTTTATACCATCGGTATCTTTGGCGGAGCGAATCCCGGTGCGGGCATTCAAGATTTAGGAACAGACGAAGCGAATAAAGCGAACAAGTTCATGCAGGCCGTGTCGAGCAACTATCCCAATGCCACGGCATGGGATACCCACGGCACACGCGCGGAAAACTCCGACTACTACAAGTCGGCGACCAATGCAGAAGAGCTCAAGAAGGTCTTCGACGACATCTCGCAGGCCATTACGTCGGAGCCGCCTTATCCGACCGAAATCCACAAGGGCTACGACGAGACCAATTCCGGCTACATCACGTTTACCGATGAGCTGGGCGACTTTATGCAGGTCGACAGCTTCACCGAGGTCGTCATCAACGGCACGCCGTTTACCAATCCGAGCAAGACGGTCAACAAAGAAACCAAGACCGATACGTACGAGTTCGATGGCAAGGCAAAAGACCTGCTCATTACCGTGCAGCGTGCCGGCGACGACAATCCCCAGAAGGGCGATATCGTAACGGTCAACATTCCCGCGTCGTTGATTCCGCTGAGTCACTTTAAGACCGTAGACGGCAAGCTTTCGGTCGATACCGTTAAGCCCATCCAGGTGAAGTATGCCTCGAGCGTGAAGAAGGTCGCACTCGACAACCTGTTTACGCCCGAGAAGGTTGCGGGGCTCAAGGATTACATCGAGCATAATACGACCGTCGTTGACGGCACCAAGACCGTGAACTTCTTTGCGAACAAGTGGAGCGACGGTGCGATGGGCGATACGGTTGCGACCTTTGAACCCGCCGACACCAACCGCTACTACTACTTCCAGAAGCAGACTCCTATTTACACGGATAAGGAATGCACGCAGCCCGCAAAGAATTCGCTGGCAGATACCGGCACCTATTACTACAAGGATAAGTTTGAAGAGCAGGGCGAGAACGGCGAGGCCAAGCCCGCCACCGCCGTCATCGAGTTTATCGGCGGCGACGCCGCGAAGTTCGACGGCGCGATTGTTCCCGATGAGAACGGTAACTTGGTGTTTACTGTGGGAACCGCACGCCTGGCCTTTATCGATGAGCTCCACACCACCAAGGAGAGCGTGGGCGGCAACAAAACCGATACCGCGACCGACGTACTCAATCCCAAGTGGAACAACATATCCGCCAAGGCGACCGCGACGCATGTCAACTCCTACCTGGGCAACAACGGCAAGATCAGCTATAAGTACGACATGACGCCGGTAACGGTGGATACCAAGGATGCCAAGGCCGGCTTTGGCCTGACCAAGGTACTCGAGGGCCGCGACTGGACGAAGGAGGACACGTTTGAGTTTGGGCTGACGTCCGAGAACGGTGCCCCGATACCCGAGTCCGCGACAGCGCCCGTGACCGCGTCTGTGACCAAGGACGATCTGGACGACAAGGGTAAGGCTGTCATCGACTTCGGCACGATCAAATACACCGAGCCCGGCACGTACGTCTACAGGGTCAGCGAAAAGAACGCCGGGACTACGGTTGACGGCATTGCCTACAGCAAGAACGTCGCGGAGGTCACCGTGACGGTAACGCCCAACAAGAGGGGCGAGCTCGGCGCCGCTGTGAAGGTGACATGGAGCGAAGCCGACGAGACCGAGTTCAAGAACGTCTACACTGCGGAGCCTGTTGAGTCCAGCGTTACCGACAAGATTGACGTGACCAAGTCTCTGACCGGGCGCGACCTTACGGTCGGTGAGTTCAGCTTTGAGCTGCGCGAGATTAAGGATGAGGACTCTGAGCTTATCGAGACCGTTAAGAACGCCGCCGACGGCAAGGTGACGTTCAGTGCCATCAAGTACACCGAGATCGGCCAGCACACCTACAAGCTGCATGAGGTTAAGGGCAACGCCGGCGGTATTGACTACGATGACGCGGTCTACACCATCGTGACGACCATCGCCGATAACGGCAAGGGCCAGCTGGTTGCCACGCACGAGCTGAAGGACGCCAAGGACGTCAAGAGCATCGAGTTCAAGAACGCCTACACCACGAATGCTACCGAGGCATCGCTTGCGGGTATCAAGAATCTGCAGGTTGACGACGCTCTTACCCCGGCTGATATCACCGGCAAGTTCACCTTTACCGTGACCGGTGAAGAGGGCGCGCCTATGCCTGCGAGCACGAGCGTGCACAACGACGTCGACGGCAAGGTCGACTTTGGCAAGATTACCTTTACGCTCGACGACCTTAACAAGGCTGTGGGCGAGAAGCCCGAGAAGCGCGAGCACACCTTTACCTACACCGTGACCGAGTCCGGTGAGGTCGCTGGCGTGACCAACGACGCTAAGCCGTCGCGCGAGGTTTCCTTCACCGTGACCGATGACGGCAAGGGGAATCTGCGCGTATCCCGCAAGCCGGACGGTGATGCGGCCTTCACGTTCACCAATACCTATAACGTGACGCCTGTCGAGACGAGCGTCACCGACCAGATCACCGCGAACAAGGTCCTGACCGGGCGTGAGCTCAAGGAAGGCGAGTTCTCCTTCGAGCTCGTCGAGGGCGATAAGGTTGTCGCTACCGGCACTAACGCTGCCGACGGCGCGATCACGATGGGCAAGGTCGCATACGACAAGCCCGGCAAGCACGCCTACACGCTGCGCGAGATCAAGGGCGGAACCACCAGCAAGGGCATCACCTACAGTGACGCCAAGTACACCATCGAGACCACCATCACGGACAACGGCGACGGCACCCTCAAGGCCGAGCATGTCCTGAAGGACGCCACGGCTGCGACTTTCAAGAACACCTACAGCGTGGCCCCGCTCGATGCGGAGCTCGACTTTGACCTGAGCAAGGTCATCAGCGGCCGCGACTGGACGGATGGGGACGAGTTCAGCTTTACCATCACCGCCCCCGAAGACGCCCCACTGCCCGATCCCGCAACCGTAACCGTGAGCAAGAAGGACGCGAAGGACGGCATTGCCGCCATCAAGTTCGGCAAGATTCACTACGCTGCCGCCGGAACCTATAAGTACGAGATTCGCGAGAACGCGGGCAGCACGGTCGGCATGACGTATGACGCGCATGTCGCAACCGCCGAAGTGACCGTGACCGAGAACGGCGATGGCAGCCTGACCGCCAACGTCACCAAGAAGGAAAACGGACGCTTTACCAACACGTACCGCACTGAGCTTAACTACACCGCTGCCGGCGGTCTGTGGCTCAGCAAGTATCTGGATGGCCGCCCCATGACCGAGGGTCAGTTCACCTTTATCGTGACACCTGCTGACGACGCTTCGGCTCGCGCGCTCGGTCTGCTGCCCGGGGCTAATAGCTTCAAGTCCCCCGCAGCGGCAGAGGCAACGGTCGGACTGATCGACATTCTGGCTGGTCATGAGGTTATATTTACGCAGGCTGACGCCGGCAAGACCTTTACGTACACCGTGGCCGAGAAGAACGACGGCCAGCCCGGTTACACCTACGACGACGCCGTGCGCACGGTGACGATCGCCATCGCCGACGACACCGCCGGTACGCTCACTGCTACGACGACCGTTTCCGGTGGTCCCGAGGGCACGCATGAGACGGTCCACAAGAGTGGCGAGAACAAGGTCGAGAAGGCCCTGGTGCCGTTCCACAACAGTTACAGCGCTACGACCAACACGCCTGGCGGCACCGCCGCTCAGGTCGTTGCCACCAAGACTCTGACCGGCCGCCCGATGGCCGACGGCGAGTTCTGGTTCGGCATCGCCTATCAGGGTGAGCTTGTGGCATACGAAAACCTCAAGCCCAATATCGGCGGGCACGTGAGCTTTGATACGCTGCACTACGACACTAAGATGCTTGCTAATCTTGAGGCTGCTGGGCTTGCTTATCGTACCGATAAGGACGGTAAGCTCGCCTGGACCATTAACTACACGGCCTACGAAGATTTATTCGGGCTGCCGAATGGCGTTTCCGCTACAACGTGGAGCTTTGGCTTTAAGGTTATCGTCGTCGACAACGGTGACGGTACCCTGACGGCAACGGTCGACTACGGCGGCGTCGAGCCCTTGTTCGAGAACGTCTACGGCGCCGACGCCGTGGATGCCGCGCTCACCGGTACTAAGAAGCTCCAGGTTGCCGAGGGCCTGACCCCGGCCGACATCACGGGTAAGTTCACCTTTACCGTGACCGCCGACGAGGCAGGTGCCCCGATGCCCGAGCGCACGACCGTAACCAACGACGCAGCCGGTAACGTGGACTTTGGCAAGATCCACTTTACGCTCGAGGACCTCAACCGCGCTCTGGGCGTGAAGGCCGATGCTTCTGACGACGCATCGAGCGATGCCGAGGCCAACGCCGACGAGGCCGAGGTTGACGCCGACGCTGCCGACACCGACGAGTCCAACGACGAGTCCGAGCCTGCGGCCCCCACCGCTCCGCGCTCGCACACCTTTGCCTATACGGTGACCGAGACCGGCAGCGCCCCTGGCGTGACCAACGATGCCAACGCCACGCGCAAGGTTTCCTATACCGTGACTGACGACGGCGCCGGACATCTGAGCGTCAAGCGCGAAGGCGACGACGGTGCTGCCTTCACGTTCACCAACACCTACAGCGTGACGCCTACCGATTCGTCCGTGACCGATCAGGTCAAGACGGTCAAGCGTCTGACCGGCCGCGACCTTGCAGCTGGCGAGTTCACGTTTGAGCTGCTCGAGGACGGTGCGGCTGTCGCTAGCGGTACCAACGACGTCAACGGTAACGTTACGCTGAGCCCGATCCGCTACGAGGCACCCGGTACGCACACGTACACGCTGCGCGAGGCTTGCCCCAACGCGCTCGGCCTGTACAAGGGCGTCACCTATGACGGCACGACCTACACCGTCGTGACCACCGTCTCCGACAATGGTGACGGCACGCTGACCGCGACGCACAAGCTCGAGGGAACTACCGAGTCGGCTGGCTTTACCAACAAGTATCACGCCATGCCTACGCAGGTTTCCATCGGCGCCATCAAGGTGCTCGAGGGACGCGAGCTCAAGAAGGACGAGTTTAGCTTTAAGCTCGTTGGCGAGGACGTAGAGTCTACGGTTACCAACGATGCCGACGGCAAGATCAACTTTGACAAGTTTGAGTACAGCGAGCTCGGTACGTACGTCTACACCATCAGCGAAGTCAAGGGCGACGAGGCCGGTATGACCTACGACAAGTCCGTCTTTACCGCGACCGTCAACGTGGTCGATGACGGCGAGGGCAACCTCAAGGCGAACGTCGCCTTTACCAAGGGCGACAGGAGCGTCGAGGGTATCGTGTTCAACAACACGTACAAGAAGCCCGAGACTCCTACGCCGACACCCGATCCCGGCACGCCCAAGACCGTGACGAACATCGTCAAGACGGTCAAGGGTTTCCTGCCCACCACGGGCGACCAGCAGGCTGCCGCTCTGCTTATGGCATTTGTCATCGCCATGGCCGGCGTCGGAGCCCTGGTCTGGGGTATCCGTAAGCGCTAGGCACGCTGGCAGCGCCCGGGGCCAGAAGGCCCCGGGCGGCCGGCGGGGAGCCAGAACATAGCCCCACCCCCAGCCCCAGCCGCCACGGAGGTATCTCCCTCCTCCGTGGCGGCGCTTTTGTGCGTAGGCGAGAAGGGTTCGCCACGAAACCGGCCCATCTACTACGTTTAGTCCCTTACCCCCAACCATGCTAAAAAACGCGAAAACAAAACCGCAGGTAGTACGCCTGCGGTTTTGTTCAAAATGAAGGTATGGTCAGGGGTACTGAGTCAAACGTAGTAGATGGGCCGGTTTCGTGGCGGGCACCGTCAAATGATCCCCCGGGGACTGAGGGAAACGGGTCATTTTGGTTCCACGAGGCTTGCGGAGGCGCTCGTACAGGGCCGTCCGAAAAAACTATGTCGGTTTACGGGGCCGGATTCCGAATCCCCAACCATGCCGATATCTGTGAAAATAAAACCGCAGGTAGACGAGCCGTCATTTTCCGAAAAACGCAAGTATGGACGGGGTTCCTGGGTTTAGCCCGTAAACCGGCATAGTTTTGAAATGGCATTAAAGCGGTAGCAGCTATTTTGCTATGCCGGGGCGCTTGGCCTTTGGGCAACTACCCTCGCAGGTAGGCGATGGCGATCTGCGTGCGGTTGCGCAGGCCCATCTTTGCTAGGATTGAGCTGATGTGGTTTCGCACGGTGCCTTCGCCCATATAGGCGGTGGCAGCGATCTCCTTGTTGTCGAGACCGCGGGCGATGAGCTCGGCGACTTCGAACTCGCGGTCGGTCAGGCTGGCGAAGGCTGCGGGCCGGCGGGG
>CABVDJ010000033.1 GCA_902497025.1 uncultured Collinsella sp. | reverse complement strand
CCCCCCCCCGGAGACGAAGGAAAACGGATCATTTTGGACCTCGTGGGGGTATTCGCGTGACCCATCCGCCACGAAACACGCCCATCTACTACGTTTAAGCCACCACCCTCAACCACAGCGAACAACGCAAAAACAAAACCGCAGGTAGAAAGCCTGCGGTTTTTCATAAACGCGGTTATGGTCGGGGGTATCGACTTAAACGTAGTAGATAGGCCACTTTCGTGGCGAGCACTCCCAACCGATCCCTTGAGGACGAGGGAAACGGACCATTTTTAGCCTTCTGGGGCCGTGACGCCCATCATATGAGTCGCTCGTTTCAAAACTATGCCGGTTTACGGGGCTGAATCGCGGATTCCCAACCACACGCAATTCGAGCAAAATAAAACCGCAGGTAGACAGCGTGCCCTTTTTCGAAAAATGCCGGTATGGTCGGCCTGCGCCAATCTAGCCCCGTAAACCGGCAAGGTTTTGAAATGACACCAAAGCAGTATTGATTCTCGCCCCGGTGCAACCGGCTCTACAGCCCGTACTTTACGACAACGCGATTGATGCGACGGCACCAGGGTTTGTACAGGGCAGCCAAAAACACGCAGGTCGCAAGGCCGTGGGTAATATCGAACGGCACCGCCGTCGCAAGACGCGCCATGGCACCCGCCCAGGTAAGCGGCTGCACAAAACCGATGATGTCATAAGCGTTGATCACGATGCCATACAGCAGACCCGAGGCGAAGCCATACGCCAGCAGCGCCGGCATGCGCACAGTGCCGTCGGCGCGGTCGAACGCACCCGCATACGCCAGCGCACCGCCAACGTATCCCACGAGCCCCCAGGCATACATCTGCCATGGCGTCCACATGCCCTGTCCAAAAAAGAAATTGCTGGTCAGCGCCGCCAGCGCGCCAACCATAAAACCATTGCGGCGACCAAGCGCCGCCCCCGCGATAATGGCGATGGCGCTCACCGGTTTAAAGTCGGGAATGGGCCCAAACAGGATGCGCCCCGCCGCCGCCAGCGCCGCCAGCACCAGCGTAGGCATAATCTGGCGCAAACCCGGACGAGATGCCTCGTAACCCGCAAAGAACAGCGCAAGCACCAGCGCCACTACAACCAGCATGGCAAGCGCCGCCTGCTCAATGCCCGCCAGCAACGCCGCAGTCATCACTGCCGGCACCGCTAACAACAGCGGGACCTCCAGTTTTGCGAGCAGGCGCGCGACGCGATAATCCGTCATCCCATCACGCCCTATAAAACACGTTGTCGGCAAAGAAGTCAGCCGGGGGCTCCATGCAGGCAATCTCGCCGTCAAACATCATGGCGACGTCGTCGGCTACCTGCTCGACAAAGTCCAAATCGTGCGTAGCCATGATGACGGTGCCGCCAGCCTTCGCATGGTCACGCAGGGCGCGGGCGATGATGCGGCGGCTCTCCAGGTCCAAGCCCTTCGTGGGCTCGTCAAGCAGCAGCAGCTCGGGGCCGATCAGCAGCAGCTTTGCCAGTGCAAGCAGCTGGCGCTGTCCGCCCGAGAGGTCGTAAGGGTGGCGCGTCTCCAGGCCCGCCAGACCCAGGCGCGCTGTCTGCTCCCGTGCTGCGGCCTCGTCGTATCCGCAGGTCGAGGCCCATTCCATCAGCTCATCGCGAACCGTCTCGGCAACCAGCAATGCTTTGGGATTCTGAGGCAGCAGCGCAGCCGAGGCCGCTCCGCGCACCATGCGGCCGCGCTGCAGCTTGGCGGTCTTCGCCAGCACCGAGAGTATCGTCGACTTACCGCATCCGTTGCCGCCCACGATCGCATGCACCGCGCCAGCCGAAAACGACGCACCGAGCCCACGCAGCACCCAACCGCCCGCGCGATCGTAGCGAAACCAGCCTTCCGACAGGGTGGTAGCCGACCCGCCGTGCATTTTTTGGAGTATTCTGCTTCCATCCGTGCGCGGGAAGGCTTCCGAGCCGTTCTCGAGCGACGTTTGCGCCACAAATTCGGACGATTTGTCCAATTCTGAACTTTTTTTCGCGCTCGATACGTCCCCGGGCGGCTCCAGAGAGCCCAAATTGTCCTCACGCCTGCTGAATACTCCTTTATTTGCACATCGGATGGCACCCCACCCCAACATGTCATCGGAAAACAGCGATTCTCGGCGTCCCAAAGAAGCCATATCCGCCACCTCGCGCACGCGACCGTCCTCAATCCGGTACGCACACGTCGCGTATTCGAGCATTGGGCGCGGCTGATGCGTCGCCACAACAACCGTGCAGCCCAGCTCGCGATTCACACGAAACAGCGCGTGCAGGAAATTCTTCTCCGCAACCGGATCAAGCTGAGACGTGGGCTCGTCGAGCAGCAGCACGCGCGGGCGCAGCGTCAGAACGGCCGCCAACGACAGCAACTGTTTGCGACCGCCCGAAAGCGTGTCAGTATCGCGGTGAAGCCAATCTTCCAGCCCAAAGAAATAGCTGGTCTCAGCTACGCGACGGCGCATCTCATCACGCGCTAGCCCCAAGTTTTCCAGGCCAAACGCCATCTCGTGCCACACGGTTTCGCACACGATCTGGTTCTCGGGATCCTGGAACACATAGCCCACGCGCTCCGCCGATGCCCGCACATCCATGTCGGCGACGTTCTCGCCCAGCACGAGCAGTTCGCCAGTGCGCTCGCCCGCCGGAGCGATCTCGGGCTTGAGTAGCGACAGCAACGTCGACTTACCCGATCCGGTACCGCCGACAAGCAGCGCAAATGCACCTTGGGGAACAGACCAGTCGAGTCCCTCGAGCACCGCAGCATCCGCATCGGGGTAGGCAAAGCTCAGGCTCCGCACCTCAATCGCCGGCATATCCGGGCCGTATGCCGCGCCCGACACCGGTCCCCTATCCAACCGAGCCATCAGCCGAACCTCTTCTCATCGATCGCATGCAACACGCAGGGCAGCATCATCCAGGCAGCGTACACGACATAGCCCAGCCACGGCGCCGGCACCGATAGTTGCGGGTAAAACGAATACTGCGTTGTCGCGGTCCATGCCACCGCCACCGCAGCGGCACCAAACACCGCAAGCCCAACCAGCGCGGCAACATCGCCGCGACCCAGCCGATACCGCGCGTACGTCGTGCGACGTGTCGCGGCGCCCCATCCACGGGAGCGCATGGCGTCCGCGCGCTCCAGCGAATCTTCCATGCCCCAGCCCATCAACACGCTCGATGCCCGTAGGCGCGAACGCACGGGATCGGCCGGCGCGCGACCCGGCACATCAATCGCATCCTGCACCGCCAGTACCGTACGACCGCGGCGTAAAAACTGCGGGATAAGCCGCATGCACATCGAGATCATGAGCGCGAGCACCGGCGCGGCGTTGCCCAAAAGCGCAAGTACCTTGTCGTATTCGAGCATCGACGCCGCGGCCTCAAACCACAGCACGCTCGCCACGAACAGCCCGCCCATGCACAGGCCGTAAACCATGCTCTCTAGATACACCGCACGCATGCCAATACGAAACAGCTCCGTCGAGCCCGATGCACTAAACAGCGGATTGAGCACCGCAATGATCAAAATCACCGGCAGCTGCCAGCGAAGCGCGCCCAACGTGCGCGCAACACCGCGCGTCGCAAGCCCGTACGCCAACCCGCCCGCAAGCGATAGCGCAATCAGCACCGGTTGCATCGAGAACATGGTGAGCCCCAACGTCAGCACCATGTAGAGCGCCGGCACCGCCGGATGCGACATCGAAAATGCCGCGACGGGTTCGTTGCCCGATTCCTCTCGCATGCTGTCCACGGGCATCCCCATCCCCTCGCTCAAACGTCAACGCCGCAGCGCCGCCACCATACACAACCAGCGCAAACGCCGTACCGCCGGCCCAAGCCTCAGCTGCCGCGCATCAATCGTTACGCGCTCATCATATGCCTGCGGTATCATATTGCGCCGTGTATCGTTTCCAAACACACGTCTCTATAACGTAACAGGAGATCACATGGACGCAACCGCAATTATCCTCGCCGCCGGCGAGGGCACCCGCATGAAGTCGAACCACTGCAAGGTTTCGCACAAGATTCTAGGCAAGCCCATGGTTCAGTGGATCGTCGACGCCACCATCAAGGCCGGCTGCAGCCGCGTCGTGGTCGTCATCGGCAGCCACGCCGACGAGATGCGCGCCCTCATCGACGGCGCCTACGCCAACAGCGCCACCAAGGTCGAGTGCGTCGAGCAGACCGAGCGCCTGGGCACCGGCCACGCCGTAAAGGTCGCGCTCGAGGCCTGCGGCATCGCCGAAGGTCCGGTCGTCGTGCTCAACGGCGACCTGCCGCTCATCACCGCCGACACCGTCGCCAAGTTCGCGCAGACCGTCGCTACCGGCGAGCTCGCCTGCACCGTCATGACCATGACCCCGCCCGACCCCTTCGGCTACGGCCGTATCAAGCTGGGCGCCGATGGTCAGATCGAGCGCATCATCGAGCAGAAGGACTGCACGCCCGAGCAGGCCGCCACGCTGCTGGAGTGCAACGCCGGCTGCTACGCCTTTGACGGCGCGCAGCTCGCCGCCCACATTAACGAGATCGGCAACGACAACGCGCAGTCCGAGTACTACCTGCCCGACATGCTCGAAATCCTCAAGGGTCACGGCCAGGCGGTCTCCATCTTCCACTGCGATGACTACCGCGACGGCCTGGGCGTCAACAGCCGCATTCAGCTCGCGCAGCTCACCGCTATCGCGCGCGACCGCATCAACGAGCACTGGATGGCCGAGGGCGTCACGTTCATCGATCCCACGCAGGCCTGGATCGGCCCCGATGCCACCATCGGCCGCGACACCGTCGTGTGGCCGCAGACGCACCTGATCGGCCACGTCACCGTGGGCGAGGAGTGCCAGCTCGGCCCCAACAGCCGCCTCACCGACACCACCGTCGGCAGCGGCTGCACCATCGATGAGACTATCGCCATCGAGGCCGTCATCGAGAACGGCGTCGACTGCGGCCCGCGCGCCTACCTGCGCCCGGGCACCCACATG
This sequence comes from uncultured Collinsella sp., assembly GCA_902497025.1. Taxonomy (GTDB): domain Bacteria; phylum Actinomycetota; class Coriobacteriia; order Coriobacteriales; family Coriobacteriaceae; genus Collinsella. Next base: position 20,721 of record CABVDJ010000033.1, on the reverse strand, counting down.
CTCGACGGCTCCAAGGCCGGCACGCACGTGGAGATCAAGAAGTCCACGATCGGCGAGGGCTCCAAGGTGCCGCACCTGTCCTACATCGGCGACACTACCATGGGCTCCGGCGTCAACGTGGGCGCAGGCTCCATCACCTGCAACTACGACGGCGTGCACAAGCACAAGACCGTCATCGGCAAGGACGCCTTCATCGGTTCCGACACCATGATGGTCGCGCCCGCCCAGATCGGCGACGGCGCGCTTGTGGCCGCCGGCTCTGTCATCACCGAGCCGGTCCCGGCAGACGCACTTGGCCTGGGTCGTGCCCGTCAGGTAAACATTGAGGGCTGGGCCGCCGATTATCGCCGCCGTCTGCACGAGGACGACGAGGTATAACGTTTTACCAAGCATCTAAGGAGCTGTTCCCATGGGGGCGGCTCCTTTTTCTATCGTGACCTGCGCAACCGGATGAGTGGTCGGTTCGTGTCCGTTGACGGTAAAGACGTTATCAAGACTCGATAAACCCCGTCGCGCGGTTACAATGCAACAAGGCATCTATATGGCATTCGATATAAAGGAGAAGGGTAATGCCGATTAATGATCCCGAGAAGTCGGAGAATATGCGCAAGTCCATCCGCGTGTATTCCGGTTCCTCCAACCGTCCCCTCGCTCAGAAGATCGCTGAGTTCCTTGGGGTCGAGCTTTCGGGCCTTACGCTAAAGCAGTTCGCCAATGGTGAGATTTACGCCCGCTACGACGAGACCGTCCGCGGCGCCGACGTCTTCCTGATTCAGTCCGTGGCCGGCGGCAACGTCAACGACATGCTCATGGAGCTGCTCATCGCCACCGACGCTGCCAAGCGCGCATCCGCCCGCTCCATCACCGCCGTTATCACCCACTACGGCTATGCCCGCCAGGACCGCAAGGCCGGCCCGCGCGAGCCCATCACCGCCCGCCTCGTCGCCAACCTGCTCGAGCGCGCCGGTGTCAACCGCATCATCACCCTCGACCTGCACCAGGGCCAGATCCAGGGCTTCTTCGATATCCCGGTTAACCACCTGTCCGCACTGCCGCTGTTTGGCCAGTACTACAACGACATGCACTTCGACACCGACAACCTGGTTGTCGTCTCCCCCGATGTGGGCCGCGCCAAGGCCGCCAAGAAGCTGTCCGACATGCTCGGCTGCGATCTGGCCATCGCCCACAAGGGCCGTCCGCGCCACAACGCCGCCGAGGTCATGGGCATCATCGGTGACATCAAGGGCAAGATCTGCATCATCAACGACGACATGATCGACACCGCTGGCACCCTGTGCGCCAACGTCAAGGAGCTCAAGGCTATGGGCGCTGGCGACATCTACGTCTGCGCCACCCACGGCATCTTCTCCGGTCCGGCCATCGAGCGTCTGAACGACGCCCCGATCGTCGAGTGCCTCGTCACCGACGCCATTCCCGTCGAGGTCGGCGGCAAGATCAAGACCATCTCGGTCGCCGAGGAGTTCGCTCAGGCCATCTCCGCCGTTTACCACGAGGAGCCCGTCTCCACGCTCGTCGGCGGCGACTTCGCGCTGTAATCCAGCGTGCATCTCATCATCTTTGGTGTTTTTAAAGGGTCGGAAGCTCGCTTTCGACCCTTTTTCTACCCCTCGACAACCTTCCCTGGACAATTAGTTCAGATACGTATTTTTTTAAAGCTCCAAAGGCCGTTCTGAGCCTTCTGAGCTCCCCGGCGAACGCCATACTGCCCAAAGCTCATCGCTTTCGAGTACGACCGCCGCATATTTACCCTCAAATCGCCCTCGAAAGCCCTTAGAAACGCCTCGAACACCCGCCGTCTTATACGTATCTGAACTAACTGTCCAGTAGCTATCGTCAACCTTCGCGGCAGAGCTCAATTTCCTGCAATCCCCTCAACCGATTCCACCGATTTCATAACACCCAGCCGTTCATGGCGCGCAGCGCCCCGCTGAGCGAAAAGAACGGTATGGCGGTCGCATTCTGCCGCCAACTTAGTACGTTATAGCTATGACGACCGTGATTTCACATCTCTCCGCCCTCCGCGCAATTCGTCGCGCACGACGGGCGTACTCTGCCCTACCCTGGGACTCCGTTGATAGCGAACAGCAAGCACAGGCCTTGGCTGGCTGCATTCCCAACAATGACGCGATAGACTTTGGCGCACTTTCGATACTCGACGCCTGGAATGAAGATGATTCCGAACTGCTCGATCTTCTCGTTTCAAACGAAGACAACAGGCGCCCCGACAAGCGACTTCTTCAGCATATTCTCTCCACTCCTCTTCCTGAAGGTGCAATTATGCACGTCGAGGCCGACATCTACGCAACGTCTCCTGCCGTGACAGCCATGCTTTGTTCCAAAAATGAATCAGTCGCCAAAACCTTGATGCTTCTCATGGAACTGCTCGGAACCTACTCCCTTCCTCCCGGGGCAACATACCCCATTGCCCATGACGACATCTGGCCCAAGGGCGATGGCTGCGCAGCGACGGGCGATCTTGATTGCTTGGGCAACCAGTCGGTGGTCGAGCAACAGAACGAAACCCGCTATGAACAGGCACACTACAAATGCGAGCCCGCCACAACTATCGAAGAGCTTGAGGCGGTTGCACGCTTCGCCAAAAGTAGCTCATACACATCGTTTCGCACGGCAGTCAAACTTGCCCGACCCGGATCTGCATCCCCAGCCGAATCCCTAATGTTTGCCGTTCTCGGAGCGCCCATGCGCTTTGGAGGATTCGGATGTTGCAGTCTGCCCATGGGAGGCCTGCTACTCAACTATCGAATCGACTTCGACACTCTTGCGGTCAACATGTCCTCGGGCATCCCCTATGCCATCTGCGACCTATATTGCCCGGCAGCCGGAGTCGACAACGAATACAACGGAATTGGGCATGAGCTTCAAAACGCTCGCATCCACGATGGCAATCGAAATAATGGCCTCAAGGCAATGGGCATCCACGTCCTGGTTATCAATCGCGACCAAATGAAAGACCTTGTTGCACTCGAAGCCTTCGCCCAAACGATGCATCGACTCGCGGGAGTCCGATTCCGATACCGTATCAAGGGCTATCGCAAGCGTCAGGCCGCTTGGCTCAACGCTCTGCGGGCCGGAATCGGCCTTGCGCCGGTCTAAACGGCGAATCACCCGCGCGCCGCCGAACAGGACTGGACAGTTAGTTCAGATACGTATAGATGGACACATTGAATTAGGCTGTTTTGCAGCTATCTCTATACCATTCGCCCTATTTGAAGGCAGGGTGGACTTCAAAACAGCGCCATATGGACTAACTAAAGCTCCGAAACAACGTATCGGCATTGAATTGAGCACTTCGAGTCCTCAGAACTTATACGTATCTGAACTAACTGTCCACCTCTGATTTCGACGGCCGTCCAAACGCCCCTAAACGCCCTCAATTACCCTCCATTTGACAGCGGCAACAGGGTCGCTCACCATAGCAGGCGACAAATCAACGGAAGGACAAATATGGCAGCTGCACAGCCGCTTAAGATTCGCATGGTTGCCGGGCTTGGCAACCCGGGCGAGGAATATGCCGAGACCCGCCACAACGCCGGCTTTAAGGCAATCGACGAGCTGGCCCGTCAGGCCGGCGTCACGTACTGGAAAAACCAAGCAGGCGCCGAGGTCGCGCTCATCAATATCAACGATGCTGAGGAAGAGGGTGGCAAGCGCCAGATTGTGCTGGTCAAGCCGCAGTCGTACATGAATACCTCGGGCGGCCCCATCTCCAAGCTCTGTCGCGAGTACAAGATCAAGGCCGAGGAGCTGCTCGTAATCCACGACGAGCTCGATATTCCCGCCGGCGACGTGCGTGTTAAGGTGGGCGGCGGCCATGCCGGTCACAACGGCCTGCGCTCCATCATCGACAAGATGGGCAGCCGCGACTTCAGCCGCATCCGCACCGGCATCGGCAACCCTCCCGGCAAGATGGCCGTCGCCGACTACGTTCTTAAGCAGCTGCGCGCCCGCGAGGCCGAGGATTTCCAGGACACCTGCGCCCGCGCGGCCGACGCCGCCGGCCTGGCGATCGTGCACGGCGTGGTCTATGCCCGCGACCACGTCAACGGCGCCGCCTCCGCCAACGGCAAGCACTAAAACCTACCATTTAGGGACAGGTTTATTTTGGCAGGTTTTATCTGCGGAAACGCCACAGTGAGCGCATCGCAATAAACCCTGCGCCGCCATATGCACGCAACACCCCAAAGGGGGCCGACCTCATTGCAACCCGAGGCTGGCCCCTTTGCCGTTTTACCCGATAAAGCTGACCAAAATAAACCTCTCCCCCTTTGGTAGGCCAAAGTGGACAAACCCTGCTCCCAACCGCCGAAGACACACGTAAGTGACATGTCCATGAGGGTATAATTTGCACCGTATGTCTGCACAACGCCTGTGCACGTACGGTTTTATTCGGGCTACCGTCCATTTCCGTGGAGGCACGGTTCGGCGGCCCTAACAAGAGAGGGGTTCTATGTATAAGATCCTGGAGAAGACGCAGTTCTCGGAGAAGGTGTTCAAGTTCCGCATCGAGGCGCCTGCAATCGCCAAGCATGCGCACGCTGGACAGTTCCTCATGGTTCGCGCCAACGAGACGGGCGAGCGTGTCCCGTTTACCCTGGCCGGCTGGAACGGTGACGAGGGCTGGGTCGAGTTCATCTTCATGGTGATCGGCAAGACCACCGAGATGCTTTCCACCTACGAGGCCGGCGAGTCGCTGCGCGACGTCGTGGGCCCGCTGGGCGTTCCCACCGAGATGGCCGAGGGCCCCTGCGCCGTCATTGGCGGCGGCGTCGGCCTGGCAATTGCCTTCCCGGTCGCCAAGCACCTGGTCGAGACCGGCCACGAGGTGCACGCCATCATGGGCGCCCGCACCAAGGACCTCCTGCTCATGGAGGACCAGTTCCGCGAGCTCCTCGACGAGGACCACATCCACATCACCACTGACGACGGCTCCTACGGCGAGCAGGGCGTTGTCACCGCTCCGCTGGAGCGCCTGCTGCAGGACAAGGCCGTGAGCCAGGTCTTCTGCGTCGGCCCCGTTCCGATGATGAAGTTCTCGACCCTCACCGCCCAGAAGTACGACACCCCCATCACCGCGTCCCTCAACCCCATCATGGTTGACGGCACCGGCATGTGCGGCTGCTGCCGCGTCGAGGTGGGCGGCGTGACCAAGTTCGCTTGCGTCGACGGCCCCGACTTCGATGCCACCCTGGTCGACTGGGATGACCTTCGTGCCCGCCAGGCCGCTTACCGTTCCGAAGAGGGCGAGTCCCTCAAGGCCTATGAGGAAAAGAGCTGCGCATGCCACTAGTTAACGGTCGTTTCGTTGCCGATATGAAGTCGCCCCGCACCCCCGATAACGAGGAGCCGGCTGCCGAGCGCGCCTGCGACTTCCGCCCCGTCGACAAGGGCTTCACCGAGGAGATGGCGCTGGCCGAGGCCGAGCGCTGCCTCAACTGCAAGAAGCCGTTCTGTGTTGAGGGCTGCCCCGTCAACATCAACATTCCCCGCTTTATCGAGCAGATCCGCGCGAAGGACTTCGGCGGCGCTCTCGATACCATCCGCGAGGACTCCATGCTTCCCGCCATCTGCGGCCGCGTCTGCCCGCAGGAGAACCAGTGCGAGGGCAAGTGCATCCGTGGCAAGAAGTCCGAGCCCGTGGCCATCGGCCAGCTCGAGCGCTTCCTGGGTGATCGCCCCGAGCTCGCCTCCACGCCCAAGATGGCTCCCAAGAACGGCAAGAAGGTCGCCGTCGTCGGCTCCGGCCCGTCCGGCATCACCTGCGCCGGCGAGCTCGCCCGTAACGGCTTTGACGTTACCGTCTTTGAGGCCTTCTTCACCGGCGGCGGCGTGCTGGTCTACGGCATCCCCGAGTTCCGTCTGCCCAAGGCAGTCGTCAAGCGCGAGATCGACGGCCTGGAGGACATGGGCGTCAAATTTGAGTACAACTCCGTCGTGGGCAACATGGCCACGGCCGAGGAGCTGTTCGAGCAGGGCTTCGACGCCATCTACGTGGCGACCGGCGCCGGCCTGCCCAAGTTCCTCAACGTCCCCGGCGAGAACCTGCCCAACGTCTTCTTCGCAAACGAGTACCTCACCCGCGTGAACCTGATGAAGGCCAACAAGTTCCCCGAGTACGACACCCCCACCAAGCACGGCAAGAACGTCGTTGTCTTTGGCGGCGGCAACGTGGCTATGGACGCCGTCCGTACCGCCAAGCGTCTGGGCGCCGAGCACGCCATCATCGCTTACCGCCGTACCGAGGACGAGATGCCCTGCCGTCGTGCCGAGCTGCACCACGCCAAGGCCGAGGGCGTCGAGGTTCTGCCGCTCGTTTCCCCGCTCGAGTTTGTCGCTGGCGAAGACGGCTCCGTGTGCGCCGTCAAGGTCCAGAAGATGGAGCTCGGCGAGCCCGACGAGTCCGGCCGTCGTCGCCCGGTGCCCATCGAGGGCGCCATCGAGGAGATCCCCTGCGACGTCGCGATCTCGGCTATCGGCACCAACGCCAACCCCTTCGCAAAGAAGATCGGCGGCAAGATGGAGCTCAACAAGTGGGGCTACATCGTCGCCGACGAGGAGACCGGCCAGACCACCGATCCCCGCATCTGGGCCGGCGGCGACATCGTCACCGGTGCCGCTACGGTCATTCTGGCGATGGGCGCTGGCAAGAAGGCCGCCGCTTCCATCACCAAGAGCCTGCTGGGCGAGTAATCACCCTCAGCGCTAGCCATTAAACGGCAAAGTCCCCGTCGAGCACACGCTCGGCGGGGACTTTTTCTATGCCGGCCGTCCCACCACCACAAAGGTGCCTGTCCCCTTTGTGGTGGTTTTGGTCGGTTAGCCTTCGAGTTGGGCCACCTTGTAGCGGTAGGCCGCGGCGATGACGTCCTTGCAGCCTTCGCGGCCCAGCTTGGCGCGGTTGACTACGATATCCTTACCGCTCGTCATCTTCCATTTGCCGGCACTGTAGCGCTTATAGAACGCCTCGCGCGCCTTCTGCTGCTGTTTGACCAGCTTGGCGCCCTTCTTTTTGTTAAGGCCACGCTTCTTGCGCACGATCTCGACGCGGTCCTCAAAGGGAGCGGTCACCAACACGGCAATGTGGTTGGGGTTGTTGCGAAGCAGATAATCGGACAGGCGGCCTTCGATAATGCAGCTCTCGGTCTCGCCCAAATCCAAAATCACCTGGCTCATCTTTTGGAACAACTTATCCGAGTACGAACGCGCATCGTAGCGGTCGGGCAGAAACGCCATGTTCTCAACGGCCAGACGTTCGTCATAGGCGGCCATCTTATCGAGCGACTCGCCCGCGCGCAGCGACGCACGTACCAGCAGCTCGTTATCGTACAGCGGAATCCCCAACTCGTCGGCAAGCATGCGACCAATCTCGTGGCCCTCGGCGCCAAAGTCGCGCGCGATGGTAATGACCACAGGATTCTTCTTATTCTCCAGATCGCTCATCGCGATTCCTTTCTCTATGTGACAAAGGGACAGTCCCTTTGTCACATTCTACGCTGCCACGATGCGGCGCTGATACGCTCGGACCAGCAGCGAGATACCAAAGTTGAGCACAAAGTACATCGCAAACACCAGGCCGTAGAGCATAAGCACCTGCGACAGGTCGATCGCGTGGGCCATCACGACGTTTGCCGTGTACATGAGCTCGGCCACGTTAATGCCCGAAAGATACGAGCTGTCCTTGATGACAGTCGTGCACTGGCTAAACAGCGCCGGAATGATCGTCTTAAACGTCTGCGGCAGAATGATGTAGCGCATGGTGGCAAAGAAGCCAAAGCCTTGGCTCTGCGCTGCCTCAAACTGGCCGCGCGGAATCGAGTTGAGGCCGCCGCGCACAATCTCGGCCATAACAGCGCTGGTAAACAGCGTAAAGGCGATGGTCGAAATCACAATGTCCAAACCCTGCACCGTAAAGTAGATAAACAGGATCCACAGCAGGTTTGGCGTGCAGCGGAACAACTCGATATAGGCGCTCACCAAAATACGGAACGGGCGGGGCGCGTAGCTTTTAACGAGCGCCAGCACCGTGCCAAAGATGAGCGAGAAAAAGATCGACAGCGCCGAGATCTCGATCGTCTTAACAAAGCCGCCCCAAATGTAGAGCAGGTTGGTCGCGTTGAAGATTTCCATGCGCTAGGCCTCCTCTACGTTGTCGAGCCCCAGCTCGGCCAGGCTCACGCCGCGCGGACGCTCCTTGGAGCGGCGCTCGAGCCACTGCACCAGCATGGCGAGCGGAAAGCAGATGATAAAGTACATAAGGCAGCAGACGATGTATCCCTGCAGGTAACCGTACAGACTCACAAAGTTGTCGGAACGGTACATAAGGTCGCCGCCGGCCACAAGTGCCAGCACCGACGTGTTCTTGACCAGGTTGAGCGCCTGGTTACACAGCGGCGGCAGAATGATCTTGAATGTCTGGGGCAGCACGATGTACCAATACGCCTGCGCACGGGTGAAGCCCTGGCTCTGGGCCGCTTCCATCTGACCGCGCGGAACCGCCTCGATACCAGTGCGGATGACCTCCGAAATGTAGGCCGCGTGATACAGGCCCACACCCAAGAAGCCCAGCACGAACGGCGCGATGCGCACCGGCTGGTCGGCACCGGTTATGGCCTGCAAAAACTGCGGACCGGCCATGTACATAAAGAGCACCTGCACGGGCAACGGGGTGTTCTGGTAAAACTCCACGTACACGCGGCTTATGGTGCGCAGCACGCGTGAACGAGTGGTTGAGAACACGCCCAGCAGCGTGCCCAGCACCAGCGACAGCAGCAGACCGGCAACGACCACCTGTAGCGTCACACCAAAGCCCTCCCAGAAGGGCCCCATGTTTTGAAATGTCGTCGACCAACGGTCGGCGTCAAATAATCCTTCGAGCATTCGATTCCTTCCTTGGACGATGCGCCTATACAAGACCCCAGGTCTTGACCTCTTGGTCGAGCCAACCGTCGGCCAGGCGATCGCAAATCACCTGATCGACCACGGCCGAAAGGTCGCAGCCCTTCTTGGTCGCCACGCCGTAGCCCTGCTCGCCAAACTTGACCTCGGGCTGCAGCAGCTCAACGGTCTCGTTCATGTAACCGGCCAGCGTGGAGCGGTCCATGGCAAAGACATCGATATTGCCGGCGTCGAGCGAACTCTTGATGATGGGGTAGCCGCTAAAGGCCCTAAACTCGGGCTTGCAGCTAAAGCCGTTGTCCTTGATCATCTGCTCGATCAGGCCCTGCGTGGTAGCACCCTGGCTCACGCCGATGACCTTGCCGTCCAGGTCCTCAATCGAGGTAAAGCCCGAACGCTTCTTGACCATGAGTCCCACGTAGTCGGTGCGGTACGGCGTCGAGAAATCCCAGCTCTTCTTGCGCTCGTCGGTGATGGTGTAGGTCGCCGCGACCACGTCAAGCTGGCCGTTATCGATCAGCGGGCCGCGCGTCTTGGGCGTTACATCGGTAAACTCGACAAGCTCCTGGGCGCGGGCCTCCTTGTAACTCACGCCAAAGACGGCAGCAGCGATCTGGTAGCACAAATCAACTTCCATGCCCTCAAAGCGGCCCTTGGCGGTGTCGTAATAGCCATAGCCGGGAACGTCCTTCTTAACGCCGGCATTCAGATGGCCACGCGACTTGATGGCCGCAAGCTTGGACCCCTTGTCGGAGCCCTCGCTGCTGGTGGAGTTGCCGCAACCGGCAAGCGCGGTCCCCGTCAGCGCAAGCATGCCGGCGCCCGCCAGCTGCAAAAAGTGACGGCGCGACACGGCCGCCCTCGTCATATCCGTCATGTCCATCACCGCACCTAGTGCAGAATCTTGGACAGGAACTCGCGGCAGCGCGGGTTCTCGGGGTTATCGAAGAAGTGCTCGGGCGTGCCCTCCTCCAGGATGCGGCCGTCCTCCATAAAGATGACGCGGTCGGCCACCTGGCGCGCAAAGCCCATCTCGTGCGTCACGCAGATCATGGTGATGTCCTCCTGCGCGAGCTCAATCATAACGTCCAAGACTTCCTGGACCATCTCGGGGTCGAGCGCCGAGGTCGGCTCGTCAAACAGGATGATGGGCTGCTTGGTGCACAGGGCACGGGCGATGGCGATGCGCTGCTGCTGACCGCCCGAGAGATTCTGCGGATACTCGCCGGCCTTATGCGCCATGCCGACGCGCTTGAGCGCGGCAATGGCGATCTCGGTCGCCTCCTCCTTGCTCTTCTTTTGCAGCTTGATGGGTGCGAGCGTCAGGTTGCCCAGCACCGTCATGTTGGGATACAGGTTGAACTGCTGAAACACCATGGAGCTGTACTTGCGAGCCATCTCCAGGTGATTCTTTTTGGTGAGCGGCGTACCGTCGATGACGACCTCGCCCGACGTGGGCTCCTCCAGATAATCGACGCAACGGATGAGCGTCGACTTACCCGAGCCGGAAGGCCCGATCATTACGAGCTTCTCGCCGCGCTTGACGGTGAGATTGATATCTTTGAGCACATGCAGGTCGCCAAAGTACTTGTTGAGATGCTTGATCTCGATCATGTCTGCCATGAATGTCCCTTCCCTGCGTTTACACGAGTTGAACTATTGTACGGAAAGAACCGCGTTTCCGCAGCCCACACTACATTCCCGTAAAGAACCCGCAACCTTTAACCCACTCATTGGGGACAGACTTAAATGAGTGCCTGCTCATTGGGCACTCATTTAAGTCTGTCCCCAATGAGCACCCAATGACCAGCCAGGGGAGGCGCCCTTCATCGGCCAACAAAAAAGGGCGCGACCGCAATGGTCACGCCCCTCAGCATCGGCTATGTGTCGGCCAGCCCTTAAGCCAGCTTTGCGCCGACGATCTTTGCCGCGGCAGGCTTATCAAAGTTGCCGCCGGTGGCCTTGCCGAGTGCGCCCATAACCTGGCCCATCTGCTTCTTGGACGTTGCGCCCAGCTCGGCGATGACCTGCTCGACCAGAGCCTCGAGCTCCTCGCCCGAAACCTGCGCGGGCAGCAGGCTCTCCAGAATCTTGACCTGCTCGGTCAGGTTGTCGGTACGCTCCTGGTCAGTACCGGCCTTAATGGACATCTCCAGCGTCTCGCTCGTCTGCTTAATCAGACGCTTGATCATGCTGTTGACGTCTTCCTCGGTCACATCACGACGCTCGTTGACCTCGATGTTCTTCACCTCGGCCTTAACCTGGCGAATGATGGACAGGCGAACCTTGTCCTTGGCCTTCATGGCCGCGATCATTTCCTTCTGCAGCTCTTCGTTGGTCATCTGCAAATCCTCCTCAATAGTGCGGGCGGCACTCGCGCGAGCACCGTCCCATGATTACTTGGTCGTCGACGAATTGTCGGTCGAGCTCTTGGTGACGCCCTTCAGACTGACGTTGTACGGCACGTCCTTGGGCATGGGGTTAACGGTGATGTCGGCATCCTTCTTGTACTGCTCCAGCCACTCGCTGTACGCGGTGCTTGCCGCCTGCGTCTTCACCACGTTGGAGACGTACTTCTCGATGTCCTTGGGCACCTGCTTAATGTCATCGACCTGATTATCGACATGGAAGTAGTCAGTGCACTTGATGATGTGATAACCATAGGTCGACTCGACGACGTCGCTCACATCGCCCTTGTTGAGCCCCTCGAGCGCCGCCTGGTAGCTGTCGACGAAGGTAGTGAGCTTGTCCCAGCCAACATCGCCCTTCTTGTCCTTGGAGCCGGTGTCATCGGAGTACTGCTCCACGGCGTCCTCAAAGCTCAACTCGCCGGAGTTGATCTTGTCCAGGCACTCCTGCGCCTTGGCCTTGGCGGCAGCTTTGTCCTCGTCGGAAGCGTCAGAATCGACCTTGATCAGGATATTCGACGAACGACGGGCATCGTTGTAGTTGGACAGGTTCTCATTGATGTAATCGACAATCTCGCTGTCCTTGGGCTTGCTGGTGGGTGCCACGGCATCCTTGAGCTTCTGCTGCGCCAGGCTCTCCTTGAGCGAATCCTTGTAGGTGTCCTCGGTGTAGCCGTAGGTCTTGAGAGTCTCCTTAAAAGTCTTGGCGCCGCCTGCGCTCTTGCACGCGTCCTTCCAAGCCTTCTCGACCTCCTCGTCCGACACCGTCACGCCGTTTTCCTTCTGCGCCTGCTGAAGCAGAATCTGCTGCGTGTAGGAATCGATGAGCTGCTTGCGATACTTCTTGGGTGTCAGGTCGTTGTCAACCAGATACTGCGCCCAGTCCTTGTCCTTGGTGTAGCCGTAGGACGTGCGCATGCTCATGATCTGCTTGGTCACGGTGTCCTCGGTGAGGTTGGTGCCGTTGATAGTTGCAGCAACACCGCCGGTCAGCTTGTAGCCCGAGGTGTCCTCGGCCTGCGACATAAGGCCGGAGCACGCCATCGCCGAGACGGAAAGCAGCATCGCCAGCACGCCGATGACCACCAAGACGATCTTGACGGTCTTAGACACGTACGTCTTGCGCTGCTTCTTGCGAGAGCTGGAGGCAGCGCGGGCCTGCTGCTCGGGCGTCGGCGCGGCCTCGGAGTTCTTTTTCTTATTTGCCATAGTTGGCCTTTCGCATAACGAATCGAACAAACGCCATTGTGTCACAACGCAGCCCCCGCGGCACGCTTGGTGCATTGGGGACAGGTTAATCTGCACCATTTTGGTGCAAAGGGGACAAGTCTGGCAGTTGGCAGTTAGGGACGTTCCTTTTCTGCCGGCAGTTAGGGACACTCCCCAAGTGCCGGCCCTAAAAGTGGCGGCGGATGGCGTCTACCATGCCTTGGCACGTGGTTTGGCCGAGTACATCGGCTGCGGCATCGGCATCCATAAAGATATTCATGAGCGCTTGCAGAGCCTCGACCTGGCCGCCCGGCTCGGCAATACCCAGATTGACGATGATCTGCGCCGGCACGGGGGCGCCCATGCCCGCCATCGCGTTAAACGTCACAGGTGCGGCGGGCTTTACCACAGCGATATAGGGCTTGACCACAAATCCCGGATCGGTATGCGGAATGGCGATGTTTGCCGCCGGCATAGCGAGACCCGTGGGATAAGCGTCCTCGCGCGTGCGGACGGCGTTGAGCCAACCCTCGGCAATGTAGCCGCGTGGGGCAAGCTCACCCTCGAGCCGCGCAAACGCCTCATCCGGCGTCGCACACTCCCAATCAAAAAACACCAGCTCAGGCGTAAACAGCGCTTCGTTATCCGCCATGCGCTCACCTCTCTCACCTAGTCACCTGCGACGTTCTTGAATGACTAGTCGTTAAAGACCGTCCCCAATGACTGCCAAAAACAAAGGGTGGCCACTTGCGCCTTGGCGCCAATGACCACCCTGACTACTCGGCTAAATTGTACTGTGCGCCACTAGCCGCGAGGCGCATCAATTGCGACCTTGCCGCTCTCCAGCACGTGAACGCGGCCGTCGGCGAGCATTTGCACGACCTCGGGATACAGCACATGTTCGATCGCGTGGATGTGCTCCTCGAGCGTGTCGACGTCCCAGCCCTCCTCGACAGCCAGCGCACGCTGGGCGATGATGGGGCCGTTGTCGTAGATCTCGTTGGCAAAATGCACGGTCACACCGGTCACCTTGACGCCGCGCGCAAAGGCATCGTCGATCGCATGCGCGCCGGTAAAGCTCGGCAGCAGCGCCGGATGCAAGTTGACCACGCGGTTGGGAAACGCCGCCAGCAGCGGCGTATGCACCATGCGCATGTAGCCGGCCATGACCACATATTCGCAGCCGCGCTCAAGCAGCTCATGCGCGATGATCTCGTCAGCAGCGATGGGGTCGGCGTAGACATCCTTGGACAGCGTGAGTGTCTGGATGCCCGCACGCTCGGCACGCTGCAAGCCCTTGGCCGAAGGACGGCTCGACACCACAAGTTCAATCGAAGCGTTGAGCTTGCCGGCGGCAATCAGGTCGATCAGCGCCTGCAGGTTGGTACCCGAACCGCTGATAAGCACGCCGATCTTGAGCGGCTCAGCCGTATCGGTACCGGTCGGACGGGTATAGGGCACAAAGCCCAGGCCCTCGGCATCAGCCATCTGCTCGTTAGCGCTCATCGGAGTACACGACCTTACCGGAGCCCTCGACGCACTCGCCCACACGGAACGGCTTCTCGCCTAGCGCGACCAGTGCCTCGGTCACGGCAGCCTCGTCCTCGGGAGCGACGATCAGGCACAGGCCGACGCCCATGTTGAAGGTCTTGCATGCCTCGTTGGGCGCGAGCTCGGCCTGGCGCGACACGTAGGTGATGACGGGCGGAACATCCCAGCCCATCTCGGCGCCGTTGCGGGTGACCACGGCGTCGACGTCGTCGGCCAGCGCGCGGTTGAGGTTCTCGGTAATGCCGCCGCCGGTGATATGGGCAATCGCGTGCACCGGAGCGCCACCGCGCAGCAGCTCAAGAATCGGCTTCACATAAATGCGCGTGGGAGCCAGCAGAGCGTCGGCCAGCGAAGCACCGCCGAGCTCCTCGAGCGGACGGCTCAGTTCCTCGGCCTTAGCAGCAGCCTCGGGCGTGCCCGGCTTGATGCCGTCGACACCGATAACCTTGCGCACGAGTGAGTATCCGTTGGAGTGCACACCGGTGGAGGGCAGGCCCAGGATCACATCGCCGGGGCGAACGTTCGCGGGGTCGAGCATCTTGGGACGGTCGACGACGCCCACGGTAAAGCCAGCGAGGTCGTAATCGGCGGGGGCCATGACACCCGGGTGCTCGGCCATCTCGCCGCCCACGAGCGCGCAGCCCGCGAGCTTGCAGCCGTCGGCCACGCCCTTGATGATCTTTGCCATGTGCTCGGCCTCAATGTGACCGATGGCAACGTAATCCAGGAAGAACAGCGGCTCGGCGCCCGAAGCCAAAATGTCATTGACGCACATGGCGACCAGGTCCTGGCCCACCGTCTCGTGACGGTCCATGATCTGGGCGAGCACGAGCTTGGTGCCCACGCCGTCGGTGCCGCTGATCAGGATCGGGTCTTCCATATCCTTAAGCGCGGCGGCCGAGAACAGGCCACCAAAGCCGCCGATGCCGCCGATGACCTCGGGGCGGTTGGTGTCCTTGACCATCTGCTTAATAGCGTCGACGGCGCGGCCGCCCTCGGCGGTATCGACGCCGGCGTCTTCGTACGTCACATGCTTGCTGTCGCTCATCTGAGCCTTCCTCTCCCACTACCGTTTGCCGCACAGGCGCCAAACGGTGCTCATAGTTGCGTTCATTTCGGCGCACGCCATAACGGCACGCGCCGTCATATCAACAAAACAGCAGGTAAAACCTACCAAAATAAACCTGTCCCTACATGGCAGGCTTTAGGCCTCGCCGTGCTCCTCTTCCCAGCTGCGGTCGTCGTATTTCTCGACCACGGCGTCGTCGTCAAAGTGCAGCGGCTTGTCCAGGTTGCGGGGCTTAAAGCCCTCCATAAACTTGTCGCGGCCAAAGCTCTCGGGAATCGCCACGGGGTAGCGTCCGGTAAAGCACGCATCGCAGTAACCGCCCTTGGGCATGACCTTCAGCAGGCCCTCGACCGAAAGGAAGGCCAGCGAATCGGCGCCAATGTACTCGCAAATCTCGTCGACCGTCTTGTTGGCGCTGATAAGCTGCGACTGCACGTCGGTATCGATACCGTAGAAGCACGGCCAGATGACCTCGGGCGAGTTGATGCGGATATGAATCTCCTTGGCGCCGGCGTTGCGCAGCATCTTGACGAGCTGCACCATGGTGGTACCGCGGACGATGGAGTCGTCGATGACGACCAGGCGCTTGCCCTCGATGTTGTCGCGCAGCGGATTGAGCTTCATGCGCACGCCCATGGCTCGCAGCTCCTGCGTGGGCTCGATAAACGTACGGCCCACATAACGATTCTTGATGAGGCCCTCGCCAAAGGGAATACCGCTCTCGTGCGAATACCCCTCCGCGGGCGGCAGGCCGGAGTCGGGCACGCCGATGACCAGGTCGGCCTCGACGGGCTCCTCATGTGCCAGCTGACGACCCATATCGTAACGGCAGGCGTAGACGCTCTTGCCGTTCATGATGGAGTCGGGGCGAGCGAAGTAAACCTGCTCAAAGATGCAGTTAGCAGGCTCTTCGGCGGCAGGCACGCCCTGCTCGGACACAAGGCCCTCGGCGCTGATGCGCAAAATCTCGCCGGGACGGACGTCGCGGACGTACTCGGCGCCCACAATATCGAGCGCACAAGTCTCGGAGGCGACGACCCAGCCGCCGGCGCGGGTGACATGGGTGGTGGCGTCGACCGTCGCGGCGCCGTCCTGCGACGGCAGCTGCGAAACGGATGCGGCATCGGCCTGGTCCAGGCCCTCGTCCACCAGCTTGCCCAGCACGAGCGGGCGAATGCCGTGCGGATCGCGGAATGCGTAGAGCGCCTGCTCGTTGATGAGCGTCATGGCGTAGCCGCCGCGCACGAGCTCCATGGTCTTGCGAATGCCCTCGCGCAGATGGCCTGTACGCTGAGTAAAGTAGCCGATGAGTTTGGTCGCGACCTCGGAATCCGAGTTGGAGAGGAACGGCACGCCCAGCTCAATCAGCTGGCGGCGCAGCTCGTCGGTGTTGACGAGGGTGCCGTTGTGCGCGAGCGCGATAATGACGCTATTGATGGTAGAGAGGTGCGGCTGAGAGGCTTCCCAGCTCTTGGCGCCGGCGGTGCCGTAGCGCACATGACCCACGGCCAGCTGACCGGAGAGCGTCGACAAGTCGGCATTGGAGAACACGCGGTCGAGCAGGCCCAGATCCTTGCGGACCATAACCGTACCGCCGTCACCAACAGCGATTCCCGCCGATTCTTGGCCACGGTGCTGCAGTGCACGCAGGCCAAAGTACGTCAGTCGAGCCACGTCGCGATCGGGCGCCCAGACACCAAAAACGCCGCATTCCTCATGCAGCTGGTCAGAGTCCGGATCATACGTCGACATGGCGTTCACCTGTCCCGCGGCACGCTCGGCCGCGCGGATGGTTTCTTGAGACATGGCATCCCCTCAGAGCCTCGTATTTTGGCGTTACCCGCCTTATTATACGCACGGCGCGACGCGCTCCCCCGCGCATGAGCAGCGCTTTTTAAAAGCCCACCGAGCTAATAATCCGTTTTGCGGCCTAACATTTTATTGGTCTGTCCAGTGCAAGCGCCCACGCCCCCAGATGGCCGCCGCGTCCACCGTTGAGGGTTGCATTGTTGCAATTGGGACGTTCGTCCTGTCTTTTGGCAGGTCGGCGGCGTATCCTTGTAATCTAGGACAAAGCGAGAAAGGTTCTGTATGGATCGAAACGGACTCGACCCCAGCGTCCCCAGCGCCACGGAGGTCAAGAAGATTCCCCTCATCATTAAGGTGTACGCCGTCCTGTGCATCCTGTCCGGCGTGGGCACACTCCCGTCGGTCGCCGCCTTTATGTGGCAGGTCATCACCGCGCTCATTAACGGCAACGCCGCCGCCAAGCTCGGCGACAATATGCTGGTCTCGGTTGGACTCATTGTCGCCGGCATCATGCTCTCTGCGGCAAGTGCCGTCATCCTGATCATCTTTGGCCTGGACCTTATCAAAAACCAGCGCCGCAACGCCGCCCGCCTGTCCTACATCCTTATTGCATTCACCGTCGTCGAGCTTTTGGTCGACGTGATGCTCCAGGGTATCGGGCTCTTCTTGCTTCGTCCCGCTATTCAGCTCGGTATCCTCATCGCGCTTTCGGCAACCGTCGACCCTACGCTTCGCCAGGAGCGCGAACTGCAGCGCCGCCTACAGGAGATGCTCGACCGCGACGCCGCCGCCGAGGGCATGCTCGGCCGCGATGAAACCGGCGAGGGCTACATCAAACTCAACTACTTCAACCTGTTCTGGGTATTCCTCGTCTGCAGCGTGTTAGGTCTCATTCTCGAGGAAGTCTGGCATATGGTCGTCGTCGATCCCGGCGTCTATCAGGACCGGGCCGGTATGCTATTTGGCCCCTTTAGCCCCATCTACGGATTTGGCGCGGTGCTCATGACCATGGCGCTCAACCGCTTCTATAAAAAGAACCCCATCATCATTTTCCTGGTAAGCGCTGTGCTCGGCGCGAGCTTTGAGGTGTTCGTGGGCTGGTTTATGCAGACCTCATTTGGCGTGGTCTCGTGGAGCTACTCGCACATGAAGCTGTTCGGCATGCCCGACCCACTCGCCGTCCTTACGGGCGGACGCACCTGCACGGGCTTTGCCTGCCTGTGGGGCCTGGGTGGCCTTATCTGGATCAAGCTGCTGCTGCCGAGGCTGCTCAAGCTCATCAACATGATTCCGTGGAAGAGCCGTTACTCGGCTACCGTCATCTTTACCGTCATTATGCTGGTCGACGGCGTCATGACGCTACAGTCGCTCGACTACTGGTACCAGCGCGTCAACGGCACGGAGCCGGATATTCCCGTCGCGCAGTTCTACGGCAAGTACTTCGATAACGACTACATGGAGAACCGCTTCCAGAGCATGACCATGAGCCCCAAGGATGCGACGCGCGTGTAGCGCCACGCAATGCCGAGATTTTCCAACGCACAGAAAAGCCCGCTGGTAGACTAATTGAACTGCCAGCGGGCTTTTGCTGTAGATGGACTCGAATTGATCGCAAAGTCCTATGCCTCGCGCTCGACCTCGCTCACACACTCATTTTTGATGGTACCGACGAGCGCCTGCAGTGCGTCGACCACATGCGGGCGAATGTCCCCGCCAATGAGTACGAGCATGATGTCATCGCCCACGGCGAGCTCGCCGCTCGCCAGCCACACGCGCACATAGCCGATACCCGGCATCGCGCGCGTTGCCTCGATAGCAGCCTGCACCTTATCGGCATCGAAGCCGAACACCATGCCGCCCACCTTATGTCCAGGCGCCACACCATTTGTCTCGACCCCACGCACCTCGGACTTAGGCGTCGCACGCACCACGCCATTGTGTGTCAGGTACATCCCACAATCAGCCGCCGAAACATCGGCCTTGGCTTCGCGCAGCCAAGCATCAACCGAAGGCATCGATTTGCCGCTTTCAAGCATCATTTCTCCTTTGGATTTCCAGGGTAGTCTTTTTGGGACGGGGCTCCCGGACACTTTATTCCTCGACCGGCGTGAGCACCATGACGGCGCGCGTATTGCTAAATGACAGTGAGCGACAGGTCACAAGCGTTACGATCTTGGTTGCCGAAGCGGCACGATCGGTGGCATCGCTCGCCACGGCCGAGGCGCCGTCGAGCATCTCGGACAGGTAATTCTTCAGTCCGTCATCGCCCTCAAAGTTGGGCGTGCGCGCCTTGGCATACGTGTCCTCGACCACCTTGGTCGCCAGCGGGCGCAACTTATACGTCGCATCACGCGTGATGTAGTACACGTATTCCATGCTGTCGAACGTCGCCTGATCGGTCGTATCCGAAATCACGTTGAACATCGAACCGTCGTTCATATGATGACCGTAAATCGTGGTCTGCTGATCCACCATGCCCGGCGCGTTGTCGTCGCTATCCAGGAAGATGGCTCCCGAGGCATTGGCCGTACCGTCGAACAGCGTGTTGAGGTACTTGGAGTTGTTGTTGGTCTGCACCACGGGGTAGTTGATGTTGGTGCCGGGCGCGTAAATCCAACCCACAACCTCGGGATTTGTCTGGGCCAGCGCATTGAAGTCGACAATTGGCACGCCACTGGCGTCCTTGTCGCTCACATATTGCTTTTCGATTTTTTGATACGACTCGCTCGCCTGCTTGTAGCCAATCTGCGCGTTGATAAAGATGGCGGCCGCAGCAACGATCAGGCCAATGCCGATGATGATGAGCAGAATGGGAATGACGGAGCGGCGCTTTTTGCGCGGCGGCTCGGTATAGCTCGATGGCGCGGTATGCGCCGAAGAGCGAGGTGACTTCTTGGCCGTACTGTATGACGAAGGGCGATATGCAGCAGGCGTATCCTGACGGCGATGCTTCGCCGGCGTCACGGGGCGCGGCGCGCGCGGCTGTTGAGGAGAGGATGTCCGACCCTGCTGCGGCGCGCGGGCTGCTCCCGACTTGGCTGGATCGGAAATCCGAGAAGCCGAAAAACGCTTTCCCTGATAGTCGGACATGGCTCTCCTTATGCTGCAAATGGACTGGCAGAGCGCTTAGGCGTCAGCCATCTCCTGCTTCATCTTCTCGATAACCTTGCGGTACTCGGGGTCGCAGGCGCCCAGGATCTGCGTGGCGTAAATGGCAGCGTTCTTGGCACCGTTGATGGCCACACAGGCAACGGGCACGCCCGAAGGCATCTGCACCATCGACAGCAGCGAGTCCATACCACCCAGATCGCTCGTCTTCATAGGCACGCCGATGACCGGCAGCGGCGTAAACGCAGCCACGACGCCGCCCAGGTGAGCAGCCTTGCCGGCAGCAGCGATAATCACCTTGATGCCGCGGTCGGCAGCAGTCGAGGCCCACTCATGGACCTTCGCCGGCGTGCGGTGCGCGCTCGCAATCACGAGCTCATAGGGCACGCCCAGTGCCTCGAGCTCGGCGGTGCAACCTTCCATAACGCCCAGATCGGACTTGGAGCCCATGATGATCCCGACAACCGGCTTCTGATCTGCCATAAACAAAGACCTCCTGTTGAGAGCGGTGACGCGGCGAATCCGCGACCTTTAACTACTGAGAGTAGTATAGCTGCTCCCGTCCCTGCGGTCTGTGTGGTGGCGGCTGAGCCTTTCCCTCGGGAACTGGGCTTCGCGAAGTTTCCCGAGGGA
>CABVDJ010000032.1 GCA_902497025.1 uncultured Collinsella sp. | reverse complement strand
CCGAACAGGGGAAGGACGTCAACGCGCTCCTCAACGAGTACGGCCAGGTCCAGGACCGCTTTGAGCACCTGGGCGGCTACGAGCTCGAGAGCAACGCTCGCAAGATCCTGTCCGGCCTGGGCTTTAAGGTCGCCGACTTTGAGCGCCCGTGCTCCGAGTTCTCGGGCGGCTGGCAGATGCGCATCGCACTTGCTAAGCTCTTCCTGCGCCACCCCGACCTGCTGCTGCTCGACGAGCCCACCAACCACCTGGACCTCGAAAGCGTCCAGTGGCTGCGCGGCTTTATCGCCAACTACGACGGCGCCGTGCTCATCGTCAGCCACGACCGCGCCTTCATGGACGCCTGCGTCGACCACGTCGCCGCACTCGAAAACCGTCGCGTAACCACCTACACCGGCAACTACAGCAGCTACCTCAAGCAGCGCGAGGACAACCTGGAGCAGATGCGCGCCAAGCGCGCCGCCCAGGAGCGCGACATCGCCCACATGCAGGTCTTCGTCGATAAGTTCCGCTACAAGCCCACCAAGGCAGCCCAGGCCCAGGAGCGCATCCGCAAAATCGAGCAGATCAAAAAGGAGCTTGTCATCCTGCCCGAGGGTCACAAGCACATCGACTTTAAGTTCCCCGATCCACCGCGCTCCGGCGACATGGTCGTGGGCCTCGAGGGTGTATCCAAGTCCTACGGCGACAAGCACATCTACAGCGACATCGACCTCAAGCTCTACCGCGGCGAGCACGTGGCACTCGTCGGCCCTAACGGCGCCGGCAAGTCCACGCTCATGAAGATCCTCGCCGGTCTGGAGCCGCCCACCACTGGCACCCGCGACCTGGGAACCAACGTCGGCGTCGCCTACTATGCCCAGCATGCGCTCGAGGGCATGACCGAGTCCAACACCGTCCTGCAAGAGATCGACACCGTCACGCCCAAGTGGACCGTGCCGCAGCAGCGCAGCCTGCTGGGCGCCTTCCTGTTTAGCGACAACGATGCAATCGAAAAACAGGTCCGCGTCCTCTCCGGTGGCGAAAAGGCGCGTCTGGCCCTGGCAAAGATGCTCGTGGCCCCCGAGGCTCTCCTGTGCCTGGACGAGCCCACCAACCACCTGGACATCGACTCGGTGGACATGCTCGAGAATGCCCTGCAAAACTTCCCTGGTACCATCGTGCTGATCAGCCACGACGAGCACCTGGTACGCGCCGTTGCCAACCGCGTGATCGACATACGCGATGGCAAGGTCACGGTCTACGACGGCGACTACGACTACTACCTCTACAAGCGCGAGGATCTCGCAGCCCGCGCCGCCGCCGAGGCCGCAGGGGAGAGCGCGCCTGCCGCGGCCAAGTCCACCAAAGCCAGCGCCGCCCAGGCCGACACCCCCGCCGCGGCGCCTAAACCTGCCGAGGGCAAAAAGACCAAGGAGCAAAAGCGCGCCGAGGCCCAGGCCCGCGCTGCGCTCAACAAAAAGCTCAAGGGCGTGCGCAACCAGCTTAAGAAGATCGAGACGGAGCTCGACAAAAAGCGCGCCCGCTATGACGAGCTTATGGAATTGATGGCAAGCGAAGAGCTTTATGCCGATCAGGACAAGTTCAATGCCGCGCTGGGGGAATATAACGGCCTTAAGCAAGAGCTGCCCAAGCTCGAGGATGAATGGCTGGAGCTTTCCACCCAGATCGAAGAGGAGACCGCGCGTGAACTCTCGTAAGGCCACCGCCGTGGCGATGAGCATCATCGCCACGGCCTGTCGCATCTGCGGCATCTTTATGAGCGCGATGACCGTGCTGCTGTGCTTTAGCGGCCTCACCGCCAAGCTGCAGATCGTTGGCTTTGTCGTTGAGCTTTCGCGTGCACTGCCGAGCGCCATCGCCGGCTACGGCGTCATCACGTCGCCTTTTGGCGGTGTGTTCCGCCTGGATTATGCTATCGTCGCTGTGATCCTGTTTGTAATTGACTACCTGCTCACGCGCGCCTCGCGCCGCGTCCGCTAGGGGAGCGTTATGTCCAGCAGCTACATCATGAACCTGCTCGCCAGTGCCGTTGCCGTCATCGTTGGCATCGTGATCCACGAGAGCGCGCACGCCGCCGCAGCCTGGGCGCTCGGCGACAAAACGGCTCGCTCGCGCGGCCGCGTCTCGCTCAACCCGCTCAACCATATCGACCCGTTTGGCACCATCATCTTGCCGCTGCTCATGCTCGCCGCAGGCGGTCCCGTGTTCGCCTTCGCCAAGCCCGTGCCCGTCTATCTCAACAACCTCAAGCACCCCAAGCGCGACGAGGTCCTGGTGAGCGTAGCCGGCCCCACATCGAATATCGCACTCGCGTGCCTCGCGGCCGCCCTCATGCACGTAACGTACGGCAATCTCTACGCCAGCATGTCCTTTGCCGTGGCGTCCCAAATTATGAACTTCGGCGCCACGTTTATCGTGGTCAACCTGTCGCTCGCGTTCTTTAACCTCATTCCGATTCCGCCGCTTGATGGCTCGTCGATCATCGTGCCCTTCCTCAAGGGCAAGGCGCTCAACAACTATTACCGCATGCAGCAATACGCTATGCCCATACTCATCCTGGTTCTATACCTGCTGCCTATGTGGACCGGCATCGATGTAATCGGCCGCTATTTCGACGTTACCGTGTATCCGCTTGCTGAGCAGCTGCTCAACTTCGCAATCGCCGGCATCTAAGGTAAACTTACAGGTCGTCCGTGTAAAACGGTCGCAGCATGCACCCAAACCGCGCCGCGAAGGCGCCGTCAAAGGAGGTCGAAGATGTCGTATCGCGTGTCGACGCAGGTCTACAGCGGACCGTTCGACCTGCTGCTGCAGCTGGTAACCCGCCAAAAAGTAGATATCGGTGCCATCTCGATCAGCGAGGTGGCCGAGCAGTACCTTGCCGAGGCCGAGCGCATCGAGGCGCTGGACCTGGACGTAGCAAGCGACTTTTTGCTGGTCGCGGCAACCCTTTTGGACATCAAGGCTGCCTCTCTGGTGCCGCAGGAGGCCCCGCGCAAAGTCGATGACGACGATGACGAGTTCGACGAAGACCTCGAGGAGCTCAGCACGCTTGACGGCGACGCGCTGCGTGAGGTCCTGATCCAGCGCCTGATTGCCTACAAGCAGTTTAAAGGCGCGGCTGCGGCCCTCGGTGCGCGCATGCAGGCCGAAAGCCGCATGCATCCGCGCGTGGCCGGCCCCGACCCCGAGTTCTTGGGCCTAATGCCCGACTATCTGGCCGGCATTACCCTGCGCGGTCTGGCCGTTATCTGTGCCGACCTGGATGGCAAACGACAGACCTTCCTGCTGGAGGCCGAGCACGTGGCGCCGCATCGCGTGCCGCTCGACCTGACGGTGGCCTCGGTCGACCGCTTTACCATGGCGCACCAAACCTGCACTTTCCGCGAGCTGTTGGACGGCGACGCCACCACCGAGCAGCTCGTCGTCACTTTCCTGGCCATGCTGGAGCTCACCAAGCGTGGCTCGCTCACCCTGAGCCAGGACGAAATCTTTGGAACCATCCGCATCAACCGCGTCGAGGGCGCCGAGGCCTACGTACCCGGCGAGGGCCCCGAGCTCACCGAATAGGAGCGGCAACCATGTCAACCCTTTCCCCGCTGGAGACAAATAGCCTCAAAGGCGCCTTGGAGGCGCTCCTGCTGGTGTCGAGCGATCCGGTGAGCGCGCCCGCGCTGGCTGGTGCGCTGGATATCGCCCCCGGCGAATGCGCATCGCTGCTCGCCGAGCTCAAAGTTGAGTACGAGGAGGCCAACCGCGGCTTTCAGCTGCGCGAGGTCGCCGGCGGCTGGCGCCTGTTTACGCATCCCGCATATCACGACGTGGTCGAGGCCTATGTGTTGAGCTGGGACACGCAAAAACTGTCGCAGGCGGCACTCGAGACCCTGGCCGTGATCGCCTATCACCAGCCCGTGACGCGCGAGGTGGTCAAGGGCATCCGCGGCGTCAACTCCGACGGTGTCATTGCGTCGCTCGTTGACAAGGGCCTGGTGCGCGAGCTCGGCCGCGACCCCCAGCGCGGTCAGGCCATCATTTACGGCACGACCAACGCCTTTTTGGAGAAGTTCGGTCTGCGCTCCACCCGCGACCTTCCCGATCTGGAGCAGTTTGCCCCCGACGAGCAGTCACGTCAATTTATCCGCGAGCGCCTGAGCGGCCGCAGCATTCAGTCCACGCTCGAGGAGCAGGCTGAGGATCTGGACGAAGAACGTGAGCTGCTCGATACCGATATTGATGATGTCGAGGCAGTCGGCGGCGAGGAAACGCTGTCCACCGACGACACTGCGGAGGATACGCATGACGAAGACTAACGAGACAGGGGAGATGCGCACCGGCGCTGCGGCGCCCAACGCGGATGTGCACAAGTCCGACGCCCAGCCCGTCTATCCGCACACCATGCGCCTGCAGCGCTTTTTGGCGCGCGCGGGCGTGGCGAGCCGCCGTGGCTCGGAGGACCTGATGACCGCCGGCCGCGTGACCGTCAACGGCCAGGTCGCGACCGAACTGGGCACCAAGGTCGACGTCGACCGCGACCATATCGAGGTCGACGGCATGCCCGTCAAGCTCAACCAGGGCGCCGTATACTTGATGCTCTACAAGCCGACCGGCTACCTCACCACCATGAGCGATCCGCAGGAACGCCCTTGCGTGGCCGATTTGGTCCCGCGCGACCGCTTTCCGGGGCTCTTCCCGGTGGGTCGTCTGGACCGCGACACCACGGGCCTTTTGCTCTTTACCACCGACGGCGACCTGTCGCAGGACCTGCTGCACCCCAGCAAGCATGTCTATAAGACCTACCAGGCACTCGTTGACGGGCAGCTGACCGAACGCGATCTAGACCCGCTCCGCCATGGCATCGAGCTCGACGACGGCCTATGCCAGCCGGCAATCTGCCGCGTCATCACCGCACGCGAGGCCGAGGCCGTGGCGCCACAGGGCGTCAAGCCCGGCACCACCGCCGTCGAGGTCATCATCCGCGAGGGTCGCAAGAATCAGGTTAAGCGCATGCTGAGCAAGATCCACCACCCGGTAATCCGTCTGCATCGCTGCAACTTTGCCGGCCTTGAGCTCGAGGGCGTGGCCAAAGGCTCGTGGCGCGAGCTCACCGACCGCGAGGTGCAGATCCTCAAAAGCGGTGGCATCCCTCCCAAGCAGGCCAGCGCCATGCGCGGAGGCAAGCCCCAGGAAACCCCCGCCAGCCGCACGCGTCACCACGGCAGCCACGGCTCCGCACCCAAGCGCAACACATATCGCGAGCGCTACACGGGCTAGGCAACCTGCCGCGCCCCAACGCCCGCGAACCACACCAGCACGCCAACCATCGAAAGGAAGCATTGCATGATCGTCGCTATCGACGGCCCCGCCGGTTCCGGCAAGTCCACCATCGCCAAGGAGATCGCCCGCCAGCTGGGCTTTAACAAGCTCGACACGGGCGCCATGTATCGCGCCGTCACCTTCGCCGCGCTCGATCGCGGCATCGACCTGGATAACGAGGCGGCCATCGACGCCCTCGCCCAGCAGATCGAAATTCGCTTTACCAACGGCACCGGTGAGGATACGCGCCTGACCATCGACGGCCAGGACGCTTCGGCCGCCATTCGCACCCCGCAGGTCGACGCCAACGTGTCCAAGGTCTCGGCCTACCCGGGCGTGCGCGCCGCCATGCTCATCCACCAGCGCCGCGCAGCCGAGGACCGCGATATCGTGGCCGAGGGTCGCGACATCGGAACCGTCGTGTTCCCTAACGCGCAGGTCAAGGTCTTCCTGACCGCCGACCCGCGCGAGCGCGCCCGTCGCCGTGTGCTGCAGCGTCACCAAAACGATGCCCAGCCGCTCACGTCCGAGCAGCTCGAGGCCGAGGTCGACGAGACCCTCGACGCCCTTAAGCAGCGCGACAAGCTCGACAGCAGCCGCGAGGTCGCCCCGCTCGTGCCCGCCGAGGACGCCGTGCACGTCGACTCCACCGCTCACACCATCGACGAGGTCGTTCGTATCATTGAGGACCTCATCAACCAAAGGAGGTAGCTCATGCGCCTGTTTAAGCAGACGCCAGAGGACTATTACAACGCCCCCTACGCCGAGTTCCCGGCGCTCATCCGCGGCACCGTCGTCGTGGTCATGGCCGTCCTTTGGGCCTTCTCCAAGCTCATGTGGCGTTGGAAGGTCGAGGATGCCGATCTGCTGTTTGAGCGCCAGGACGGCCGCGGCAGCGTGGTCATCTGCAACCACACCTCGATGGCCGAGCTCTTGGCCGTGGAGACGGCGCTGTTCTTTGGGGGGCGCCGCATTCGTCCCATCTTTAAGTCCGAGTTCGCCAAGAGCAAGATTGTGCGCTGGGCCTTTAGCCGCGTTGGCGGCATCCCCGTGGAGCGTGGCACTGCCGATATGAAGTGCCTGCGCGCCGCCCAGCATGCGCTGCAGCGCGGCGAGGACGTTCTGATCTTCCCCGAGGGCACGCGCATCCGCTCGCGCGAGATCAAACCCGAGGTCCACGGCGGTTTTGCGCTCATCGCCCAGATGGGAAAGGCACCTGTGAACCCGCTCGCCATCTGCGGCTGGTCCGATATCACGCCCGCGGGCAAAAAGCTCATGCGCCCTAAGAAGTGCTGGATTCGTGCCGGCAAGGCCGTCTCGTTTTCCGACGCACCGGCCGGGCTTAAGCGCACGGAGCGCCTGGAATGGTTTGAGTCCGAGGCCATGAACCGCGTCTACGCCATGCGCGACGATCTGTGCGCCGAGCATCCGGGCAGGTTCTAGCCATGAGCGAGAACGTGACGAACACTGCCGCGACTGCGTCCGACCTGGCAACCGCGCCTACCATCGAAATCGCCGCCCACGCCGGCACTTGCTACGGCGTACAGCGTGCGCTCGATATGGCGCTGGCCGCCGCGCCGCAGGCAGGGGAGTGCGCTCAGGTCCACACCTTGGGCCCGCTCATCCATAACCCCATCGTGGTACGCGAGCTCGCTGAGGCGGGCGTTGGCTTGGCCGAAACCCTTGACGACGCCGCAACCGGCACCGTAATCATCCGCGCCCACGGCGTGGTGCCGCAGGTAATCGATGCGGCCCACGATCGTGGCCTTACCGTGGTCGACGCCACCTGCCCCTACGTGAAAAAGGTCCATGTGGCGGCGGAGCGCCTGGTTCGCGAGGGCTATCGCGTGCTCGTTGTGGGCGAGCCGGGGCATCCCGAGGTGGAGGGCATTCTTGGCCACGCCGGCAAAGACGCACAGGTCGTGAGCTGTGCCGCCGACGCCAACGCCTTGTCGCTCAAGGGCAAGGTGGGCCTGGTTGTGCAGACCACTCAGACCGCGCAGAACCTCGCCGAGGTCGTGGCCGCTATCACCCCGCGCGTGCAGGAGCTGCGCGTGATCAACACCATCTGCGCCGCCACGAGCGAGCGCCAGCAGGCAGCCGCATCACTTGCCAAACGCTGTGATTGCATGGTCGTCGTGGGTGGCAAGAACTCGGGCAACACCCGCCGCCTGGCGCAGATTTGTGCAGACGCCTGCGAGCACACGCATCACATCGAGGAAGCTTCCGAGCTCCAGGCCGCGTGGTTTACCGACGCTCACCACATCGGCATCACCGCCGGAGCCTCCACCCCACAAGAACACATCGAGCGCGCCGTCGAGCGCATCAAGGAGCTTTACCGCTAACCATGGACCAGACCGTACCCGCATACGCCGCCGAGGTGGCCGATTACGGGCGCAGCCGCGACCCCGAGCCGGGTGAGGGCGCGCTCGTAAAGAACGTGCGTCCCGAATCGCCCGCATGGGATGTGGGTATCGAGCCGGGCATGCGCGTGCTCACGGTCAACGGCGAGCAGCTCACCGACATGATCGTGTGGCTCTGGGAGGCAGACGACGACACCGTCGACCTCGAGGTTTTCGACCCGCGCGACAACAGCGTCACCCCCGTCGAGCTCGACCGCTTCCCGGGAGAGGACTGGGGCCTTGAGTTCGATGGCCCCATCTTCGACGGCATGCGCACCTGTGTAAACGCCTGCGTGTTCTGTTTTATGACGATGCTGCCCAAGGGCGGCCGCTCCACGCTCTACATTCGCGACGACGACTACCGCCTGAGCTTTTTGCAGGGCAACTTTGTCACGCTCACGAACCTTACCGACGAGGACGTGCAAAACGTCATCCAACGCAACATGAGCCCCATGAACGTGTCGGTCCACGCCGTGAGCCCCGATGTCCGCCGACGCATGATGGGCCGCAACGCCCAGCGCGGCATGGATGTGCTCGAGGCCATCATGGCCGCCGGCATCGAGATTCACGCGCAGATCGTGTTGTGCCCCGGCATGAACGACGGCGAGGAGCTGGAAAAGACCCTGCGCTTTTGCGAGGAGCACGAGCAAATCACAAGCCTGGGCATTGTGCCGCTCGGTTTTACCAAGCATCAGAACCGTTTTAGCTGGTCCTACAGCGACAAGCCCGAGCTAGCACGCGAGACCATTGCCATGATCCGTCCCTACCAGGATCGTGCCTACGAACGCTTTGGCCGCCACACCTTCCAGATGAGCGACGAGTTCTATCTGGACGCCGGCATCGATCCTCCCGAGGCAGACTTTTACGACGGTTACCCGCAGTACTACGACGGCATCGGCATGATCCGCTCGTATCTGGACGAGACCGACGACGTGCTGACTACCGACGCCGAGCGTCTGGCCCGCGTCCGCGAGGCCGTCGCCGCCCGCAACCAGCGGCTTCTATGTCTCTCAGGCGCCAGCGCACGCGACACCGTGGCGCGCTTTGTGGAGTCGCCGTATGGTCTCGCCGGCACCGTCACAGCCATCAAGAACCGCTACTTTGGCGGCAATGTGGACGTGACCGGCCTCATCGTCGCGTGTGACATCTTGGAGCAGCTGCCCCAAGACCTGTCGGGGGTTATGCTCTTTGTGCCTAAGCTCATGTTCAACGCTGACGGCATGACGCTTGACGAGTATCATCGTGACGATTTACTCGCAAGCCTTACCAGTCGCGGCGCCGAGGTTCATGTGGTGTCGACCATGCCGCATGAGCTGCTCGATACCCTGGAACACATCCTTGGCATTGTGCCCGCAGACTCTAACACTTCCACTGACCCTACCCATTAAAGGAGAGCAGATGAAACCTATCGTCGCCGTCGTCGGACGCCCCAACGTGGGCAAGTCCACGCTCGTTAACCGCCTGGCCCAGACCTCGGACGCCATCGTCCACGAGTCCCGCGGCGTCACGCGCGACCGCTCGTATCACACGGCCGATTGGAACGGCCGCGAGTTCACCATCGTCGACACGGGCGGTATCGAGCCGCTCAAGAGCGATGACGTCTTCGCCACGTCCATTCGCGACCAGGCCCTCGCCGCCGCCGAGGAAGCCGCCGTCATCCTGTTTGTGGTCGACGGCCGCACCGGCGTTACCGAGGAGGACGAGTCGGTCGCTCGCATGCTCAAGCGCTGCGACAAGCCGGTCTTTCTGCTGGTGAACAAGCTCGACAACCCCGATCGCGAGAACGACAGCATCTGGGAGTTCTATTCGCTCGGCATCGGCGAGCCCACGCCGCTCTCGGCCCTGCACGGCCACGGCACGGGCGACCTGCTCGACGACATCGTGGCCCTGCTTCCCGAGGAAGAGGACGAAGTCGCCGACGAGTTCCCCGACGCGCTGAACGTCGCCATCATCGGCCGCCCCAACGCCGGTAAGTCTTCGCTGTTCAACCGCATCCTGGGCGCCGACCGCTCCATCGTGTCCAACATTGCCGGCACCACGCGCGACGCCATCGACACGGTCGTCGAGCGCAACGGCAAGCACTACCGCATGGTCGACACCGCGGGCATTCGCAAGAAGAGCACCGTGTACGAGAACATCGAGTACTACTCCATGGTTCGCGGCCTGCGCGCCATCGACCGCGCCGACGTGGCGCTGCTCGTCGTCGACGCCTCCGTGGGCGTCACCGAGCAGGACCAGAAGGTCATGGGCCTTGCCATCGAGCGCGGCTGCGCCATCGTGGTGCTGCTCAACAAGTGGGACCTGCTCGACGACGACCGCAAGCGCGAGGCCTGCATGGAGACCATCGACCGCCGTCTGGGCGTCATGGCTCCCTGGGCCCAGTACCTGCGCATCTCTGCCCTGACCGGCCGCAGCGTCGAGAAGATCTGGGCAATGGTAGACGCCGCCGAAAAGACGCGCTCGCAAAAGATCAGCACCTCGCGCCTCAACACGTTCCTCACCGATCTGCGCGAGTTCGGTCATACCGTGGTGGACGGCAAGCGCCGCCTGCGCATGCACTACGTGACCCAGACGGGCGTCAACCCGCCGACGTTCACGTTCTTCGTCAACCACAGCGATCTGGTCAACGACACCTATCAGCGCTATGTGGAGAACCGCATGCGCTCGAGCTTCGACTTTGCCGGCACGCCCATTCGACTCTTCTTTAGAAAGAAGGAGCAAAAGGATGCATAATCCGATTCTGCTGACCGCCGTCTGCGCCGTGGTCTCGTTCTTTATCGGAGCGATTCCGTTTGGCCTGATCTTGGGCCGCGTGTTCAACCACACGGACATTCGCAAGGCGGGCTCCGGCAACATCGGCACCACCAACGCGCTGCGCGTGGCCGGCCCCAAGGTGGCCGCGCTCACGCTGCTGCTCGACTGCCTTAAGGGTGCCATCTGCGTCCTTATCGCGCGTCCGCTTATCGCCGACTTGGGCTATGGCTTCCCCGTGAGCATTATGGCCCCCGGCGCCGCCGGCGACTGGATGCTCGGCGTCATCTGCCTGGCAGCTGTGTGGGGCCATATCTTCTCGCCCTACCTCAATTTCCATGGCGGCAAGGGTATCGCGGTTGGTCTGGGCGTCATCCTCGCCTGGTACTGGCCTATTGGCCTGTCGTTGCTGGGCATGTTTATCGTGGCCGTCGCCATCACCAAGTTTGTGTCGGTGGGCTCGCTTGCCGCTGCCATCGGTCTTCCCATCGCTGCCTGCGCGGTCTTTCCGTACAGCAGCCTGGGACTTAAGTTTTGCATGGCGATGATCGGCATCACCGTGGTGTGGGCCCATCGTGCGAACATCAAAAAGCTCATGACCGGTAAGGAATCCAAGCTCTCGTTTACCAAGCGCGTCACCGAGCCCGACGATAAATAGGAGAGAGTCATGAATGTTGCGCTGATTGGCTCCGGCTCCTGGGGAACCGCCGTCGCCGGCCTTGCCGCCGCGCGAGCCGAGCGCGTGACCATGTGGGCCCACAGCGAGCAGACGGCCGCCGGCATCAATGGCGAGCACCGCAACCCCCGGTATTTGGTGGGCTACGAGCTGCCCGGCAACGTCGTCGCCACCACGGACCTGGTACAGGCGCTCGACGGCGCCGAGGCCATCATCTTCGCCGTTCCTTCGACGCACCTTCGCAGCGTGTGCCACCAGGCCGCGCCCTTTATCGCAGCCAATACCCCGGTGCTCTGCCTCACCAAGGGCATTGAGCCCGAGTCCGGCCTGCTCATGAGCGAGGTCATCGCCAGCGAGATCGGCAACGAGGCGCGCGTGGCGGCGCTCTCGGGCCCCAACCATGCCGAGGAGATCTGCCGCGGCGGGCTTTCTGCCGCCGTCATCGCCAGCAAAGATCCGCAGATAGGGGAGACCTTTAAGGACCTGCTCCTGTCCACGGCCTTCCGCATCTATCTGTCGCAAGACATGACCGGTGTCGAGGTTTGCGGCGCCATGAAAAATGTCATCGCCATCGTGTGCGGCATCTCCGCCGGCACCGGTGCCGGCGACAACACGCTCGCCCTCATCATGACGCGCGGCCTGGCCGAGATTAGCCGTCTGGTGCATGCCCGCGGCGGTCAAGCTATGACCTGCATGGGACTTGCCGGCATGGGTGACCTCATTGCCACCTGCACCTCGGAGCATTCGCGCAACCGCACCTTTGGCTACGAGTTTGCCCACGGCGTGTCGCTCGACGAGTATCAGACGCGCACGCATATGGTTGTCGAGGGCGCCGTCGCGGCCCGCAGCGTGAGCGAGCTTGCCCGTTCACTGGGCGTAGACATTCCGCTCACCTTTGCCGTGGAGCAAACGCTCTACAACGGTGTTACTTTGGATAGGGCGCTCGAGATTCTTACCGAACGCGTCCCTTCTCAAGAGTTCTACGGACTCACCGACTAGCGCAGAAAGGCTTCTACCATGGGTTCCATCAAAATCGCTCCGTCCATCCTTTCGGCCGACATGGCCAACCTCAAGGGCGAGCTCGACAAGATCGCCGGTGCCGACTACGTGCACTTCGACGTTATGGACGGTCACTTTACCGGCAACCTCACCTTTGGCGTCGACATCCTCAAGGCCGTCAAGCGCTCCACCGATGTACCGGTCGACGCGCACCTGATGGTGTCGAACCCCGACGAGGCCGTTGATTGGTACGCCGACGCCGGTGCCGACATGATCACCGTGCACTACGAGGCTTCCACGCACCTGCACCGCACGCTCACGCATCTGCAGCAGCGCGGCGTCAAGGCCGGTGTGGTGCTCAACCCCGCCACCCCCGTGTGCGTGCTCGAGAGCATCATCGACGTCGTCGATATGGTGCTGCTGATGAGCGTGAACCCCGGCTTTGGCGGCCAGAGCTTTATCCCGGGCACCATCGCCAAGCTCCACGAGCTCAAAGCCATGTGCGAGCGCCACGGCGTGTCGCCCATGATCGAGGTCGACGGCGGCATCTCTTCCAAAAACATCGCCGAGGTCGTCAAGGCCGGTGCCGATGTCCTGGTGGCCGGCTCCGCCGTATTTAAGTCCCAAGATCCCGCTGCCGAGGTTGCGCTGCTGCAGAAGCTGGGCAACGAGGTCGCACAGGAGGCATAAACCCTTATGACCGCAGGTCAAAACCGCATACCCGTTAATCTTGACTATGCCGCCTCGACGCCCATGCGCGCCGAGGCGCTCCTTGCGCAGCGCGAGTACGACGACAGCGAGCTTGCCGGCGTCAACCCCAACTCGCTACACTCGCTTGGCCGCAAAGCCGCCGCGCGTCTGGAGGTTGCACGTCGCGAGATTGCCCGCAGCTTTGGCGCGCGCGTCCGCCCGTCCGAGATTGTCCTGACCAACGGCGGCACCGAAGCCAACCAGCTGGCGCTGCTCGGTCTTGCCGAGGGCGCTCGTCAGCGCGATCGCAAGCGCGATCGTGTAATCGTGTCGGCCATCGAGCACGATTCGATTCTGGACAACCTGCCGCTGCTGCGTGCCGCCGGATTTACCGTCGACCTGGTGCAGCCCTGCCGCATGGGCTACATTGAGCCTGCCGCGCTTGTCGAGCTGCTAGGCGACGACGTGGCGCTCGTGAGCATTATGGTTGCCAACAACGAGACCGGCGTGGTGCAGCCCATCCGGGAGCTTGCCGCTGCCGCACACGCCGCCGGCGCCCTGATCCACACCGATGCCATCCAGGGCTATCTGCATATTCCGCTCGATGTCACCGAGCTGGGCGTCGATGCCATGTCCGTCGCGGCCCACAAAATTGGCGGTCCTGTGGCATCCGGTGCGCTCTACCTTAAGACCCGCACCCCACTGCGTCCCCGCATCTTTGGCGGAGGACAGGAAGCCGGACGACGTGCCGGCACGCAGGACCTGCGCACTCAGCTGGCCTTTGCCGCTGCCGCCTCGTCTCTGGCGCCCCATGTGGCTCAGGAGCGGGCGACGCTGCAAGCCCTTTCCGACAAGCTCTACGCCACGTTAACGGCCCACCCGCGCATTCACGCCACCATGGGCGACTACGCACAGGCCGATCGTCTGCCGGGCATGGTTTCCATCTACGTCAACGGCATGGACTCCGAGGAGCTCATCGTCAAGCTCGACGCCGCCGGCTTTGAGGTATCGGCAGGCTCGGCGTGCTCGAGCGGCAGCATGGACCCGAGCCATGTTTTAAGCGCGATGGGCATCGGTCGCGAGCAGGCATTGGGCGCACTGCGCATTTCCTTTGACGACCGCGTGAATCCGGACGATCTGGACGAGTTTGCCCAGACGCTGCTCTCGATCGTAGGCGCCGCATGATCGTCGCCGAACTCGAGCGCGCCCTGCTTGCGCGCTATCCCAAGGCGGACGCCGAGGGCTGGGATCATGTAGGGCTCTCTGTGGGCGACCCTGCCGCCGAGATTGCTGGCGTGGCCTGCGCACTCGATGCGACCGAAGCTAATGTTCGCCGCGCACAAGATGCCGGTGCCAACGTGCTGCTGACGCATCACCCCGTCTATATCAAGGCGCCCGAGGCGTTTTGTCCGGCGGATGCGTCACGCCCCCAGTGCAGCGCTGCGCTGTACGAGGCGGCTCGTTGCGGCGTGAGCATTATTTCGCTCCACACCAACCTGGACCGTTCGCACGAAGCGCGCGTTCGCCTGAGTGAGTTGCTGGGCGCTGAGCCCATGAGCTCGCTGGAGCATGTGGACGACCCCGAGGCCACCGGCCTGGGCGCGCTTGCAACGCTCAACGACCCGTGCACGCTGCGCGATCTTGCCACCCGTGCTGCCACGGCCTTCGGCAGCGACCCGCGCGTGTGGGGCGAAGCCGAGCACGCATGCCGAACCGTCGCTATTTTGGGCGGCTCCCTGGGCGACTTTGGAGAGCTTGCCATCGCCGCGGGCGCGGACGTTGTCGTGACGGGCGAGGCGGGCTACCACGTGGCGCAAGACCTTGCCTTACGCGGGCTGCCGGTGATCTTGCTCGGACACGATCGCTCCGAGGAGCCGTTCGTTGATATATTGATGAACTCTGCAGTTGACGCCGGGGTCGACCCCCGTCATGCGATTAAAATACTGAACCCTTGCCAATGGTGGACTGTGACAAAAGGAGAGAACTTATGAGCGCCGGCGCTACGCTACTCAAGCTGCAACAGATCGATTTGGAGCTCGCCCGCAACAAGAGCGAACTTGCCAATATGCCGGAGCTCAAGGAGCTCGCTTCCAAGCGCAAGACCTATGTGAAGCTCAAGTCCGAGATGACCAAGCTCTACGCCAAGCGCAAGGATCTGGACATTGAGCTCGACGATCTCAACACCACCGAGATTCAGACCAACAACGCCATCGAGGCTGCCAAGAAGCGTCACGTCGACGGTTCTGATTACCGCGAGGTGCAGGACCTGGAGAATGAGCTTGCCACCCTGGCAAAGCGTCTGGACAAGATTGAGCACACCCGCAAGGATGTCGTTTTCGCCCACAGAGAGGCGCTCGACCGCGAGGCCCGCGCGCAGGCAATCATCGCCAAGTTCGAGGAGGGCGTGAAGGCCGATACCAAGGCCGCCCGCGCCAA
This sequence comes from uncultured Collinsella sp., assembly GCA_902497025.1. Classification (GTDB taxonomy): domain Bacteria; phylum Actinomycetota; class Coriobacteriia; order Coriobacteriales; family Coriobacteriaceae; genus Collinsella. The sequence continues at coordinate 10,822 of CABVDJ010000032.1, read as the reverse complement.
GGCTGCCGACCTGCAGGCTCAGATTGACGCCGCCGCTAAGGAGCGCAACGCGCTTGCTGCCACGCTGCCGGCAGACGTTCTCACCGACTACGAGCGTCTGCTCAAGCAGTTCCGCGGCCTGGCCGTCGAGACCATCCAGGGCAACATCCCCACGGTCTGCCACACCGCGCTGCAGGCATCGTCCATGAGCGACCTGAACCACGACGGTAGCGAGATTACGCACTGCCCGTACTGCCACCGCCTCCTGGTGCTCCCGAGCAAGGAAGCTTAAACGATGGCGGCACCCAACAATTCAATGCAACTTGAGGGAAAAACGATCCTGCTGGGCATTACCGGCGGGATTGCCGCCTATAAGTCGTGCAATATCGTGCGCCTGCTGCAAAAGCGCGGCGCGCGCGTCAAGGTCGTTATGAGCGAGCATGCCACCGAGTTTGTGGGGCCGCTTACCTTCCGCGCACTCACCAATGAGCCCGTTGCCGTGGGCCTATTCGACGATCCTTCCGACCCCATCCACCACATTTCGCTGGCGCAGGAGCCCGATCTGGTGGTCGTGGCGCCCGCGACGGCCAATATCATCGCCAAGATGGCCAACGGCATCGCCGACGACCTCATCTCCACCACGCTGCTAGCCACGCCGCGACCCATCGTGATCGCACCCGCTATGAATAACGGCATGTGGAAGGCTCCGGCGACGCAGGCCAACATGGCCACTTTGCGCGACCGCGGCGTCCACGTGGTGGGGCCCGGCAGTGGCTACCTTGCCTGCGGCGACGTGGACACGGGGCGCATGAGCGAGCCCGAGGACATCGTCGAAGCCATCTGCGAGGTGCTCAACCCCGCGCCTCAGGACCTGGCAGGTAAGCGCATCGTGATTACCGCCGGCCCCACGCACGAGCCGATCGACCCGGTGCGATTCATTGGCAACCGTTCGTCGGGCAAGATGGGCATCGCCCTGGCGAGGGAGGCTGCTCGCCGCGGTGCCGAGGTCACGCTCGTGTTGGGACCGACATCGCTCGATGTGCCCGGCGGCATGGAGTGCGTGCGCGTGCAGACCGCCGCAGAAATGCTCCAGGCGGCCCTGAGCGCCTTCCAGACGGCGGATGCGGCAATTTGTGCGGCCGCCGTCGCCGACTACACCCCCGCGGCCCCTGCGGACCATAAGCTCAAAAAGGCCAACGAGCGCCTGGATCGCATCGAACTGGTCGAGACGGTCGATATTTTGGCCGAACTCTCGCGCCAGAAGGGCGAGCGATGCGTGATCGGATTTGCGGCCGAGACCGATAACGTTGTCGAGTACGCAGAGCGCAAATTGGCCCGCAAGGGGTGCGATGTAATAATCGCCAACGATGTCTCACGCACCGATTCGGGCTTTGGGACCGACACCAACAAGGCCTGGATTGTGAGCACAACGGGTACGCAAGAACTTCCCGTACTAACAAAACCCCAGCTCGCAGATACAATTTTGGACTTGCTTCAAAATTTGTAAAAAAGTTCTTGCACAAGTCTAAAGTTTCGGGTTAATATACTCCCTGTTGCGAGCGAGAGCAGAGCAACAAACAAAAGCTTCGGGACGTGGCGCAGCTTGGTAGCGCACTTGACTGGGGGTCAAGGGGTCGCTGGTTCGAATCCAGTCGTCCCGACCAGAAGTTTGCAGGTCAGGCACCTAGTGCCTGACCTTTTTTGTTTTAAGCAATTGCTTAATTTTGATTAATCAACAGGGTGCCAAAAATCTACCTACGCGATAATCGCCTTTTGCGGCTACTTGCGCGTTTTGCACGCGCTTGAGCCGATTTATTAACGCGATGTGAATCTACATACGCGTAGCTGGTATACAGCCGAGTACGGGCTGTATTTATCACGGCGATTTACACAGATATAGCGACTATAGTGAACAAGCGTGTCGCTGTATTTATTCCAGTAGTTCACTTGATCGGTGGACAAGTGGGCTGCTGCAACGAAACGCCAAGCGGGACGGGCTCTATACGAGGACGCCGCAGGGGTAATGGCGGGGGAGTGCGGCGGGCCCTCTGAGAGCCGCTGTATGACCCCATTTCACCTCAACCCGACAACTATGCTTCAAGACGAGAATCGTTCGTTTGGTTGCCAAAAGAAAAGCCCGCACAGCCTGTGCGGGCTTAACAGCTGAGGCTAGAAGCACCAGGCGGGGCGGACGCAATTCGAGACCGTCGCATTGTCACTGATCGCCGGATCGCCGCCGGCGTGGACACGGAGGAAGAACGTAGAGTGGTCCGGACGCACCGAACGTTCCCACCAATAGCTGCCACTGGCAATGGCAGGGTTGTCCGAATAGCTATTCATCACCTTGCCCTTGAAGGCCTCGTACTGGGTTCCCTCGGAGGAGCTCCAGGGGTAGTCGGAAGCCCAATAGGAGGTGGGGACGATCTCGGAGTAGCTGAGCAGAAACAGCTTGTCGGAGGTAGCCGTCACGGCGGCATTCTTGTTCGCGTTACCGCCGCCGACGTTGTTCGTGAGCTTCCTAACCGATTTAACCTTGGATTGGAAATCGGCGGGCATCAGGTTCCAGATCTCGCCCGAATTCATCTTCGCACGGAGTTCGGATGCCTCCCATCCGCCATCGCTGGTTTTCATGGCGTTCATGCGGGACGAAATATCCGTCGAGGTGGTGAGGAACGTCAGTCCCGCCTTGCCGGTGCCGTCGGCCAAGTCGTCGTGGTTGATGCCGATGATACGGTACTCGAGCGTCTGTCCGTCCGTCAGCTTCATCGAGAACTTCGTTCCCGCATCCATCGCGGCCTTTGCCTTGGCGTACGCCGGCGATGCCTCGCCCTTGGAGGCGATGTCCTCGGCAACCGCTTTCTGCTCCTCGAGCGTCCAGTCCTTCGCGTCCTTGGCGACGGCCGCCTGGACGGTCGCGGAATCGGCCCCGGCGGAGCCTCCACCGGACGCGCCTCCCTCTACGCCGCCGGTCGTCCCGTTGTTCACCGTATTGCCGACCAAGTTGAACTGGTTTCGGATGGCCCCCGCCACGCCGGGTCCCGCGAACACGATGACCAGGCCGATGATCGCGATGATCAGGACGTACTCGATGACACTTTGCCCTCGGAGAAGAGTACCTCTAGGAGATACCCCCCCCCGAAGGTTAATTGCCGCTGCATGCATATGCGGCTCCCTTCGCTCAGGGTTTGTAGATACGGCTCGAGGGTAGGGCTATTTCAGATTTCTGCACCGGTCTTGCCGCTGCGGCAACGGAGCTCGTAGGGGAGTGTGGCAGGTGCTCTGAGAGCCGCTGCATGGCCCCATTTCCCCTCAACCCGATTACCTGTGCCACGAACTTCAAACCGTTCGTTCGGTTGCCAAAAGAAAAGCCCGCACGACTTCGCGCGGGCTTTTCGCTAGACAAGCTAGAAGACAAGCTAGAAACACCAGGCGGGACAGACAACCTTTGAATATTTTGCGTTTTGAGCATTTGATGCCCAACCTCCTGAAAGGACATCAAGAAAATCCGTCGGATTATAGTAGGTCGGACGAAGAGAGCGCTCCCAAAAGGCGTCGCCGTTACTCAAAGAATTCCCAAGTTGACTTTTATTCTCGGGTGTTCTGAACACTTCGTACTGAGTCCCTTCTTTACTGAGCCAACTGTTCGGCGGCCATTTAGCGCCATTTTCGGTTACTTCGGGGTTATCAACTATTTCCGAATAGCTAAGCAGGAACAGTTTGTCGGTGGTAGCCGTCACGGCGGCGTCCTTGTTCTCGATACCGCTGTCGACGTTGTTCGTGAGCTTCCTGACGGATTTCACCTTGGACTGGAAATCTGAGGGCATGAGGTTCCAGATTTCACCCGAGTTCATTTTCCCGCGGAGCTCTGACTTCTCCCAACCGCCGATAGTCTTGCCATCGGGATTCATGCGTGAGGAGATATTCGTTGATGTTGTAAAGAATGTAAGACCTGCCTTGCCGGACCCGTCCGCGAGTTCGTCGTGGTTGATACCGATGATTCGGTAGGTCAGCGTCTTGCCGTCCGTCAGCTTCACCGAGAACTTCGTCCCAGCGTCCATCGCAGCCTTTGCCTTGGCATAGGCGAGAGACGAAGTCCCGTTTTTGGCGAGGTCTTTGGCAACCGCCTCCTGCTCGTCGAGTGTCCAGTCCTTCGCTTCCTTGGCGACGGCCGCCTGGACGGTCGCGGAATCGGCGCCTGTGGAGCCGCCGCCGGACGCGCCTCCCTCGGTGCCGCCGGTCGTCCCATTGTTCACCGTGTTGCCGACCAGGTTGAACTGGTTGCGGATGGCTCCGGCCACGCCTGGTCCCGCCAACACGATGACCAGGTCGATTACCGCGATGATCAGGACATACTCGATGATAGATTGGGCTCGGAGGCGGGCACCTCTAGGAGATACCCCATTACAGTCTGAAATAGGCCATCGATAAATTTCGATGGCGAGCATTCGGCGCATTGCCTACGATACGGGCAAGCCCCGAGGGGCCGCCGATCGGGCGCCTCCGGATGGCCGTCTGCCCCTGCCCCGTAGAGGGCCCGCTCCGGACGACTGATAGGAAACTGCCGGGCGCAAGCGCCACGGCCAGGTAATGTGGGTGTCGCGGGGAGGGGTTCCGATCGGCCTACCGATTGGAGGATACCACCGTGGCACCAATTAGAATGCCGGAAGCCGTCATCGGGCTCGATGTCGGGAAATCGTCCCACTGGGCATGCGTCGCGACCCGGGACGGCGAGATACTGCTGAGCGCCCCCGTCGCGAACAGGGAGGACGACCTGGACTCGCTGTTCGGCCGCTTCCCCGATGCGCTCGTGGTCGTCGACCAGTCGCGCAACATAGGCGCCCTCGCGCTCGCCCGCGCCAGGGCGGCCGGGATGTCGGCGGCGTACCTGCCGGGACTCGCGGCGCACGGGGCCGCCAGGCTCTTCGCCGGCGACGCCAAGACCGACGAGCGAGACGCGATGGTCATCGCGAAGACGGCGCTTGGCATCCCCGACGCGCTCCTGCCGGTCGGAGACCCAGGTCCGACGATTGCGGCGGCGAGGGCGCTGGCCGCCCAGAGGAACTTCCTGACCTGCGAGAACACTAGGAATAAGAACCGGCTGCGCAGCATCCTGCTGGAATCGTGCCCCGCCTTCGAGGCGCTGGTCGACCTGTCCGACGGGCCCCAGCTGAGGCTCATGGCATCCCTCGGCGGGGCCTGGTCGGTAGCCGACGCCGGGCCCCGCAGGGCGGCGGCGCTCACGCGCGGGGCGGCGCGCGGTAAGATCGAGGCCCTCGTCCGCTCGACAACCTCCTCGACAAGGCCGGATGCGTCGGCCATCGCCGCCGAGGACCGGGCGGTGAGGCTGCTCGCGCGCAGGATATCCGAGAACTCGGCGGAGATCGAGGCGATCACGGCGGAGATCTCCGCCCTGCTCGAGGGCGACGATACCTACCGATGCCTCCTGACGGTGCCGGGCATCGGGCCCAAAACCGCTTCCGAGCTTGCGATCTCCATCGACATCGAAGACTTCCCCAGTCACGACAGGCTCGCGTCGTACTGCGGCCTGGCGCCGCGCAACCGCCAGTCGGGAACCTCGATCTCCTCGGTGACGGCATCGCGCCAAGGCAACAAGAGGCTGAAGAACCTGCTCATATTCTCATGTAACTGCCTTACCCGGACAGAGGGGAGATGGGGCGACTACTACACCAGGTGCCGGGAGCGGGGCATGTCGCACGGCAAGGCGCTCAAGGCGCTGGCGCGAAAGAGACTGAAGGTCATCTACGCGGTCATGCGAGACAGGGTGCCTTACGCAGCCTAGCCGAAACGCACCGAGCAGACTGAAGCCCACCGGCCTAATGACTTGGCGTCAGCATGCCGCGATTCGGTCGCACGGAGAGCATTTCCCAGTTGACAAAACTATAGGAACACCCCCCGAAGGTTCTGCGCCGCTGCATACATATGCGACACTCCCTTCGTATGGGGATTGATATTGCATGCAGGAGCGTACGTTAGAGCGAACCGATCAGCCCGTAACGTGCCGCTGCGGCAACGGTAGCGGCGGGGGAAAGAGTCAGGCGCTCTGAGAGCAGCCATGACGCCCGCTTCGGGCGTTGCCCGCATTCCTATCGAGTCAACCGCTTCATACCTTTAGACAGACGAATGAAAGCCATAGAAAAGCGGGATCCGGCTATAAGCCGGACCCCGCCCAAGGCCTCGTTGTAGGCCTCGGTGTCCGCCATGTCCTCAGCCTTCTCGAGCGCGGCCCTTCTCACGAACTCGGAAAAGGACATGCCCGCGGCGTCCGCATTATCCCGAATCGAAGCTCTTTCGTCCTCATCGAACTTGACCGCAATCTCGCACATCGCCATGGCCGCTCCCGTCAGCGCCGTCATCTGAGTGAGTCAATTATCCACCCACCGCGTACTTCCCGAACTCGAAACGCCAAGCAGGATGAGGCTCTACACGAGGACGCCGCAGAGGTACTGGCGGAGGAGCGCGGCAGGCGCTCTAAGAGCCACTGTATGACCCATTTTCTCCTCAACCCGATAACTATGCTTCAAGACGACAATCGTTCGCGCGGTTACCAAAAGAAACTAGAAACACTAGGCGGGGCAGACGTAACCATAGCTCGACGCAAAGATGTTGCTCGACGGAGTGCCGTGGTTGTCGACATAGAGGAAGCGCACAGAGTTGTCTGGAAGCACCGAACGCTCCCACGAACCGCCGCCTGTGGCAATGGCAGGGTTGCCCGAGTGGCTATTCATCACCTTGCCCTTGAAGGCCTCGTACTGGGTTCCCTCTTGTCCAATCCATGAATAGTCAGACCAATCGCTATATGGGGTCTCGACGATTTCGGAGTAGCTGAGCAGGAAGAGCCTGTCGGAGGTCGCCGTCACGGCGGCATTCTTGTTTGCGCTGCCGCCGCCGACGTTGTTCGTGAGTTTCTTGACGGCCTTCACCTTGGACTGGAAATCGACGGGCATCAGGTTCCAGATCTCACCGGAGTTCATTTCCTTACGGAGCTCCGACTTCTCCCAGCCGCCGGCGTTGGTGTCCGTGGCGTTCACGCGGGAAGCAAAGCTATTCGAGGTGGTAAGGAACGTCAAGCCCGCCTTGCCGCTACCGTCGACAAGGTCGTCGTGGTTGATGCCGATAATGCGGTATCTGAGGGTCCGTCCATCGGTCAGTTCCATCGAGAACTTGATGCCGGCATCCATGGCGGCCTTCGCCTTGGCGTACGCAGGCGATGCCTCGCCCTTCGCGGCGATGTCCTCGGCCACGGCTTTCTGCTCACCGAGCGTCCAGTCCTTCGCGTCCTTGACGACGGCCGCCTGGACGGTCGCGGAATCGGCGCCTGTGGAGCCGCCGCCGGATGCACCGCCGCCCTCGGTGCCAGCGCCAGTCCCGCTGTTCACCGTGTTGCCGACCAGGTTGAACTGGTTGTGGATGGCCCCCGCCACGCCGGGTCCGGCGAACGCGATCACCAGGCCGATGACGGCGATGATTAGGACGTACTCGATGATTGATTGGCCTCGGAGAAGAGTACCTCTAGGAGATACCCCCCCCCGAAGGTTAATTGCCGCTGCATGCATATGCGACACTCCCCTCGCTCAGGGTTTGTAGATACATTGCCGAGCGTAGGGCTATTCCATAATTCTGCTCCGGTCTTGCCGCAGCGGCAACCGCATCGCAAAAATAGCCAAAACGCCCATTCGAAACCAAACGCCCAGGTAAACGGCTTAACACAATCGCGAATACGACCCCAAAAAAACCTACTTGGATACCCGCTAGGGGTACCTGTTTTCAGGCACCTTAAATCGCCTCTCGTTGCCTCGTTTTTTCGGCTACTCAGTAAAAAATAGGGGAGTACGCCAGTACTCCCCCTAAATCGTTTATATCCCGGTTGCTGCCTGCCAGTCTGCTCTCTCAAGCCTAGGCTTGAGCGCGGGGGGCTTAGGCCCCTAGGCTTGAACGTACTTGAGGTCAAGCTCTCCAGGCGCGTCCACGCACACCGCGCCGAACGTCAGGTTTACCAGCCGGGGCTGAGCTCCATAAGAGCAAAATCATTCTAGCGCTTACTATCAAGGATATCCGTCGTAGTGGCGGCTATCCGGCAAACGATCGTACTCTCGTGGTCCCGTTTCGAGTAATTCTTTGGCACGGTCAGGAGCATAGCGAACGGTTTCCGCTGTTCCGCTCATGTACATGGACGATGAATGAACTTCGATAGCAAACGCAATTTGGTTTTTGAAATATGGACGAATTCCTTGTCAGGAGGGTAGAATGATGCCGACGGCAGCCCAAGTTGTAGAGAGCTGGGCAGAGCCGTTGCTTAATGAAGTTGGGTCATCGTCTTAGCGACGGTGGCCTTTCTTTTTGGGCTTCGAGCCCTGCTTGAGTGCCTTGGAAAGGCCGACAAGGGCCGTGAGGAGCGAGACCATAGCGGTCAGGAGCTTCACGAGCTCGGTGAAATCGGTCATGGGCATCACCTCCCATCAAATGGAGGGCTCTGCCCGGCACGAGGGCTGCCGACAGCAAGGACGATTCTATCAGAGCGGCTGACTCCCGCCCGATATTACCATCCCACCGCGCCTGTGCAAAAAAGAGGGCCGCCAAACAGCGACCCTCCAGCGAAAGTGCAGTTATTTAGGACAGTCAAATTCTTTGAATAACAAATGACTGCTGTATAATTACATAATAAACTTCACCCGGAAGGAGCGATCGATGAAAAGCAAACGATTTGCCCTGAATGCACTTCTGGTAGTAGCAATATTGACGCTCTTCGTCTTTTCGGACTCATACATGAATCAGCCAAGATTTGGATATGCTTTATACGCTGTGTTTTCCGGCGAAACAACTTACAACACTTACAACACTATTGGCTTCATTGACGCAATCTTTTTCTATGTAGTCGGCCCCTTATCAAGCGAACTGGTCGCTTTCCTTGTCTGCCTCAACCTGAATCAACGAAGCCAAACTCATTCAGCGACTTCGGCCAAACAAGGAATCAATCTCTTCGCAATAACGATAATTCTGCAAATTCTGACAGTGTTGATTATCGCCCTGACCGCAACAAACGTTTTGAAGTATGAGTTCGGATTCATCGCGAGTTGCCTGATGGCAATTGCCGCGGGTATAGCGGTCTCGTATACGACACCGGCAAAGAAGTGGCTCAACTAACAGGGCCTATTTGGAATCCGAATCGTCCATGGAGCCGTCGATGCCGGTTTTGGTGTCGTCGTCCGTATTGGAATCGTCATCCTTGGGGCTTATAGGACAAAATGTGTATATCTCATAATGTATACGTTGCACCATGAGAGAGGGGTCTGTCATGAGCTGGAAACCGAGAAAATGCGTTATCGCCGGTCTCGTGACAACCGGTCCCGGCGGCGGCTTGTTTGTAACCGCAATGACATCGTACCGACTTTTCACTTGCATGTTCTGAAAGGAAGTTGCCATGCTGTCGCAAAATCAATCGAGATACTTGACCACAATCGGCTTTGCCCTGCTTGCATTACTCTTTGCTAGCGACCTTTTGCTGAAACCGCCCAAGGAACTCGTTTCGCTTGCCATAGCCTGCATTTCCGCCCTTTACTTTACGGCAACCCTATTCGTCGGACTAAAGGAGAGGAAAAAGGGCGCAGTCGTTGCATCTGCCGTAGGCGTGATCATAGCCATTGCCTCATTCTTTATCTGACACATTGGTGATCTAGGGGCGATATCGTAGGAATACGACCGTGAGAGCCGGGACCAGATTGCCCGGGTTGCCCGGTCGGCTCGCGCGACGGCGCAGCGGTTCCACAGAAAGCTCTCCGGACTTCACGCCGTTTCTGATCGCATTGTAGACAGCCATCTCGTCTTCGCAGTCGGCGAGCACGCGGTATGCGTCGTCGTTTTGGATGTCCAGTAAATCTCGAAGGTCCTCCATGCACCAGCGTCCGAGATTTGGCCATGCGCGTTGCGCGAGCTGATAGGTGTCGATTGCGATGTTGTAGTTAAAGTCCAGGCCAAAGCCGTCCCAGGCAGAACGGCTTTGTTTCCTTGATTATCAACTTCATCCGGACACTTCCCGCATTCATCCGTGTGTGTACGGATGAATGCGGGGTTCAATACCCCGGCGGCCTTATCGGAAGACCGCCGAGAATTCTCACTCCTCGATAAAAGCCGGCACTCGGTTAGTCCCGCGCATCTTGAAATCGCCAGACTCGTGGGAGACGTAGAGAATGCCGTCCATCCCATCTCGCGATGCATACGACAGGTGAACAGAACCGCAATCCGCTCCATCATTGTCGAGAAGATCGAACGAATTCGGGTCGCTCGTTGCGGCCAAACGACCACTCAGACAAGAGCCATCGTCATTACAGATTTGCCATTCCATGTCTTCGCCTGCAAGAATCGCCATAGACGGCCTGGTCACGCCATCGTTGACATACATCCCGTCTATGCCAAACCCATTTTCAGCGCCATCGATGAACGACTGCTCGGACCTATACCTCGCAAATGATGCACTTAGCACCATTGCAAGACAAAGTACAGAGCCAACAATCGCTATCTTTGCATAGCTCTTGCCTATCATGTCATTCACCTCCCTCGTATGTATCGAGGTATTCCTGCTTGAGCGTCTGCGAGGACGACTCGGTCTTTTCCACGAGCGTGCCGGCCTCAATGAAGTAGAACGAGTTGGTGAGGTCTGCCAGGTCGTCGAGCAGGTGGCTTGAGATGAGCACGCTGCGTCCCCGCGCCACCTCGCCGCGCATCGCGTCGCAGGAGGTTTTCCGTTTTCCCGGATCGAGGCCGTTCAGCGGTTCATCGAGGATGAGGTACGGGCAATCGGTCGCTATCGCCATGGCAAGCTTTACCT
>CABVDJ010000031.1 GCA_902497025.1 uncultured Collinsella sp. | reverse complement strand
GGCGCGTGCCGGACCCGCCGGCGAGGATGATGCCTTTCATTGGCTATGACCTTTCAATTCTTGCGGCTCTGCGACCGGCGCGATTTCCAAGGAGACGGGCGCAGCAGTCAACTCCGAAGGCAACTAACTCGCGGAAATTACCTTCCCGAAGAAGCTGAGAGGAGACTGACCTGACGAGCCGGCCTCCTTCACCGATCTCACTTGCCTGCATAAGATCGTCCGCATGCGTTTCGAGAAAGAACCCGACGGCACGGTTGCGGGCAAACTGTTGGGATGGCGTTAAGTTGTGCGAGTGATAGACCTCGGCACGTGGCTCGTAAGCGACCTTCATACCTGAGGCGATAAACCTAGCGGCCATAAGCATGTCCTCGTTGGTGTTGACATGATCGAATCCACCGCATTCGAGATATGCGGTCCGTCGATAGGCAGAACAGGTATCAGATGCAAAGAACGTCTTAATCCCATATTTCTTGAGATCGCCTTTTGACCGAACAGACGGTGTGTCGGGATAGTTGAAATCACGAACCAGTTGTTCAAAACGACGGGCATTGGCCTTGGGGAGTTGCCTTCCGCTCACAAGCGCGACAGAGTTATCGGCCAGTAACGGTTCGACAAGCGTTTCCAGATAGCGACAGGAAGCGGGCACGGCATCTTGTGTGAGAAAACAAACGAAATCACCCGCGGTACGCCTCAAAGCAATGTCGCGGGTCGAACCGTGATTGAATTCCTTACGTTCTATGCGAATGAAGTTAACCCGAGGATGCTTGGCGACCTTGTCAACGGTGCCATCTTCAGAGGATGAGTCAACCACCAAGATATCGAAGGGCCTGAGAGTCTGAGTTTCGATGAGGTTCAATAGCTCATCGATCTCGCCCGCCGCATTTAAGGTTGGTATGACTACGCTCAAGGAGGGAGCCATCACTTGCCCTTCCTCATTGCCTTGAAGGTCTTAACAAACACACGGGCGTCCAGGCCAAGCGATTGATGGCGAACATAAAACAGCTCGCGAGCCTGCCTTTGGCCACTAGCCCACGTTGAGTCATTGCGGTCAGTGGCCGCCCACCAGCCGGTGATCCCTGGTTTGCAGGAGAGCACTTCATCACGGGCATCTCCATACTCGTACGTCTCTTCAAGCGTCACCGGTCTGGGGCCAATTACAGAGAGGTCGCCCATGAGCACGTTGATGAACTGCGGCAACTCATCGAGTGAGGTACGTCGCAGGAAGCGACCAACGCGCGTAATGCGTGGGTCATCGTCGACCTTCTGCTCGCGTTTCCACTGAGCCAGCTGTTCGGAAGTCATGTACTTCTCGGGATGCTCGTGAGCATCCGACACCATAGTGCGCAGCTTAAATATGTAAATCGGTTTGCCATTCTTGCCGATACGCCCCTGGCGGAAGAACGGCTTGCCGGGGGTGTCGATCTCAATTGCAACGCATGCGGCCGCAACGGGGATTAAAAGAACTGCGCAAACACCCGCCGAGAAAACAATATCGAATGCACGTTTCACGGCGAGGTAGCCCGGCCCGCCTTTCTTGGGGGCGGTACACGACGAGTCCGGCGCAGGCGCCTTATAGGTGCCAGTTGCAACGAAACCCTTAGCAGGAGCTGGGTTCTCGACAGGAGACGGAAACTCTGTTGCCCTAGGAAATCTTGCAACTTTGGGCAAGTCGATTACATATTCTGTTTTATCCGACACGTTCTCTTCCAACACTTCGTCCCTGGCTCGGGGATCCTCCTTGTTCCGTTAAACAGTCGCCTGCAGCTAGGCGATTGCCTTTTTAAGGTTGCGCATTACACGCTGCTCGGCCGTAAGCACGGCAAGGCCAACGCGCGCAACCACGCGTCGGCCGCACAAGTCGAGCTCCAAATAAGCAGTGCTCTTGCGTCTGTTAATGGTTTTGATAAGGCCTTCGTGGCCCAGCAGCGGACCCGCCGTCACTATGACCTGATCACCGTCTTTTAGGGCCTCGCTCATGGGCACTACGCGGTCTCCCGCATGTGTAAAGCCGCCAATAAGCTGGACCTCTTCTTTTGCAAGCGGCACAAACTGACCATCCTGGGCAAGCACCCGGGCAAAGTCGTCCATGCGTAGCAGATACTGTTGCACGGTTCGAGGATCTGCCGTATCGCAGATAAGATAACCGGGAAAGAGCGGCTTGGTCGTATTGACCCATTCGCCGTGTACTTTGATCTCGGTTTGAAATTGGGGATAAAAGAGCTCTTGCATGGCACCAGCCGGCACCATACGCTCGATGCGCTCGCGCATTACATCTTCGCGACCGTTAATGACCTGGATCACATACCACACGAGCACCACCCCCTTGCTGTCTTACGTGTGGCTCACGGGGTTTGGGTATGGCTTCGCCAGGGCGCTTGTGCGCGAAGGCGCTCCATATTCAAACCCTGAGCCCAGTCAGACAAGCACGTGGCTCTGCCCCACCGTGAACGGTATGTATGAGTGCAGTTGCTAGAGACGCGGACGTGTATCGCAAAAATGACCGCGACTCCAGCTGACTGCGTGCGAACCAGTCAAGCGGGAACAAAACTGGACCGCACGCAAACAGCTGAAGAACTGCTACGATTTGGCATGCAATCTATTAATTACTTGCACCTGAGAATTAACTAAATACAAATAAACAACGTCGCATGACTTCTTTATTGGAGCTCGTGGTGTTTCTGGCACCGCCGTTACGGCCGGATGCTGATCGACCCTGCGCTTTGTGACTTGCTGGAGCCGTGAGCACAGTTGAACCCATGTAACGTTAGTTATTCTAGCACAAGCTGTTAGTGAAACTGATTTAGGCTGCGTTGGACAACATATCGTTCATTTGACGTGTTCAAGGGGGTTGTTTTGGGAAATTGTTCACATTGATGCAGGTTATTGACGTACTGGCGGTGATTAGGGGCGTTACTGAACGCCTAAATGAAGCGGCGAACTACGCCGATAATCGCGTATGTCAAACAAACTATGTACAGACATGGGAAATAAATTGTGCAACTTTTTGTTGGTGTGGTTGGAGTTTGTGGCGCGAGGTATTTTGGCATGAAAAAAGGCCTTCAGGATTCCGAAGGCCTTTGCATTCACGATGGTGGAGACGAGGGGGATCGAACCCCTGACCTCTTGACTGCCAGTCAAGCGCTCTCCCAGCTGAGCTACGCCCCCGTGACGAGGAGATACTATAGGGGAAGTTGGCGCGACGTGCAAGAACTTTTTTGGGTCAGACTCTAAATGCCTATTGATATACGTAAGCGATGGCGGTGCCGGTGTGGACTTGGATCGTGGCTGTTGACCTGACGACGTTGCTGATACCCGTGTCGGCTAACAGGCCCAGGGGACTGTGATCTAGCTCCCATTCAAGGCCGTGTTCGCTTACTTCGGTGTTGGGGGCAATGGCGATGATGGAGAACGTCTTGCCTTCGGCACCTTCGATGGTCCATGATTCGCCGGCGCGAAGGATGCGGGCCGTGGTCTCGTCCTCGGCAATCCAGACTGGGGCGTCATCGTAGCCTGAAAGCAACCCCAGTACGGAAAGAGCCATGTCCGGACGGCCGCCCGTGGCGCAGGTCGCAACCACTTCTGCACCTGGCCAGCGGCGACGGACGGAATCGAGCGCCAGCGCCAGATCGGTATAGTCCTTGTACGGGTCGTGGCGCTCAACTTCAAAGTCGGTGGCGGCATCGACCAACGCACGACCCGCGTCGCTCACCGTGTCGGCATCCCCCACATATACGTCGCAGCCCAGGCCAGCGCCCAGCAGTGCGTCGAGCCCGCGGTCCACGGCGACAACGTGGTCGCACTCCCCTGCTAGCCTCCGCAACAGATCTGTGCTCGCCACCACGGGCGAGCCGCAGACAACTAATACCTTGCAAGCCACAGCCCTCGCCTATCCCTCAAACGAAAGCACGCGGGCCAGATCCAGCTCCTCGTAGCTGTCGATAAAGATATCGCAGTTGTCGCGCACGTCGTCGCGCTTCATGTGGCCGTGCGGATCATAGATTCCTACGCGCTTAAAACCGGCGGCGCTAGAACTCTTTAGGCCAAACACGGCGTCCTCAAACACCCATGCGCGCTCAAATTTATGCCCATGGCGCTCCTCTAGGCGGCGCAGCGCCAGCTCGTACACGTCGGGGAACTGCTTGGAGCGCCCCGCCTCGCCCGTCGTGGTGACAAACTCCATATAAGCGTCGAGCCCGGCGCCCGCAAGCGCAGACTTAACCAGCTCGGCCGGCGTGGACGTAGCCACGCACATGGCAATACCCGCCGCCTTCGCCTGCTCCAAAAATGCCAGGAGCCCGTCGCGCGGCGGCACCTTGGAGTACCCATCAATCAAAATCTCACCCAGCTCGCGATACAGCTCCTCGCCATTCGCGCCAATGCCCCAGGTGTCGTGGTAGGCCTGACACTCATCCTCCAGCGACAAATGCTCAAACTGGGCAAAATCGTCGACCGTCACGTCAATCCCGTGGCGGTGCAATAACTCGGGCTGGGCATAGGCCCAAACGGGGGTGCTGTTAACCAGCGTGCCATCGCAATCGAAAATAAAAGCAACTTTGGGAGTGGCGGAATGGGGCATAAACGAACCTTTCGATATCAAATGGTAAACATCCTGCTAAAAACGTTTTACCAAACGTCAGACAGACAATTTTGAAACCCAAATTGATAAAACTGTCAAGAGTTTTACCACGGTAATTCTGCCAGTGGTATAAACATGTCGCTTACCGATTAAACGCACCCGCAAATCCGCTTTCGTCCATAAAACTAACGCACAGGTGTTATCGTAGTTTCTGCCGAAAGTTCCACCGAGCACGCGAGGTGGAACGAATCACAGAAACTTCGCCGTCCCTTCGATTCGTGCAGCCTTGGACCTTTCGCATCTAGTCACCAAGGCAACACGCTGCCGCGTCATGATGGGATCAAACGTGAGCGATACAAAGCTAAAGCCAACGGCTAAAAAGCCCGCAACCCGCAAACCGGCTCCGCACGCACCGGAGCTCTCCAAGGACGATGTCTATCTGTTTGGCATTGGTATGTGGGAGCGCAGCTGGGAAAAGATGGGCGCGCATCCCGACACGCAGCAGCGCACGCGTGGCTGGCGCTTTTGCGTTTGGGCGCCCGACGTAAAGAGCGTCCATGTCATTGGCGAATTTAACGATTGGAATGAGGAAGCCAACCCTCTGGTGCCCGTGCATACGAGCGCTATTTGGGAAGGCTTTATTCCTGGCGCCGAGCAGGGCCAGCTCTATAAATATCTCATCGAGACCAATGAGGGCGAGAAGCTCTACAAGGCCGATCCGTATGCCTTTAAGGCCGAATGCCCTCCGGGTACCGCGAGCGTGCTGTGGACCCTCGATGGCTACAAGTGGAACGACGCCACGTGGCTCAAACGCCGCGCCGGCCACAACCACATGTCGCAGCCGCTTAACATCTACGAGGTGCATATTGGCTCGTGGAAGCGCCATGGCGACGCACCGCAGGGCGAGCCGGACGAGTACGGCAACTACCCCGGCCCCATGGATCCCTTCCCCGCGCAGCGCGGCGAGTTTTACACCTACGACGACCTGTCGGTGGAGCTCGTGGACTACGTGCGCGACATGGGCTACACGCATATCGAGGTCATGCCGCTCATGGAGCATCCCTTCGACGGCTCCTGGGGCTACCAGACGACCGGCTACTATGCCGCCACGTCGCGCTATGGCAACCCGCAGCAGCTCATGCACTTTATCGATGCGTGCCACGAGGCAGGTATCGGCGTGATCATGGACTGGGTGCCCGGCGGTTTTTGCGCCGACTCCCACGGTCTTGCCACCTTTAACGGCCACATGCTGTTTGAGCACGAGATTCACCCCAACTGGGGCACGCACAAATTTGACTTCGCCCGCGGCGAGGTCCGCTCCTTCTTGGTCTCCAACGTGCTGTACTGGCTCGAGAACTTCCACGTGGACGGCATTCGCATGGACGGCGTGTCCAGCATGCTGTACCTCAACTTTGGCATCGACGATCCGGGGCAAAAGAAGTTCAACAAGTACGGTACCGAGGAGGACCTTGACGCCAGCGCTTTTATCCGCCAGGTCAACTGCGCCGTGGAGGCCCACTTCCCTGACGTGATGATGATGGCCGAGGAGTCCACCGCGTGGCCGCTCGTGACCTATCCGCCGCAGGACGGCGGCCTGGGCTTCCACTACAAGTGGGACATGGGCTGGATGAATGACACTCTGCACTACATGCAGACCGATTTTCCGTGGCGCCCTGGCAACCACGGCCTGCTCACGTTCTCTATCATGTATGCCTTTACCGAGAACTTCATTTGCCCGCTGAGCCACGACGAGGTCGTGCACGGCAAGTGCTCGCTGATCGGCCGCATGCCGGGCGACTGGTGGCGCCAGTTTGCCGGCCTGCGCACGTTGGCCTTCTACCAGATGATGCACCCCGGAGCCAAGCTCAACTTTATGGGCAACGAGATCGGGCAGTTTATTGAATGGCGCTACTACGAGTCCATCCAGTGGTTCCTGACCGAGGAGTACGAGACCCACCGTCATCATCAGGCGTTTATCAAGGCACTCAACCACCTGTACACTGCCGAGCCCGCCCTGTACGAGCGCGGCTACACCGACGACGGCTTTACCTGGATCGACGCGGACAACTCCAAACAGTCCATCGTGAGCTTTGTGCGCCAGGGCGAGGACGTCGATGACGACCTGGTGATCCTGATTAACTTTGACCCGGCGAGCTACGAGAGCTTCCGTGTGGGCGTGCCGCGCGAGGGCGACTGGGAGGTCATCTTCGATTCCGACCGTCCCGAGTTTGGCGGCAGCGGCTTTGCCGGCGAGGAACCCTACACCTGCTCGAGTGAGCCCTATCCCTGGAACGGGCAGATGGACTCCATCGAGATTAAGGTGCCCGGTCTGGCAGGCGTGGTGCTTAAGCGTCGGGGTCCCAGCAGCTATAAGCCGCCCGTGGTCGAGGAGCCCAAGAAGGCGACGCGCAAGCGTTCGTCCTCGGTGAAGCCCAAGGCCGCGGCTGCTAGGAAGGCTCCGGCTAAGGCGAAGGCTGCCAAGCCCGCTGCCAAGGCTTCGGCCAAGTCCACCACGGCCAAGAAGGCAGCCGCCAAAAAGGCTGCTCCCAAGGCCAAGGCAGCTGCTGTTAAGGCTCCTGCCAAGAAAGCGTAACAAAGGCGTTACCACGGTAAGTACCCGCCCCGACGGGGCGTAGGATACATGTCATAACCGTTCCGGGAGAAACATCCCCGGGGGAAAGGAACGTATGAATAAGATCTTCGACAACAAGCAGGAGTTTACCGAGCTCTATCGCGATGCCGTCATGAGCATCAGCGGCAAGAGCGTCGAGGCCGCCAGTGACCTCGACCGCTTTAACGCCCTGGCCAAGCTCGTGGCCGAGAAGGCCCGCACCGTTGCCACCAAGAGCGACGCCCGCGCCGCCGCCGAGGGCAAGAAGCGCGTGTACTACTTCTCGATCGAGTTTTTGATCGGCCGCCTGCTCGACAACTACCTGCTCAACTTTGGCGTGCGCGACATGGTCGCCGAGGCGCTCGACGACATGGGCTTCGATCTGTCCGTCATTGAGAACCAGGAGCCCGATCCGGCTCTGGGCAACGGTGGTCTGGGCCGTCTTGCCGCATGCTTCCTGGATTCCATGGCAGCCGAGGGCATCGCCGGCTACGGCAACGGCATGCGCTACCGCTACGGCCTGTTTAAGCAGGAGATCGTCAACGGCAGCCAGGTCGAGGCTACCGACGAGTGGCTCACCCATGGCTATCCCTGGGAGGTCCGCCGTCAGGACAAGGCCGTGACCATCAAGTTTGGTGGCCGCGTCGAGGGCTTTGAGGAGAACGGCCGCACGTTCTACCGCACGGTGGACACGCAGGATATCCTGGCCGTCCCTTATGACATCCCCGTCGTGGGGTATGCCGGCGAGACCGTCAACAAGCTGCGCGTCTGGGCTGCCGAGCCGGTCGAGGAGCACTTTGACCTTGAAGCCTTCAACCGCGGCGACTATGCCCTGGCTGACGCCGAGCGCGCCGAGGCCGAGGCCATCAGCGCCATCCTCTACCCCAACGACGCCGGCGAGCACGGCCGTCTGCTGCGCCTGAAGCAGGAGTACCTGTTTGTCTCGGCCGGCATCTACAGCCTGCTCGACACCTTTGAGAAGGAGCACGGGGCGAACTGGGAGCTGCTGCCGCAGTTTGTTGCCATCCATACCAACGATACCCACCCTGCCATGTGCGGCCCCGAGCTCATGCGCATCCTCATCGACGAGAAGAAGCTCGAGTGGGATGACGCCTGGAACATCGTGACGCAGGTCGTGAGCTACACCAACCACACCATCCTGCCCGAGGCTCTGGAGAAGTGGCCCATCGGCACGTTCTCCAAGCTCCTCCCCCGCGTGTACCAGATCATCGACGAGATCAGCCGTCGTTGGCACGAGTCGTTCGACACCACGCAGGAGGGTTGGCAGGAGCGCCTGCGCCAGACCGCCATTCTGTGGGACGGCGAGATTCGCATGGCCAACCTGTCCGTGATCTGCAGCCACAGCGTCAACGGCGTGGCCAAGATCCACTCCGACATCATCAAGAACATCGTGCTCAAGGACTTCTATGCCCTGACGCCCGAAAAGTTCAACAACAAGACCAACGGCATCTCGCACCGTCGCTTCTTTGCCGAGGCCAACCCCACCTACGCCAAGCTCGTGACCGAGGCCATTGGCGACGGCTGGCTCAAGGACGCCTTTGAGCTTGAGAAGCTCAAGGAGTTTAAGGACGACACCGAGTTCCTGAAGGCCGTGGGTGCCTCCAAGCGCGCCAACAAGGAGCGCCTGGCCGCCTACGTTAAGGCCGAGACCGGTCTGGTCATCGACCCCAACACCGTCTTCGATGTACAGGTCAAGCGCTTCCATGCCTACAAGCGCCAGCTCATGAACATCATGAAGGTGATGGACATCTACAACCGCCGCATCGCCGACCCCAACTTCCACGTGACGCCGACGACCTTCATCTTTAGCGGCAAGGCTGCCTCGAGCTACACCTTTGCCAAGGAGACCATCCGCCTCATCAACTCCGTGGCCGACGTCATCAACAACGACCCGCGCGTCAACGAGGTCATGAAGGTCTGCTTTATCCCCAACTTCCGTGTGAGTAACGCCCAGCTCATCTACCCTGCCGCCGAGATCTCGGAGCAGATCTCCACGGCCGGCAAGGAGGCCTCGGGCACGTCCAACATGAAGCTCATGATGAACGGCGCCATTACGCTGGGCACCCTCGACGGCGCCAACATCGAGATCGCCGATCTGGCCGGCCGCGAGAACGAGGCCATCTTTGGCCTGACCGCCCCCGAGGTCGAGCAGCTCTGGGCATCCAACAGCTACTTTGCATGGGATACCCTCAACGGCGACCGCGAGCGTCTGGGCCGCGTGATGGACGAGCTCAAGGACAACACCTTTGCGGGTCTTTCGGGCAACTTCGAGAGCATCTACAACGAGCTCATGAACAACAACGACCCCGACCTGGTCATGGCCGATTTCCGCAGCTACGTCGACGCTTGGGAGAAGCTCACGAACAGCTACGGCGACCAGGAGACCTGGAACCGCAAGGCCCTGCTCAACACCGCCTCCTCGGGCTGGTTCTCGAGCGACCGCACCATTCGCGAGTACCGCGACGAGATCTGGCACGCATAAGGGCCCCGAGCTCCCTTATGCCAGCACGGCATTACTCGACGGACGCGACCGAGCGCCGCGTCCGTCGCTAATGGGTTAGAAACATCGATGACAGAAGGAGAAATCGATGAGTAAGAAAGAATGCATCGCGATGCTCCTCGCAGGAGGACAGGGCAGCCGATTGGGGGCGCTCACCCAAAAAATCGCTAAGCCGGCGGTTAGCTTTGGTGGCAAGTTCCGCATTATCGACTTTTCGCTGTCCAACTGCTCCAACTCGGGCATCGACACGGTGGGCGTTCTGACGCAGTATCGCCCTTACCTGCTGCATGCCTACGTGGGCTCCGGCGAGGCGTGGGATCTGGACAGCCGCGACGGCGGAGTGTCGATCCTGCCGCCGTACGAGACGCAGACCGGTGGCGCCTGGTATGCGGGCACGGCCGACGCCATTACGCAGAACCTCGACTACATCAAGGCCAACGACCCCAAGTACGTCCTGATTCTTTCTGGCGATCACCTGTATCGCATGGACTACCGCAAGATGCTCAAGACGCACATTGAGAATAACGCCGACCTCACGGTGAGCGTTATGCCCGTGCCCTGGGAGGAGGCCAGCCGCTTTGGCATCCTGACCACAGACCCCGAGGACGGCCGCATCACCAAGTTCACCGAGAAGCCCGATAAGCCCGATTCGAACCTCGCGTCCATGGGCATCTACATCTTCTCGGCCGACGTGCTGATCGAGGCACTCGAGGAGGACGCTCTGGACCAGCGCTCGAGCCACGACTTTGGCAAGGACATCATCCCCAAGCTGCTCGGCGAGGGCAAGCGCCTGTACAGCTACGAGTTCCACGGCTTTTGGAAGGACGTCGGCACCATCGCCAGCTTCCACGAGACCTCGATGGACCTGCTGGGCAACAACCCCGAGTTCGATCTGTTTGACAAGCACTTCCCCATCATGTCCAACATCACCACGCGTCCGCCGCACTACATTGGTCCGGATGGTCGCTTGGACGACTGCCTGGTCTCCAACGGCTGCAAGATCTACGGCACCGCTCGCCACTCGATCCTTTCGACCGATGTCATCATCGAGGAGCGCGCCGTGGTCGAGGACTCCGTGCTGCTGCCGGGTGCGCACGTTAAGAGCGGCGCGCACATCTGCCGCGCTATTTTGGGCGAGAACTCCACGGTCGAAGAGGGCGTGAAGCTCGGCTCTGTCGATACCACCAAGGATACGGCCGTCGTTGGAAATGACGTCGTTATCGGGAAGGGGGAATGATCCGATGATCAATCGCAAGGCCATCGGTTATATCACCGCTAACTACTCTTCGACCTACGGCAGCGTGCTGCTCAAGGACCGCCCCATCGCGTCCGTCCCGTTTTTGGGTCGCTACCGCCTGATCGACTTCCCGCTGTCCAACATGATGAATGCCGGTATCAAGACCGTCGGTGTCGTCATGCCGGGCAACTACCGCTCGCTGATCGACCACGTGGGCTCGGGCAAGGACTGGGGCCTGGACCGCAAGAAGGGCGGCCTGTTCATGGTGCCCGGCAACGCGTATGGCACCACCAAGGGCGGCATGCGCTTCCTGCTGCGCGACATCATCTCCAACAAGACGCTGTTCCAGCGCTCGGACAAGCCCTATGTTGTGATGATGGGCACCAACATCATCTTTAACATGGACCTCAACACCATCATCGACGCGCACGAGAACTCCGGTGCCCAGATGACCGTGGTGTACTGCAAGGCCACGCGCAACGTCGATGACGAGACCAAGCTGCAGATCAACGAGAACGGCCGCCTGACGGGCGTGAGCGCCGGCGTCGTGTACGGCGACAACGCCTCTATGGACTGCTGCATCGTCAACCGCGAGACGCTGCTCGAGATCATCGACCACTACCAGGCCGCCGACTATCTGGACCTGCTCGAGGCACTCCAGGGCGACTTTGGCAACATCGACGTGTGCAGCTACGAGTACAAGGGCGAGGTCGTGGGCGTATTTAGTGAGAAGTCGCTGTATCGCCGCAGCATGGACCTGCTCGACCAGACCGTGGCCGACCAGCTCTTTGACCCCGAGCGCCCGATTCTGACCAAGGCTCACGACGTGCCGCCTTCGCGCTATGCGACCGGCAGCCACGCCTGCAACTCGATCATCTCGGCCGGCTGCATCATCAAGGGCACTGTGCGCAACTCGATCCTGTCGCGCGGCGTCGTGGTCGAGGAAGGCGCCTCGGTGACCAACTCGATCATCAACCAGAGCTGCGTCATCAAGAGCGGCGCTCGCGTCGAGAACGCCATCCTGGACAAGAACAACGTGGTTCCCACCAACACCGAGCTTCGCGGCACGCCCGAGAACATCCTGGTGCTGGGAAAGGCCCCGTTAACTTCTGATATCACCAACGCGAGCTAGCTTTGGCACCGCAACATCGCTCGTAACATGTAGAATAGCCGCCCGGTTCGCGCCTGGCGGCTATTCTCGAATAACAACATGGGAGACAATATGGCTGATACCAGCAAAAAGATGCAGATCGTGTTTGCCTCGGCCGAGTGCGCGCCGTTTGTAAAGACCGGTGGCCTGGGCGACGTAGCGGGCTCGCTGCCTGCGGCGCTTGTGCGCGCCGGCGCCGAAGTCATCGTGATGGTGCCCAAGTACGCCACCATCAAGGACGAGTACAAGGCGCAAATGGAGCACTTCTCCGACTTTTACGTGAGCCTGGGTTGGCGTAACGAGTACTGCGGTCTCGAGAAGCTCGAGCACGACGGCGTCACCTATATGTTCATCGACAACGAGCGCTACTTTGCGCGCGACTATCCGTACGGCTTCTTTGACGACGGCGAGCGTTTTGCGTTCTTCTCCAAGGCCATCACCGAGAGCCTGCAGCACCTGCCGGCCGGCTTTGAGTGCGATATCCTGCACTGCAACGACTGGCAGACGGCACTGGCGCCCGTGTTTTTGCGCGAGTTCTACCAGGGCCTGCCGCTGTATGACCGCGTCAAGACCGTGTTCTCGATCCACAACGTGGCGTTCCAGGGCCAGTTTAGCGACACCGTTATGGAGGACATCCTGGGAGTGGCGCATATTCCGGCGGCTGCCTCGCAGCTGCGTTGCGACGCCTGCAGCATCAACTACATGCTGGGTGCCCTGCGCTATGCCGATGCCATCACTACGGTGAGCCCCACCTATGCCAACGAGATACAGACGCCCGAATTTGGCGAGGGCCTGGACGGCGTTCTGCGCGAACGTTCGTACGCGCTGCAGGGCATTTTGAATGGCATCGACGTCGCGGGCTTTGACCCGGCGACCGACAAGCGCATTGCCGCTAACTACACCGTCGAGGACCGTTCCGGCAAGGCCGTGTGCAAGGCCAAACTGCAGGAAGAGCTGGGGCTCGAGGTTCGCGACGACCGCCCGCTTATGGTGATGGTCACGCGCCTGACGCGCCAGAAGGGCTTGGATCTGGTCATGTACGCGCTCGACCGCATCTTGGCCGGCGGCGTTCAGGTAGCCGTGCTGGGCACCGGCGACCGCGACTACGAGGACGGCCTGCGCTACTTCCAGGACAAGTACCCCGGCACCATGGCCGCACGCATCGAGTTCGATCCGGCGCTGTCGCAGCGCATGTATGCTGCCGCCGACATGTTCCTGATGCCTTCGAAGTTTGAGCCCTGCGGCCTGTCGCAGATTATCGCCATGCGCTACGGCACGCTGCCCATCGTGCGCGAGACCGGTGGCCTAAAGGACACCGTGCAGCCGTACAACGAGTTTACCGGCGAGGGCACGGGCTTCTCGTTTAGCAACTTTAACGGCGACGAGATGGGCGATGCGGTATTCCGCGCGGCGCGTCTCTTCTGGGATAACCGCGACGCCTGGAACCAGCTGGTCACGCAGGCCATGAGCCAGGACTTTAGCTGGACGCGTTCGGCCGATAAGTATCTGGACCTGTACTTCTTTATGCATCCGGAGATTGAGAGGCCGGCGGCTGTTGTCAACGAGCCTGAGGCTGTTGCTGAGCCGGTGGCCGCTGAGGAACCCAAGGCCGTGGAGAAGCCGGTTGAGGCTGAGCTCGCAAAGGCCGAGCCTGAGGTGAAGGCTGAGGTTGCTCCTGAGGCAGAGGCCGAGGTCAAGCCCGCTGCAAAGCCCGCAGCTAAGAAGACCACGACCCGCAAGACGACGGCCAAGAAGGCTACGACAACCAAGGCTGCCGCCACCAAGACCGCCGCAGCAAAGACAACTGCTGCCAAGGCAACGACCACACGCAAACGCACGACCGCCACTGCCAAGAAAGCCGCCGAAGCCGAGACTGCTCCCGAGGTAAAGGCCGAGGTCGCTGAGGCCAAGCCGGCCGCCAAGGCTCCGGCAAAGACCGCTGCCAAGAAGACGACAACGACCGCCAAGAAGGCAACGGCAACCAAGAAGGCAACGGCAACCAAGAAGGCAACGGCTACGAAGTCGACGACCACGAAGGCAGCCACGACCAAGGCAGCCGCAAAGCCGGCCGCCAAGACCACCACGCGCAAGCGCGCCACGATGACAGCCAAGAAGACCACGACCAAGGCCGCAGTTACCAAGGCAGAGGCTAAGCCCGCTGCCGTCAAAGAGGAGCCCAAGGTCGAGGTAAAGGCCAAGCCCGAGCCCGCCAAGGAGACTCCGGTCTCCCCCGCCGCTCCGGCCGAGGAAAAGGCCCCGACCAAGAAGACGTCCGTCCGCAAGGCCACGGCCACCCGCAAGCGCCGCTAATCCAGACGATCCAAAACCTCATCAAACCCTAAGCAAGGGGCGCTCCAACCGGGCGCCCCTTCTCTGTTGATAGTTGGTAAAACGATTTTCTAGGACAACCGTTCGCCGATGGTAAACGGATGTTGTTTATACAGCCTGTGTACAACAGATATACTTACATCCTGTGCGTAAAGCCCATGGCCAGCATGCCATGATTCTATTGAACTGGACCGTACTATGAGATTGATACACAACAGCCGTCTACCGCAGTTTCGCACTCCGTTTGGCGCTGTGACCACAGGAACAACCCTTTCGCTCTCCGTGATTCTGGAGGACGCCGATCCCGCGCAGGCAACGCTTACGCTGCGCACCTGGGTCGATGAGATCGGTGAGTCTCGGTATCCCATGACGCACGAGGGCGACGGCATCTTTACCGTCGAGTTGGAGTGCACCGAGCCCTGTCTTATCTGGTACAGCTTTATATGCAATATCGAGGGCCAGCCCGAGGTCCGCTTGGGCGCACCGCAGGGACGCACCGGCGGCGAAGGCATAACCTACGATTACGCCGAGGTGCCGTCATTCCAGGTCACCGTCTACAAGCACCGCGAAGTTCGACCCGAGTGGTACGAGCGCGGAATGGTCTACCAGATCTTCCCCGATCGCTATGCCCGCGACGAGCACTGGCGCGAGCGCACGCTGGCCGAGGTCGAAAAACCGCGTAACGGAATCCAGCGCCGGATGGTCGAGGACTGGAACGAGCCGCCTGTGTACGAGCGCGCCGAGGACGGCTCCATCAAGACCTGGGACTTTTACGGCGGATCGCTCAAGGGTATCCAGGAAGACTTGCCTCGCATCGCCGAGCTGGGCTTTACAGCTATCTACCTCAACCCCATATTTGAAGCCGCGAGCAACCACCGCTACGACACGGCCGACTACACCAAGATCGACCCGATCCTGGGCACCGAGCAGGACTTTACCGAACTGTGTCAAGCAGCCGAGAAGCTGGGCATTTCCATCATTCTGGACGGCGTCTTTAACCACACGGGTGACGATTCGATCTACTTCAACCGCTACGGCAACTACCCCGGCGTGGGCGCGTGGCAAAGCGAGGATTCGCCGTGGCGCGATGCGTTTTATTTCCACGAGGACGGCTCGTACGACTGCTGGTGGGGCGTGGGCAATATGCCCGCCATCAATGAGAGCTCCGAACTGGTACGCGAGCGGCTCCTGGGCAAGGACGGCGTGATCCGCAAATGGCTGCGCGCCGGCGCACACGGCTGGCGCCTAGATGTGGCCGACGAGCTTTCCGACGATTTCCTAGCCGAGATCAAGAAGGCAGTACTTGCCGAAAAGCCCGATGCGTTGTTGCTCGGCGAAGTCTGGGAAGACGCCTCCAACAAGATCAGCTACGGCCATCTGCGTCGATATCTGCAAGGTTCCGAGCTCGACTCGGCTATGGATTATCCCTTCCGCGACATGGTCATCGGCTTTTTGATGGGCTACAAGAACGCCTACCAGGCGGCCGAGGATATCGAAACCCTGCGCGAGAACTATCCGCGTGAGGCCCTGTCTTGCGCACTTAATCTGCTTTCGAGCCACGACCGTCCACGCATTATCTCGGTGCTCGGCGGCGGCCCCGACGAGTCGCAGCTGCCCGAGTGCGAACGCAGCAAATGGCGTCTGGACGAGAACGCGATGGGCCTGGCCAAGAGCCGTTTTTGGCTCGCGACGCTCATGCAGATGACCTTCCCGGGTGTTCCCTCAATCTATTACGGTGACGAGTACGGCTTGGAGGGTCTCACCGATCCAGGAAATCGTCGCACCATGCCGACCAAGGAAGACCTGCACGACTTCGATACGTTTGCGATTGTCAAGAATGCCTCGGCCGTGCGCCGCGCGCTGCCGTTTATGATCGACGGTGAAATCAAGGCCTTCGCGCTCAATGACGAAGTGCTGGCCTACAACCGTACGGGCAAGGACGGCGAGTCTGCGACCGTTATCATCAACCGCAGCCTGCGCAACTCGCATCGTGTGACCATTCCGGCACTCGGCGAATGCGCGAGCGATGTGATCAGTGGTCACGAGTGCGAGATTCACAACGGTACGGTTACGCTCGACCTGTACCCGCTGGGCTCGTCGATCATCTATCACCATGCCGAGCAGCGCCTGCAAGAGCCGCTCGATCACGGCGCAGGTGTTGTGTGCCATATCACATCGGTGCCGACCGATGACGGCAAGCCCGGTACGATCGGCGCACCCACGCGTCGCTTTATCGACCATCTGGCCGCCATGGGCATGCGCTACTGGCAGGTTCTACCCGTCAACCCCACGGACTTCTTCCGCTCCCCTTACGCCGGTCCTTCGGCCTTTGCAGGAAATATCGACCTGCTACCCGAGAGCCACGAGGAGCTGGCCGCCGACTTTGAGACCTGGAAGGCCCGCGGCGGCGAGGATGCCGATCCGCTGTACACAGCGTTTAAACATCGCAATGCCGATTGGCTCGAGAAATACTGCGTCTACATGGCCGTTAAGAAGTACTTTGAGGGCGAGTCGCGCCACGATTGGCCGGCAGATGTCGCGCGCTACAACGAGCATCTGATCGACGACAAGCGCTTCCACAACGAGGCCGAGCTTCAGGCGTATATGCAGTACCGCTTTGACCTGGCTTGGTGCGAGCTTATGAACTATGCGCACAAGAAGGGCATCGAGGTTATCGGCGATATCCCGATGTATGTCTCCGACGATTCGGCAGACGCGTGGAGCGAACCCGAGAACTTCTGGCTGTCCGATACCGGCAAGGCAATCGAAATTTCCGGCGCGCCGCCCGACAACTTTGCGCCCGAGGGCCAGGTGTGGGGCAATCCGACGTTCCGCTGGGACCACATGAAGAAGAACGGCTATAGCTGGTGGATGGATCGCCTGCGCCGCGCCTTCTCGCTCTACGACCGCGTGCGCCTGGATCACTTCCTGGGCTTCCACAGCTACTTCAGTATCCCCGCAGGCAAGGCTTGCGCCGAAGGTCGCTGGTTGGCGGGACCAGGCAAGGACCTGTTCCAGACCGCCTACGACGAGCTGGGTCCGCTCAACTTTATCGCAGAGGACTTGGGCTATCTGACGCCTGGCGTTCGCGCCATGGCTTCGACCTGCGGCTTCCCCGGCATGGACGTGCTGGAGTTTAGCGACTACGACGTTCGTTGCGGAATTCATCCCACACCGGGCAAGATCCTGTACACCTCGACGGACGACACCTCGACGCTTGCCGGATGGTGCACGCACTCCTTTGCGGGCGGCGACGAGCCAAGCGGCATTGCACTGGCAAGCGAGCTCATGGGCAACGCCCTGGCAAGCGATGCTCCGCTCGTTATGATGCCGCTGCAGGACGTGCTGGGGCTGGGCGACGATGCACGTATGAACGTGCCGGGCGTGGCCACGGGCAACTGGACCTGGCAGGCTGACGAGGCGGACATTGCAGCCGCCGAAAACAAAACCGCACAGCTCCTGCGCAACAACCATAGATTCTGGGGCGAAGCGTGATAAAACCCCCGATATAGGGTACAGTTACAGGCGTTTGAATTTTTGCGGGCAGAGTAATCTGCCCGCTTTGTGCTGAAAGGGAAGTATTATGGCGCGCTACGATTACAAGTGCTCGAGCTGCGGCAACGTGTTTGAGGTTGAGCATCCCATGTCCGAGACTCCCGAGGTCGTTTGCCCGAGCTGCGGTGCCCCGGCGGCCAAGACGTTCTCGGCCAGCGGCATTAAATTTGAGGGTAGCGGCTTCTACAACACCGACCAGCGAAGCGGCGGCTCCAGCACCAGCGCCACGAGCGGCTGCTGCGCCAACTGCCCGCACAGCCACTAGAAACAACGCGGCCCCGCGATCAACACCGATCGCGGGGCTATTTCTTTGCGCTAAAGGTGGCTCTATGAGTTGCGGTGAAATAAGGACTGTTTGGCGGGTAGAAGCCGCTATTCAATCCCTATTTCACCGCAACTTAGTAGTTACTTGTGGACCAAGCGGGCGCAGAAGTGGCCGTCGTAGGAGTCGGCGTTTACCGGCACGCTTTGGAAGAGGCCTCGATCGTTCTGGCGTACGGATACGAGCTTCTTGGCCTTATCGAACTCGGGGAGTTGCAGAATCTGTGCCTCGGAAAGCGGTGCCACGCTAAAGCCGACACCCTCGGGAGAAGCAAGGAACGCGTCCACGACCTGCGTGTTCTCCTCGTCGAAGACCGAGCACGTCGCATAGATCAGCTCGCCGCCGGCAGCCACGCGTGCGGCGGCTTCCTTGAGCATCGTCAGTTGCAGTTTGGGCAGCTCAACCGTTACATCCTTTTCGGTCAGGCGCCACGGGATCTCAGGATGACGGCGCATGGTGCCGGTGCCCGAGCACGGCGCATCGATAAAGACCGTGTCGAACTTAACCGGCTCGCCAAGCATGGCATCAAACGAGGTCAGTACTTCATCAAGCTCGCAGGCATCACCCGAAACCGTACGGACGCCCTGAATACCCGCCTTGTGAAGGCGCGCGAGATTCAGGTCGCACTTACGGTCATGAAGATCAAGCGCCGTATGCTGACGCTCATAGCCCGCACGCTTGGCCTGGCACATCATCACATAGGTCTTGGTGCCACGACCGGCACCAATCTCAAGGCAGCTACCAGGGCGCGTGGCAGCTGTGGCGATGAGCTGGGCGTTGAGGTCAGATGCCACCGCGGCAGCACGCTCAAACACACCCGAAGCAACGGTAACCTGGGCATCAACCGGGGCATGGCAGCCCGGGAAGACAGGCGCGACGAGCTGCGAGATATACGGATCGAGCTTGGTCGCAAAGGCGTTCTCATGCAGGGCCAGCGGCGCGGGGGCCAGATTGCCGGCAAAGTTAAGCGCACCCTCTGGCGTGTCGAACGATGCCATAATGCGAGCGCACAGCCAACGCGGCAGACCCATCAGGCGCGACAGACGAACCAAGCGTCGCTCAGACTCATCCACATCAGACGCCGTGGCAAAGTCCTCAACATTGTCCGCAACCTTATGCAGTACAGCATTGGCCAAGCCAGCAGCGGACTTAGCACCGCAGCGAACCAGCTCAACACCCTGACTTACGGCAACGCGGCCAGGCGTATGCAGATAGAGCATCTCGAAGGCCGAGATACGAAGCGCCATGCGAACACGCGGCGCAACCTTTTTAGGCTTATCAAGAAACTGATCGAGCAGCTCGTCCAAAATACCCTGCGTGGCGGCCACACCAAGCGCCAAGCGGGCGGCAAAAGCGGAATCGCGCTGGTCAATGGCCTTGGCAGAAGCACGGGAGGACAGCACATCGCGCGCGTACATGCCGCGGCGATCGGCCTCCATCAATACATCGAGCGCAAGCTTACGCGCGGGAGATAACTTGCTCATGACAAAACACCCCACGAAAGATCGGCACCCTGCAGTCCAGCAGACCAAGCAGAAGCAGCCATGGCACGCTTGCCATCTGGCTTAACCTCGAGCAGTTCAACCGTGCCATCGGAAAGACCAAGGTAAACACGCTTGTTCTTAACGAGAACCTGACCCTCGCCAAGCGACACATCAGCCGGCGAAGCGTCGAGCACGCGTACGGTCTTGCCGGTAATCACACAACGAGCAGGCGCGGTATCGGACGAAGCGAGCACATGACGCACGCAATCGAGCGCAGCCATTTGCGGATCCAAGCGCATCTCCTGCTTAGAGATCTTGGCAGCATGGGTAACGAGCGCCTCATCCTGTTCAGTCCACACGGCGGTGCCATCGGCAAGAGAAGGAAGCGTATCGGCAAGCAGTTTGCCGCCAAGCTCAGCAAGTTCCATAGTCAGCGCCTCGGCATGCTTACCGGCAACCGAGGTCGAGGCCTTCGCGCAATAAGCACCGGTATCCACGCCATGCCCAATACGCATAATGGAAACGCCAGCAACCTCATCACCAGCAAGAATGGCACGCTGAATGGGAGCAGCCCCACGCCAACGAGGCAGCAAGGACGCATGAACATTCACGATACCGAGCGGCGCCATATGCAAGACCTCATCGGGCAAAATGCAGCCATAAGCAGCCACACAGTAAATGTCAGCCTGGGCAGCCTGGAGTGCCTCAACAACCTCAGGCGTCATACGATTTGCCTCAACAACCGGCAACCCCAGCTCAAGCGCCTTAGCCTTAACAGGAGACGGCTCCAGCTTCTTACCACGCCCACGAACAGCATCAGGACGAGTAACAACAAGTGCAATCTCATTCCCAGCTTCAACAAGCGTAGTCAGCGAAGGCACAGCAAAATCAGGCGTACCCATAAACACAATACGCATAAAGAACGTCTCCCCTCAACCAAAGCCGAGACGGCTACAAAGAGCAGCGGAAAGCCAAGTCACCAGCCCATCCGCAATAACATTTCAACAAGAACAAATATACCCAAAACCAAAGAAAGAGCCGCAATAAAAGCAGCTCTCTCAACAAAGGCATTATCAGCGAAGACGCCCATCCCTGGCCAAACGGCACCCGGGCGAACCGAGCCAGAACAACGCAGTCCCCGGTGCTGAGCGCCCACATATCGTCCCGCGCGCAGTTTCGCAGCAAAGCGAGAATGTTTGAGCACGGGATGATATGTGGGCGCTCAGCACCGGGGACGGTGGGACCTACTCCGTCTCGCCCGGTCGAGCGCCGCGGGCCAGGGCGTCCTGGTACTCCTTGACTGCTTTGATCCTCTGCATCGGCTTCAGTCGCTCGAACATGGTGTTGCCATGCAGGTGATCGATTTCGTGCTGCAGGCACACGCAGAACAGGTCGCCCGAGGCCTCATAGCGAATCAGGTTGGCGTCCAGGTCGTACGCCTCGACGACGACATGGTCGGGACGCTCGATCTCACAGCTAATGCCAGGGATGGACAGGCAGCCCTCGTTAAATGGCACCAGATAGTCGCTCTGCTCAACAATCACAGGGTTGATGAGCACGTACGGGTCGTAGTCGCTCTTGTCGCTGTAATCGCAGTCGATGGTGACGAGCTGAATGAGCTCGCCAATCTGCGGGGCCGCCAGGCCGCAGCCGCCGTTCTCGAACATCATCTTCTTCATCTTCTCGGCAAGCGCCTCGATCGCCGGGGTGATCTCCTCGATGACGGCGCACTCCTGGCGCAGACGAGGGTCGGGCGACAGTACGATTCCGTTGGCTTCCATGGCCATCCTTTCGGGTTGTTACATCAAATCATAGGCGTCGACGTCAACGCTCACGCTCACGCCGCGCACGGAGCCCGCCTCTTTGAGACAGGCGTCGATATCATCAGAGACATGGTACCCTACCGGCGACTTCACAAGCAGATGGAAGCGGTAACGGTCCTTGGCTCTCTCGATTACACACGAAGCCGGACCCAACACCTGCGGCACGGCGCTCCCCACCCGCAAAAAGTCGGGTGCGGCGGCGTGCCAGCGGCGCTTAAGAAGCTTTGCAATGCGCCCGATGTAGTCCTGCGCGTCGTCTCGGTTCGCCGACCACACCAAGATATTGACCAGGCGAACAAACGGCGGGTACAGCGCGTCGCGGCGCTGGTCCAGGTCGTAGTCGGTAAAGATCGAACGGTCGTGCTCAGCGACGGCGCGAATGACCGGATCCTCGGGCAGGTAGGTCTGGATGATCACCTCGCCGGGGCGATCACCGCGACCGGCGCGGCCGGCGACCTGCTCGAGTAGGTCGTAGGCGCGCTCCCCTGCGCGAAAATCAGGCAGCTTGAGGGCAAAGTCGGCATTGACCACGCCCACGAGTGTTACCTCGGGAAAGTCGAGGCCCTTTGCGATCATTTGGGTGCCCAGCAACACGGCGCAATCGGCCGCATCGAACTGCTCGAACAGCTTTTTGTGCGCATCCTTGCCGCGCGTGGAATCGGCATCCATGCGAATGATGGCGACATCCTCGGGAAGCATCTGGTGCAGTGCGTCCTCGATCTGCTGCGTGCCCAGGCCCATTTTTGCCAGGTAGCGACTACCACATTTGGGGCAACGGCTCGTGGGCGCGGGATACGGCTGCACGCGCCAAGACGAACCGCATGTGTGACACTGCAGCGTGTGCGTGCGCTCATGATACGTAAGCGCGGTGGAGCAGTGGCTGCAGGTGGGGACACAGCCGCACTCGCGGCACATCAGAAACGGCGCAAAGCCACGGCGGTTATGCAGCAGCACGGCCTTCTCGCGGCGCTCGACCACACGCTCTAGGCCCTCCATCAGCGGTTTTGAGAACATGGAACGGCTGCCGTGCGAGAACTCACGGCGCAGGTCGGCGATCCGAACCGTCGGCAGGACTGCGTGTCCCGGGCGCTCGGGCATCTCGACGCGCGTCCAGGTGGCACCGTTATACGTGCCACGGCGGCAGCGATCGAGGGCCTCAGCAGAAGGCGTGGCAGAGCCCAACACGAGCGGGCAGCGGTAGCGCCGCGCCATCTCGGCCGCCACCTCGCGCGCGTGGTAACGCGGACTGGAGCCTTGCTTATAGCTGGTCTCGTGCTCCTCGTCGATGATGATGAGGCCCAGGTCGTCAAGCGGGCAAAAGAGCGCCGAGCGGGCGCCCACGACCACGCGCGCGGCACCGCTGGCGACCATATCCCACTGGTCCAGGCGCTCGCCGGCCGAAAGGCGCGAGTGGAAGACCGCGACCGTCTCGCCAAAGCGCGAGCGGAAGCGGCCGACGGTTTGGGCCGTCAGCGAGATCTCGGGCACAAGCACGCACGCCGAGCGACCGGCTGCGAGCACGCGCTCGATGGCGGAGAGGTACACCTCGGTTTTGCCGGAGCCGGTGACGCCGTCGACAAGGACCACGTCTCCGTGGGCGTCAAGACGGGCGCGCTCAATCTGCGTGAGCGCCTGCTGCTGGCCGTTGGTAAGTGCGACCGGCGCCTTGCCGCTTGCCGAGGACAGCGTGGTCTGCTCGCTGCATCCACGCCAGGCGCGGCGCTCCTCCACAACCACGACGCCGCGTTTTTCGAGCGACTTGATGGTCGCCGACATGCTGTTATAGAGAAGGTTGAGGTCGCGCGTCGTGACCGGGCCGCACTGGAGCGCCTCAATGAGCTGACGCTGACGAACTGCAGTCTTGGGCGGCGTATAGTCGAAACCCTCGGGCGTGAGCATGACCCAGCGGTTTTGGATTGGCTTGACGGCGGGACGTTCAACCGTCCACACGCCGTCGTCACCCTTGACCACGCGCGGGCTGCCGCCCGGAGGCAAGAACAGGCGCAGGCACTCGGAAAGCGTTGCGACGTACTCGCGGCTCATCCAGCGTGCGATACGGGCAGCCTCGGCGGTAAAAAGCGGCTTGCTGAGGATAGCCTCGATGACTTTAATGCGCGCGGGATCGAGAGCGTCGTTACCTTGCAGGTCGGCCAGCTCGGGCGCAATGTCGACGATGTAGCCCGCGGCCGCACGGTTACCAAAGTGGACCAGGACCGTGGATCCGATCTGCGCCTCGTTGGCAAGGGACCGGGGGATGCCGTAGGCGAATGGCTCGGACAGCGCACGGGTCGGGATGTCGAGGACCACGCTCGCATAGGCGGCGACGGGTTCGGGTGCGGGCTCGGGCTGCGCCGGGGCGGCGGCAGGAGCCGCGGACTTCGGAGCTTCCTCCGGTTCTGGCGAACCAAACAGCGAAAGTTGCTCGGCCATGGCCCCAGCACCTCCTATCCCATACGTCTACAGAAACAAGAGCCCCGCTCGGGGTGAACGGGGCTCGGATACATACGTTTGCGCAGCGATTACAGCGCCATCGTGCGGGCGCGGTCGATGCGCGCCAGGCAGTCGTCACGACCGACGAGCGCCATGGTCTCGCCCAGCGGAGGGCTCACCATGTTGCCGCAGACGGCGACGCGCACGGCCTGGAACACCACGCGCTTCTTGAGGTCCATCTGCTCGGGCAGCGGCTCAAGCGCAGCGTCGATGTTCGCGGCCGTCCACTCGTCCACACCCTCAAGCGCGGCCTTGGCGGCATCCAGAATGGCACCCATGCCCTCCTTGGCCAGGCCCTTGTTGACGGACTTCTCGTCATACTCGAGCGTCTCGGCCGTAGCGAAGATGGGAGCGGCGACGGTCACGGCGTCGGCCGGCATCTTGGTGCGCGGCTTGACGATGGCGGCAAGCGCGTCGATCCAATCCTCGCCGTACTCGACATTACCCTCGATGAGACCCGCCTCATGCAGCTCGGGGACCATGATCTCGTCGGCAAACTGAGCATCAGACATGCCGTTGATGTACTCGGCATTGACCCAGTCGAGCTTCTTGGGGTCGAAGGTCGCCGGGTTCTTGGAGATGCGGTCGAGCGAGAACTTACTGGCCAGGACATCGCGCGGGATGATCGTGGTCTCGCCGTCGAGCGACCAGCCAAGCAGCGCCAGGTAGTTGACGAAGGCGTCGGACAGGTAGCCGGCGTCGCGGTACTCCTCCACCGAGGTGGCGCCGTGGCGCTTGGAGAGCTTCTTGCCGTCGGCACCCAAGATCATGGAGATGTGGGCGAACGTAGGCACGGGCGCGCCGAGGG
Source organism: uncultured Collinsella sp. (assembly GCA_902497025.1). Taxonomy (GTDB): domain Bacteria; phylum Actinomycetota; class Coriobacteriia; order Coriobacteriales; family Coriobacteriaceae; genus Collinsella. The sequence continues at coordinate 2,499 of CABVDJ010000031.1, read as the reverse complement.
CCTCGTAGACCATGACCTGACGCGGGGTGTTGGACAGGTGGTCGTCGCCGCGGATGACATGGGTAATCTTCATCATGGCGTCGTCGACGACGGTCGCGAAGTTGTACGTGGGCGTGCCATCGGAGCGGAAGATGACAAAGTCGTCGAGCTCCTTGGCATCGAAGGTCACCTCGCCGTGGACGGCGTCGTGGATGACGACGTCGCCGCGGTCCTCGGGCACCTTAATACGCAGGACGTAGGACTCGCCGGCCTCGATGCGGCGGCGGGCCTCCTCGGGATCAAGATCGCGGCAACGGCGATGATAGCCCTGGAAGGGGTCCTTGCGCTCCTGCGCGGCCTTGCGGTCGGCGTCGAGCTGCTCCTTGGTGCAGAAGCAGGGATAGGCCTTGCCCTCGTCCCAAAGCTTCTGGGCGGCCTGCTTGTACAGGTCCAGGCGCTCGGTCTGGGCGTAGGGGCCAAAGTCGCCGCCCACCTCGGGACCCTCGTCCCAGTCCAGGCCCAGCCAACGCATGGCGCGCAGGATGATCTGCGTGTTCTCATCGGTGGAGCGGGTGGGGTCGGTGTCGTCGATGCGCAGGATGAACGTGCCGCCGTTAGCACGGGCGAAAGCCCAGTTATAGATAGCGGTGCGGGCGCCGCCGATGTGCAGCTTGCCCGTCGGTGAGGGTGCAAAGCGGACGCGAACGTCTGATGCCATGGAAATCTCCTCGATTGCAGGATGGATGTCTAACCGCACCAGTATAAAGCATCAAAGCAACCTCCGCACAAAGGGCACCGACCTACTCATTCGGGACAGACTTAAATGACCAGTCTTTGGGCAACCTGTCGGCACTTAGGTAAGGCTGATCATTTAAGTCTGTCCCCAATGAGTAGGTGCGGAAAGGGTGTGAATGTTTGATTTACGCGCTATGATGTGCCCTTGCATAGAGAGCCCGGCGGAATGGTAACGGTCGCCGGGACACGTTTTTGAAAGGACAATCATGTCAGAAGAACTTCGTTCCATCCCGCCCCAACACGGGTCCTTTGTTTTTACGTCGGAGTCGGTGACCGAAGGTCATCCCGATAAGATCGCTGACCAGATCAGCGACGCCGTCCTCGACGCAATCCTTGCCAAAGAAATAGAGCTCCAGGAGCAGGGCTACATCGCCCCCAACGGCGTGCCCGCCAACGTGGAGAACGTCCGCTGCGCCTGCGAGACCCTCGTGACCACCGGCACCGTCATCGTCGCCGGCGAGATTCGCACCCAGGCCTACGTCGACGTACAGGAAATCGCCCGCGGTGTTATCCGCCGCATTGGCTACAACCGTGCCAAATTCGGTTTTGACTGCGACACCTGCGGCGTTATGAGCCTCATCCACGAGCAGTCGCCCGATATCGCCCAGGGCGTTGACGAGTCCTTCGAGACCCAGACCGGCGCTACCACCGACCCGATCGACCTGATCGGTGCCGGCGACCAGGGCATGATGTTCGGTTATGCCTCCAACGAGACCAAGACCCTCATGCCCATGCCACACTACCTGGCAAGCCGCCTGGCCGAGCGCCTGGCAGCCGTGCGTCACGACGGCACCCTGCCCTACCTGCGTCCCGACGGCAAGACCCAAGTCACCGTGCGCTACGAGGATGGCAAGCCCGTCGAGGTCACGACCATCGTCATCTCCACGCAGCACGCCGCCGAGATCGAGGACATGGGCAAGATCAAGGCCGACCTCATCGAGCACGTCATCACCCCGGTCATGGCCGCCGAGAACATGCCGTGGGACAACGCGGACATCTACGTGAACCCCACCGGTCGCTTTGTCGTGGGCGGCCCCATGGGCGACACGGGCCTCACCGGCCGCAAGATCATCGTCGACACCTACGGCGGCTACGGCCGTCACGGCGGTGGCGCCTTTAGCGGTAAGGACTGCACCAAGGTTGACCGTTCCGCCGCGTATGCCGCGCGCTGGGTCGCCAAGAACGTGGTCGCTGCCGGTCTGGCCGACCGCTGCGAAGTCGAGCTTGCCTACGCCATCGGCGTTTCCAAGCCCCTCTCAATCATGGTCGACACCTTCGGTACCGCGCATGTTGCCGAGGACAAGATCGTTGAAGCCGTAGAGAAGACCTTCGACCTGCGCCCGGGCGCAATCATCCGCGACCTAGACCTGCGTCGTCCCATCTACGAAAAGACGGCAGCCTACGGTCACTTCGGCCGCGAAGACGCCGACTTCACCTGGGAGAAAACCGACCGCGTCGAAGAACTCAAAGCAGCCTGCGGCCTGTAAGCTAACGAGAAAAGCCACAACCAATATCGATGCGCCAAAAGAAGTACCGGCCCCAACCGGTACTTCTTTTTTATATAAACGGTGGTGAAGATGTCTCGATAAGCAAGGTAAGACAAGTTCCCAGCTAATGAATTTTGCCATCCAGCAACTCCAACCATGTATCCTTAGTTCCGAGGGCGGGGCATAAGGTCGATCGCGAGTTCCGCACGAGCCGGAGAGCACTTAATGTGCTCTCCGT
>CABVDJ010000030.1 GCA_902497025.1 uncultured Collinsella sp. | reverse complement strand
GAGCCGTACGCTTGAACTGAGAAGGGGGAGGCCTCGCGGCCTCCCCTTTTTTGCGTTTAAGGGCTTTTGTCTCACATAGTAGCTGTGTTTTATAACCCTCGTTTGTCGCATCTTCTGTGAACGGGCTACAATAACTTAGTCTGTGCGATATGGAGGTGAACATGGCTGAAGCTGGTATCGGCGTTGATATCGTCGAGATTTCCCGTATGAAATCAATTCTTGAAAAGACGCCGTCGTTTGCTCGGCGTGTGTTTACCGAAGAAGAGCGTGCGTATTGTGATGCATCATCGCGTCCCGCTGCTCACTATGCCAGCCGCTTTGCTTCGCGCGAGGCGGTACTTAAAGCTCTTGGCACGGGTTTTAGTCAAGGCGTTGGTCGCAAGGATGTTTCGGTTACGCGTGATAAACTCGGCAAACCGAAGGCGCTGCTTTCGGGCCGTGCTCTCGAGATCGCTCAAGAGCTGGGTGTTGTTGAGGTCGCTCTTTCCATTACGCTTACAGGAGACTTAGCCGTTGCGAATGCCATCGCGATTACCGAAGATGCTCGGCCTAAGCCAAAAGAGGTAAAGGTGAGCACCAAGAAACGCGTAGCGCAGACATTTAAAGAGGCTCGCTCTGTTTTAGATGAGCTTGAGCAGCTGCAGAATTCAGCATTGACGGAGCACCTGGGCGATGCTTCGCAAGATACGCTAGGAGCATAGATGAAACCGGTTTTGAGTACCGAAGAAGTCGTTCGTCTCGAGGATATCATCGAACGCGAAGGGACTTCGAAGGCCGAGCTTATGGAGCTAGCGGGTGAGTTTGCCGCCAACGAGGTTTTGAAGCTCAATCCCGATCGGGTTCTCGTTCTGGTCGGTTTTGGTAATAATGGCGGCGACGGTTGGGTTGCCGCCGATATTCTGAGCCATAAGGGTGTGGACGTCGATATCGTTTCTCCGGTTGAGCCGGATGAGATTCCTGCTGCTCTGGCACGTCATGTTGCTCGTCGTACTGCCGGCCGCGATGTGCACGTTTGCGTCGGCCCCTCGCGTGACGAACTCGAGGTTTTGATCGATAAGGCCGATGTTGTTGTCGATGCCATTTTTGGTACCGGTTTCCACGGGAATCTGCGTGCGCCGTTCTCCATCTGGATTCCTACGGTCAATGAATGCGCCGATTGTGTCGTATCCATTGATGTCCCCTCGGGCCTGAATGCCGAGACGGGCGTTGTTGATGACGACTGCATTCGTGCCGAGCATACGGTGACGATGATTGCGCCCAAGATTGGTCTGTATAGCGCTGATGGCCCTGAGTATGCTGGCGATTTGATCTGCGGCAATCTTTACGACCGTCTTGACGAGGTCATCGATGATGTCGACCACGCCGCCGAGATTGTCGAGCCCGGTGACTTAGTTGATTACTTTGCTCCACTACCTACGAATATCGATAAGTATTCCCGTGGCTCTGTGCTTATTGTCGCCGGATCTGCGCAATATCCTGGTGCTGCCATTATGGCGGCCAAGTCTGCAGCTCGCGCGGGTGCTGGTTACGTGGCAGTCGCGGCTCCTGACGCCTGCGCCAATCTTATTCGCATGGCACTTCCTTCGATTCCCGTCTTTGCTATTCCGTCTGATTCCCGCGGCTCCTTTGGCGCCGCTGCGCGCATGACTGTGTGCGAGATTGCAAAGAAGTACAGCTGTGTACTGTGCGGTCCCGGTATGACGACATCTGCTGGCGCTATGCAGGTGGTTTCGGGCTTGCTCGAGCTTGATGTGCCGCTTATTTTGGACGCCGATGCACTCAACTGCCTTGCTAAGATTGCCATTGACGGTATTGATAGTAATCCCGAGATGTATCGTCGCGAGCAGCCGTTGGTTATGACGCCGCACTATCGTGAGCTTTCGCGTCTGGTTGCCGGTGACGAGGTGAACGACCTTGGTACCGCGATTGCGGCCGCGCAGAAGGTTGTCTGGGCTGCAGGCTCCGACAATCTGGTGGTCATTGCCAAGGGGCCGACGACGGCTATCTGTGGCGTTGAGCGTGTGCTGCTGCCGCTCTCGGGTCCGGCTTCTCTGGCAACTGCCGGTTCGGGTGATGTTCTCGCGGGTATTTTGGCCGGCACGCTTGCCACCATGCGCGACGAGATGGATCGTTGGGAGTTGCTGTATTCGTACGCCGTCGCACTTCACAGCTACGCCGGTTTTGCCGCGGCGACGGAGTATGGTGAGAAGAGCGTCATCGCGACCGATCTTATCGACTTGATCGGTCCTGCCATGGAGCTGGCGGCAAAGGATGCGCTCGAAGATCTGGGAATCATGGACGAAGGGTCGGATGACTAATCATGAACAAAGCCGATTTGACGCGCTGGTCCTGGGTCGAGATCGACCGCGGGGCGCTCCGCCGCAACACGAGGGCCTATAAGAACTTGCTGAATCCACGTCAGCGCCTGTGCTGCGTGGTCAAGGCCGATGCTTATGGTCATGGAGCTGTTGAGTGCGCCAAGATCATGTATTCGGCCGGTGCCGACATGTTTGCCGTGGCGACGGTTAACGAGGGCGTTGAGCTCCGACAGGGCGGGATTACGAAACCCATCCTCATCCTAAGCGAGCCGCCTATCGAGGCCATTCCGACGTTGCTCGAGTTTGATATCATGCCCTCGGTCTATACGTCTGACTTTGCTCTTGCGTATGGCGAATGTGCCGTCGCGGCGGGCAAAGTGGGTAAGTATCATCTCGCCATCGAGACGGGCATGAATCGTATCGGCGTTCACTACACGCAGGTGCTCGACTTTGTCCGCGGTATAAATTTCCATCGCGGTATTCAGTGCGACGGCGTATTTACGCACTTCGCCACGGCCGATGAACCTTCGGGCTGGGACTACAAGCTGCAGTGTCAGCGCTTTACCGAGGCCGTTCAGGCCATTAAGGATGCGGGTTTTGAGTGCGGTATCGTGCACTGCGCCAACACGCCGTCCTCGATGCTCGATCCCTCGATGCATTTTGATATGATCCGCGCCGGCGTTGGCTTGTATGGCATGCAGCCGTGCGAGCTGAGTGGCCGCGTGATGCAGCTTGATCCCGTTATGAGCGTCCATGCGCGTGTGACGCGCGTGGCACACCCTGCGATGGGTGAGGGCGTGGGCTACGGTTTTACCTACCGCGTACCGCGTACGCGCGTTCAGATCTGCACGCTGCCGATCGGTTATGCCGATGGCCTATCGCGTACGCTTTCCAATCGTATGGATGTGCTGTATCGCGGCGAGCGCGTGCATCAGGTTGGCAATATCTGCATGGACCAGTTTATGGTCGCCATTCAGTCCAACCCGGCACACGAGATTCCCGAGGCCGAGTATGGTGACGAGATGATCATTGTCGGCCGCGATGGCGATGCCGAGATCACTATGGACGAGATGGCCCGACTGCGCGGAACGATTAACTACGAGGTCGCCTGCGGCTTTGGCATGCGTCTCGACAAGGTCTACGTGTAGGAGCCGCTATGGGCGTCATGCACATCCCCGGCCATACCCATCAGGCACCACGTGAGGTCGCACTCGAGGAAATTGAGGCCGTTCTGGGCGATTGTCACCTCTGCCAGCTCTACCAGTCGCGTCACAATATCGTGTTTGGCGTGGGAAACCCTCGCGCTCGCGTCATGTTTATCGGTGAGGCGCCGGGTCGCAACGAGGATTTGCAGGGCGAGCCCTTTGTGGGGGCGGCAGGCGAGGACCTCAACGGCATTTTGTCGCTGGCGGGGCTCAAACGCGAGGACGTCTATATCGCCAACGTGCTTAAGTGCCGCCCGCCGGGAAACCGCAATCCGCGTCCCGAGGAAGTGCTGGCTTGCTCGCCGTTTTTGCGTGAGCAGATTCGAAGCATCTGGCCTGATATTATCGTGACGCTCGGCAACCCCGCGACGCACTTTGTGCTTAAGACCGAGATTGGCATTACTAAGCTGCGCGGCAGGTTCCACCAGATGGGGCATTTTGTAGTAATGCCCACTTTTCATCCGGCAGCAGCGCTGCGCAATCCGGCGTGGCAGGAGCTGCTGGAGGAAGACTTTAAGATGCTGGGCGATTATCTGGAGCGACATCCCGCACCAGAGGACGCCTCGGAATAATAAGGAGCATATATGTCCCTGGAGCGCCTGGGGGTAGGTACTTACAAAACGACTTGCGCTGCCGATACGGAGTACTTTGGCGAGCTAATTGCACCGTGCCTTGAGGACGGCGATGTGCTCATCCTGACCGGTGGCCTGGGAGTGGGCAAAACTCACTTTACCAAGGGCGTCTCGCGCGGGCTGGGCGATGGGCATATGGTTACGAGTCCTACGTTTGCGCTCATGGCCGTTCACGATCAAGGTCGTATTCCGCTGTTTCACTTTGATCTATACCGCCTGGAGCATGCCTACGAGCTCGAGGATACGGGCATTTTCGATGTGCTGGGCTATGAGGGTGCTTGCCTGCTGGAATGGGGCGAACAATTCCAGGACGAGCTGACGGATGAGTATCTTTCGGTGACGCTCAAGCGTGATGAGGGCGACAGCGATGTGCGAACGATAACGCTTGAGGCGCACGGTGACCGCGCAATGGAGCTTTCCCATTTGATTGATAAGGCTGTACAAGATGAGCTTGCATAACGACAACGCGCTGGTGGTGGCGCTCGATACCTCGACCGACATGCTTGCCTGCGCGGCAAGCTGGATTGATGGGCAGACGGGCGAGACGAAGCTCGTGAGTGGCGACCACATGTGTCGCCGTCACGCCAACGTTGAGCTCGTGAATACCGTTGATGGCGTGCTGGCTCAAGCCGGTCTGGATCGCAGCGATGTTGGTTGCTATGTGGTCGGCCGCGGCCCGGGGTCGTTTACGGGTGTGCGCATCGGCATCTCCACTGCCAAGGGCCTCGCGCGTGGTGCCAATGTTCCGCTGCTGGGCGTGTCGACGCTCGACGCTTGCGCTTGGACGGCGTGGAAGGCTGGCGTGCGCGGCAAGCTTGGTATCTTGGCCGATGCTATGCGCGGTGAGGTATATCCGGCGCTGTATATGCTGGTCGATGAGGGTCCCGAGCGTCAATTTGAGCGCGAACACGTGGTCAAGGCCGCCGTGGCGCTCGATGAGTGGCGCCGAGCAGCGGACTGGGACCAGGTTCAGCTGACCGGTGACGGTCTCGTGCGCTATGGCAAGCTGCTGGGTGAGGACGAGACCGCCCGCTGCGTGGAGCGCGACCTGTGGTGGCCTTCGGGCGAGGGCTTGCTGCTCGCGCACGCTGCGGGTGACGGCGATCCGGCCCGCGTCCTGCCGATTTACACGCGCCTTTCGGATGCCGAGGAAAACGAGCGCAAGCGTCTTGGTCTTGCCGAGAGTGCGCAGAGCGGAATTACGGGCGTTGCCGATGAGCTCGCCGGTCGTCATCTGCAGTTCCGTCCCATGGGCGCGGCGGATGCCGAGGGCGCGAGCGCGCTGGAGGCTGCCTGCTTTGAAGGTGCCGGACACGAGGCGTGGACGCCGGGCATGTTCCTGTCCGAACTGGGCGAGGACGTCGCTGCGCCGCGTAGTTGGTGGGTGGCACACGACGACGGCAAGCTACTGGGCCTTGCCGGCGGTATGGTCGTGGACGGTGATGTGCAGATTCTGGATGTCGCCGTCGATCCGGCACATCGCCGTGAGGGCATTGCCCGCAAGCTGCTGTCGCATGTGAGCTATGATGCCCAGATGCTCGGCTGCACCACGGCTTCGCTCGAGGTCGAGGACGGCAATGAGGGCGCGATTGCGCTCTATAACGCTCTGGGCTTTACCGAGGCAGGACGGCGCCGCGGCTACTATGGTGCCGGCAAGGATGCCATCGTCATGACGGCCCCGCTGCCCCTGGTGCTTCCGGTCGACAATGCTTCGCCCGAGCCGACGGCGGCAGAGCAGCGCGTATGGCCGCTGCCTGCGCCTGGGCGCTCCGAGGGAGAGCGTGCCGAAATTGAGCGCCGCCGCCTAGTGCTCGCTATCGAGAGTTCCTGCGACGAGACGGCCGTGGCGATTATCGATGCGGATGGCAATATGCTGGCCAACCAGGTGTCGACACAGATTGATTTCCATGCCCGCTTTGGCGGCGTGGTGCCCGAAATCGCCTCGCGCAAGCACGTTGAGGTGATTGTGAGTGTCGTGGATGCGGCGCTCGAGGATGCCGCAGCATCGCTGGGCCTTACGGGCGGAGCCATTGCCCCCAGCGAGCTTGCCGCCGTGGGCGTGACACAGGGTCCGGGCCTGGTGGGCGCGCTCGTGGTTGGCGTCGCCTTCGCCAAGGGCTTTGCCTACGCTGCCGGCAAGCCGCTCGTGTGCGTCAATCATCTTGAGGGTCATCTGTTTGCCAACCTGCTGGCGCAACCCGACCTCAAACCGCCGTTTATCTTCACGCTTGTCTCGGGCGGGCACACCATGCTCGTGCACGTGAAGGCGTGGGGCGACTACGAGGTGCTCGGTGAGACGCTCGACGACGCTGTGGGCGAGGCCTTCGACAAGGTAGCCAAGGCGTTGGGTCTGGGCTATCCCGGTGGCCCCATCATTTCCAAGCTGGCCGAGACGGGCAACCCCAAGGCGATCGATTTCCCCCGTGCGCTTAACAGCAGAGGAGACTATCGCTTCTCGCTTTCGGGCCTTAAAACCGCTGTGACGCTCTACATCGAGCAAGAGACCAAGGCCGGACGCACGATTCACCTGCCCGATCTGGCGGCTTCGTTTGAGGCGGCGGTCTTTGACGTGCAGTACAAGAAGGCCAAAAACGCCCTGCACGCTACCGGGTGCAAGGAGTATTGCATCGGCGGCGGCGTCTCGGCCAATCCGCATCTGCGCGAGATGATGATCAAGAAGCTCGGGCGTCAGGGGATCCGCGTAACGGTGCCGCCCTTGTCTGCCTGCACCGATAACGCCGCCATGATCGCGGAGGTCGCTCGCCGTAAATTCGACCGAGGTGAAATCTCGCCGTTCGACGTCGACGCCGATCCAAACATGACGCTGTAGTCGTGCTTGTGCGGTCCCCGACCGGAGGGGCCGGATATAAGGTTTCCTGCTCTACAGTCCTGCGCAAGACGAAGGCCACATTAAGTGGCCTTCTTTGCGTGCGGAACTCGCGATAAACCTTATATCCGGCCCCTCCGGTCGGGGACCTTTTTGTATCGATATAGCTCCTGAGCTGGATCGGCGTCGACAACGTCCGGCAAGGTTAGCCAGCCTGCGTCGAATTTCCGGCGTGCTTTGGCTGAAAGAAAAAGATGGTATGCGGAGCTTTGCTCCGCATTTGGGATGGGAGCCCCTGAGAGCCGCGGGAGCCGGGCGGCGCATATGAACTTTATCGCGAGTTCCGCACGCAAAGGAAAGCACTTAATGTGCTTTCCGTCTTGCGCAGGACTGTAGAGCAGGAAAGTTCATATGCGCCGCCCGGCTCCCGCGGCTCTCAGGGGCATCTCTCATGCAAAAACTGTCGTGGGGTAAAGTCCGAGGTCAGCGGCGTTTTATACCGAGAAATTCAAAAAAGTTGAAAATTCATTACATATTTGCGTTGACTTTAGGTAACTAAAGTTTCATACTCCTTTTCAACCACTGGGGGATGTGAACACGCACGGATCGTTCACATCATGATTGAAGAGGATTTCTTAGACATGTTCACGCATCAGCTAAACATTATCAGCGTAGTAATTATCTGATGCGGGTTAGCACATACAGCTAGCCCGTACGATAACGGGCGGCTGATGAAGATGAGGGCCGTCGAGCGCAACCGACGGCCCTCATTTTTTATGTCTGGGAAGTTCTTTTTAGAGGAGGAAATGTAATGAACGGAGTTTTGCTCATGGTTGTGGCCGCGGCGGTGCTCGCCTGCGGCTATCTGGGCTATGGCCGATGGCTGGCCAACAAGTGGGGCGTTGACAAAGAGGCCCTCACGCCGGCCAAGCGCATGAAGGACGGCAACAGCTTCTCGCCCGTCTCCGCCTTCACCGCGTTCTCGCACCAGTTCAGCTCGATCTGCGGTGCCGGCCCTGTCACGGGTACGATCGTCGCCATGGCCTTTGGCTGGCTGCCCGTCGTGCTCTGGGTCCTCGTCGGCGGCATCTTCTTTGGTGCCGTCCACGACTTTGGTGCCCTGTACGCTTCGATGAAGAACAACGGCAAGTCGCTCGCTCAGCTCATCGAGAAGTACATCGGCAAGACCGGCCGTCGCCTGTTCCTGCTGTTCTGCTGGCTGTTCTGCATCATCGTCATCGCCGCTTTCACCGACATGGTCTGCAAGACGTTCATGTTCACCCCGGCCGTTGACGCTTCTGGTGCTGCTACCGGTGCCATCGACTTCACCAAGTCCTATGCCGCCGGCTGCGCTGGTGCCATCTCCATCCTGTTCACCTTCGTCGCTATCGCCTTTGGTTGGGCCCAGAAGAAGTTCAACCTCACCGGCGCTGCCGAGTTCGTCACCGGCGTGGTCCTCATGGTTCTCATGTTCGCCGTCGGTATGCAGTTCCCGGTCTACCTGGATAAGTTCCAGTGGTTCGCCGTCGTCATGGTCTACCTGGTCTTCGCTGGCGCTATGCCCATCCAGATGCTCAAGACCCCGCGTGACTACCTCACTTCCATCATGATGATCGTCATGATCGTCTGCGCTGTCCTCGGCATCGTCGTCCTGGGCGTCAACGGTCAGGCCACTATCACCGCTCCGGTCTTCACCGGCTTCTCCACTGCCTCCGGCATGATGTTCCCGGTCCTGTTCGTCTCCGTCGCTTGCGGTGCTCTCTCCGGTTTCCACAGCCTCGTTTCTTCCGGCACCTCTTCTAAGCAGGTCGAGAAGGAGCAGGACGCCGTCAAGGTCGGTTACGGCGCCATGATCGTCGAGTCCTTCGTCGGCATCCTTGCCATCATCGTCGCCGGCATCATGTTCTCCGACATGAACACCGCCGGTACCGGCGCCCTCAACGCCGGTGTCGCTTCCACCCCGTTCCAGATCTTCGCCGCTGGCATCTCCCGCGGTATGCAGGCCTTCGGTGTTGACGGCACGCTCGCTACCGTCTTTATGACCATGAACGTCTCCGCTCTGGCCCTGACCTCGCTCGACGCCGTCGCCCGCATCGCCCGCACTTCGTTCTCCGAGTTCTTTGCCCAGACCAACGATGCCCTGGCCATCGAGTCCAAGGCCGGCTACATGAAGGTCCTCGGCAACCCCTGGTTCGCCACGGTCGTTACCCTGCTTCCCGGTCTCGCCCTCGCTTTTGGTGGCTATGCCAACATCTGGCCGCTCTTTGGTGCTTCCAACCAGCTGCTCGGCGGCATGACCATGATCACCCTCGCCGTGTTCTGCAAGTGCACCGGCCGCAAGGGTTGGATGCTCTACGTGCCCGTCGTCTTCCTGCTCTGCTGCACCTTCACCTCGCTGGTGCAGAGCGCCATGGGCTGCATGACCGCCGTCCAGGCTTACGGCTTCTTCGGTACCATCCCGGCTACCGCCACCACGGCCGCCGTCTCCGTTGCCGCCACCAAGGGCCTGCAGCTCGTCTTTGCCGTTCTGCTGATGGTCCTGGGCCTCATCGTTGCCGTTAACTGCCTCAAGGAGTTCTTCGGCAAGGAGGCCGGTTCCATGCCTGACGAGGATCCCGAGTGGTCCGAGATGGGCAAGGCCGAGTATGGCCGCACTGCTGCTGCCGAGGCTCCCGTCGACGCCGAGGCCGCCAAGGCTTAGTCGACCTGACGCGTTGAACGTCACATCTATATGACTCGGAAAGACCGGGTCCGCGACTTCGCGGGCTCGGTCTTTTTTTCATGCAAAAGCGGGTGACGCTCGAGTGTTCTCGCAGATGTTTTGCATGGATAAGGGCGCGCGTTGTACCATATGGACGTATATGTGTGCATATGAAAGGGGCCCCGTGGCCAAGACGGTATATTCCGATAACCAAAATAATGTCGATGCCCTGGCTGAGCGTCTGAGCAGCCAGACGTCGCTTTCTGCCGAGCGTGCCAAGCTGGTTGCCTACGACCTGCTTTGCCGCAAGGCGCTCAAGATTAAGTCGAGTGCGCTGGCGCAAATTTTTCGCTCCGTCGATAAGGAATGTGACACCAAGGCAATGCGCGATGAGCTTATCGCGGCAAATATTGTGACCAAGATCGAGGGTAGCGGCATTAACGGGCGCCCGGCGTTCTATACCATCAATGCCGAGATCCGCGATGCCCAGGAGCAGCCTGCCGAGTCCGTCGAGGATTTTGTCGTCGAGGATTCCGCTGACGTGCCTGCTGTGGAAGAAGCTGCTCCGCGTGAGCATGTCGATACCGATGAGTTGCTCGATGAGAACGTCGTGCGTGCCTTTACGGCCAAGGCAGGACGCGGCGGTTTTGGCGGGGGCGGCAAGCGCGATGCGCAGCGCCGCGCCCAGCAGGAGCGCTTCCGTCGCGCCGTTGCTCAAAAGGGTGAGACGGATGCTGAGGCCGTCGAGGAAAAGCCCGTTGGGATGCAGGAGCCGACTCGCACTCAAGAGCATGCTGGGATCCAGGAGCCCAAGCGTCGCCGCGGTGCCCATTTTAAGGCCGAGCAGCGAGGTATTGCATGCGAGGTCCAGGATTCCGCCGAGGCTGCTGACGCGTCCGATGAACCGGCCAAGAAGGCTCCGGGTTCATGCCGTCCCGGACGTGGTTTTGCGGGGCGCGCGTATCCCGTAAGGCGTCAGGAGAAGAGCGAACCGGCTTCGACCACTCAGGACGAGAAGGACGAGAAGGCCGTTGAGCCGGCGGCTCGCGAACAGAAGCCTGTTGAGCCGCAGCTTGAGGTCGATGCCGAGGCCAAGGGCCAGCAGCCTACTGATGAGCAGGCGGAGCAGGGCGCGTCGAGCAAGCCTCGCCGCCGTCGCCATCGTGGGGGCCGCAGTTCCCATGCCGAGACTGCAGCCGAGAAGACCACGCCGCAGGACGAAGATGCGAAGGTCGAGGTTTCTTCGGGGCAGCCTAAGCGCCAGCCGGCGAAGGAGAGCAAGTCCAATCGTCCGCAGAAGCAGGCGCCTATGCCGAAGCGCGAGCGCAATTCCCAAGGCGATTCTAAGCGCAAGTCTCAGAAGAAGCCGGAGTCTACCGCAGCAGATACTGCTGCCCAGCAGCCCAAGTCGGCAGTCCACGGCGAGGTCTCGGCGTTTGCCCTTGCCCGCGTTTTAGGCAGGCAGCTGCTCAAAGTTGTCCCTACGCCTACGGCGCTCTCTAAGATCAAGGAGCAGCAGACACAGATCGTAAAGGTCGAGGGCAAGGACGGCAAAAAGGCTCCGCAGCGCACTCAGCACAACGAGATGTCCAACCGCAAGATTGCCGAGGAAATCGCAATCATCCAGGCTTGGATCGAGCAGAACCGAGGTGCCGATACGCCGGTTGCCTCGCGCCGCCAGCGTGCCTACCAGATCTTTAACGACGAGAAGGCTTTTGACGGCAAGCACGGTGAGCGCCTGATCAGACGCATGACCGAAAAGGGCATCAGCATGCAGGCGATCAAGGTCGCCCCCAATCGCCCCGTGCACTTTACGGGCTTCTTTACGCTGGGCGCCGACAAGCCGTTCATTATGGTCGAGAACCTGGACACCTACGACGAGATCGTCAAGCTGCTGCGTGGCCGCAAGCACGCCAAGCTCTTTGGCATCAAGGTGGGCGGCGTGATTTTTGGCGGCGGATGCAAGGCGAGCGTCTCGCATGCCCTGGACGATTATCTGGCCGAGATTGGCTATCGCTTTAACTACGTCTACTACGTAGGCGATATCGATCGCGAGGGCGCGCGCATTGTCGAGCAGACTCGCAATGCCAATGTGGTTGAGATTCGCCTGCATGCCGGCATGTACCGCGCCATGCTCGCCGAGCATAAGCGTCGCGTGAAGGCTGGCGGCGAGTGCGAGCCCGCGGCTGCCAACCAGGGCGTGCCACAGAACCTGGCAGCGACGATCAAGGATCTGCCCATGGTCACGCGCGTGCAGTTCCGCAACGTGCTGCGTGAAGGCGGGCGCATTCCGCAGGAGATCCTGATGACCGCCGACTATCGGGATGGCGACTCGGGAAGCTTCGACCGCATGCTGAACAATTAGCTCCGCCGTTCTACCGAACGGCGGTCTTCTTGACGCTGCGAGGGGCCCTGGCACGGCAATCTGACGTTCAACTTCGGCGGCGCGACCAGAAGGTCAGCGCCGCCTTGTTTCACGTCACCTTGCCATACCAGGGCCCCTCTCGCTGTCACGTCCAAAACATCGAGGTTAAGTGGCCTCCTGTTCGTGCGGAACTCGCGACAAACTTAATGCCCGGCCCGTCGGGGCCACACGCCATTTTGTAGATGACGGCTCGCTTTTCGGAACGGGGCTGATATTTTCTTGATGTTAGGCGCTCTTGGTCCTAATGGGCTTGGGGCGCCTTCGCGTTTCCTCAGCTCTGCACCCTTGCGGGTTCGAATCCCTCCGCTTGCCCACAAGAAAGCGCCCTGGGCCGTTATGGACTCAGGGCGCTCAATTTTAATGGCTGGGACGGAGGGATTCGAACCCCCAACAGCCGGCACCAAAAACCGGAGTTCTACCGTTGAACTACGTCCCAATGTGTGGTGTTGCCCAAAAGCAACTCGTTTAGTTTACCTAATCTGCGAGGGCATCGCAAACGCCGTCGAGCAGGCGTACGGCGAGTGTCTGCGCGTCGCTGGCCGTGAAGGTGCCGTTGTAGCGCGTCATGCCTGTGAGCTCAATGCGAATGCGAGCCGGCTTCTGCTGCGCGGCGACATTGGCAGTGCGGATGCGCTGGGCCAGGTTGTGGCACTCGGCGAGGGCAATCGTGGCGCGCGGTGCGGCGTCGGCGGGCAGCTCGTCGCTTGCAATTTCGAGCACCAGGTCAACGTCGGTTGGGACCTCGGAGTCGCAGAGCATCATGCCGCTGTTGTCGGTCGTTGCCGTGGCGATATTCCACATGCGCGACGCAACACTGCGTGCGATGGGGTCCTCGCCGATAACGGCAATCTGGAAGCGCTCGAGCACGTTGGCGGCGCGAGCAAAACCGATGCGGGACTCGGCTTCGGTGACCGAGGGCTTGCCCTCCCACACATGGTGCAGGCGGTTGATGTAGGCGTAGGTGTCCTGGAAGGCCATGCCGTCGGCAAACAGGCCGACATTTTCCTGGAACTGCTGCAGGGCGGCCTCGGTATGCGGACCAAAGTAGCCGTCGTCTTCGCCACAGGCAAAGCCCAAAACGTTGAGAGCGCGCTGCAGGGCCTGCACGTCGGCGCCATGGAAATTGGGCATGCGCAGATAGAGGGTGCGGTCGCCCAGCTTATACGAAGCGTCTACAAGGGCGCTCCAACAGGGGATATCGACGGCATGACCGGCAGCAAGGCCGCTGTCGAGCCTGAAGGTGCTGACGGCCTGCTCAGTGGTGGCTCCAAAGTGCTTGTCGGTGACTTCGGCGGCATCGATCGTGTAGCCGAGCTGCAGGAGACGAGACTGCACGTCCTCGACGGCTGCTCCTTGCATGCCCGTTGTAATAGGTTCCATGAACGAACCCCTTTCGGCGTACCATTTGTACTATTTGAGCGTCTGTCGGATAGACAACGCAAAGGGATGCATAAACATGCACTCAACAGTGTAGCAAGTTGTGCCTAAATACGCTGCTGACAGGTTTTATAACCCCCGTTAGTTAAGGCGCTCCACAAAGAAATCTGCCATGGAGAGGAACAGCTCGCGTGCGTGCGGATCAAGCTCAACGTTCTCGATGGCCGCTTTGGCCTTAGCGGTCAGGTCGAGCGCGTAAGTGTGGGCGTAATCGATAGAGCCAGCCTCCTGGAAGATCTCCACGGCGCGTGCGAGCTGCGCGGGATCATCGGTGCCCGAGGAAAGAATCGCCTCGACCTCGTCGTGGTGGCGCTCATCAGAGAGGGCGTGTACGGCGACAAGCGTGCGCTTGCCCTCGGTGATGTCGGTGCGGAAGTCCTTGTTGGCGGCTTCCTTAGTGCCGACAAGGTTGAGCAGGTCGTCCTGAATCTGAAAGGCAAGGCCCGTGTGCAGGCCAAAGGCGCGCAGCGCCTCGATTTGCTCATCGCTGCCGCCGCCGATAATGGCTCCGGCGGCAAGCGGCGTCGCTCCGCTGTAAAACGCGGTCTTGTGCGTCGCCATGTCCAGGTAGTCATCAACCGAGATATCAAAGCGCCCGTCACGGACCCAACCCAGGTCGAGTGCTTGACCCTCGATGGTGCGGACGATCATCTCGGTAAGCTCGTGGAGCACGCGCAGCTTCACGTCGGACTCAAGCGTAGGGTCGTCGAGAACCGTCTTGGTGACCATGGTGAGCGCCAGGTCGCCACAATTGATGGCAAGCCCCGTGCCCTCGGTAAGGTGCATGCAGGGCTTGCCTCGACGAAGCTGTCCGTTGTCGGCGATGTCGTCGTGGATCAGCGCGCCCGACTGGAAATGCTCGATGGCTGCCGCGGCGCTGCGGGCGCTCTCAAAGCTGCCGCCCACTGCGGTTGCGGCGAGCATACAGATAAGCGGGCGGTGGCGCTTGCCGGCGTTGGCCGTAAAAGCCGAGAGCGGCGCGTACAGGTAGCGCTCGATATCGGCAGAGGTCGCCTGTCCGTCAAAGAACGTGGCCAGATAGTCGTTGATCTGGTCAAAGTGCTGGGCTAAAAAGCTGGTAAACGGACTGGACACGGGTTCTCGCATTCTTTCTTGGGTTACATCGTTGCGGTGTGCAGATACCATATTGCCACATTGGAGTTGCCGGCGCGTCTGTTTTGGCGATTTGGGGAAACGGGACGCGTGCGCGTGCCGGCTGCTTATATAAGCCTAAAGTGCTCGAGCGCCTTGACGACGCCATCTTTGTCGACCGAGTCGGTGATGTAGTCGGCGCGCTTTTTGAGATAGTCCGGCGCGTTGCCCATGGCGATACCGACATCGACGGCGTTCATCAGCGAGACGTCATTGCTGGCGTCGCCGATGCCGTATACGGTTCCATGGTGGGGATCGAGGGCGTCGAGTACAGACTGGATGCCCCCGCGCTTCGTGCATTCGCGGGGCGAGATTTCGGTTACCTCGAGTTCGAGCTCGTTAAAGCACAACAGCGGCTCAAGTGCCTTATCTTGAGCGATGTGGTTGGCGAGCGATGTAGACATCAAGATCTTGTAGGCACTGTAATGTTGCAGCTGCGTGACTGCGTCGCCCAGGGTGCGCGCGTATCCGGGAGCATCGGGGGCATCAGCACTCATGCGCACGACGCCGTTGAGGCCCTCAAAGCGGATGACTTCGCCCGACTGCTCAAGATAGGGGGCAAGACGCTGCAGCATACTGGGCGTCATCGACAGATCACGAATTGCGTGTCCGTTGATCTCGGCGTAACCGCCCGCAAGGCAGACGATGCCGGTCCAGGGCAGCTCAAGAAGTTTGGGGTGGATGCAACTGAGGGTGCGCCCTGTGCAGATAAAGGCCATGTTGCCGTTTGCAACGAAATCGCGGATTGCCTGCGAAACCGCCTCGTTGGGATAGGGGGAGAGGTCCCGCTCGTCTTCGGGAAGGTCTTGGGCGAGCCTGGGGTCTTGCCAGGCGAGCGTTCCGTCGATATCGAAGAAGCAGATGTCGCCGCGCTTATGGGCTGCGCTGGCGGCAGGGGAGGCCGAGGTGGTGGGCACAAATCCCGGCTCGAGGCCCATGATCTGGTCAAAATGCTCTTTAACGCGGGGAACGGAGATGCCGATAATCACCTGGGCGGTCTTGCCCGTAATGATGAGGCCCTTGGCGCCCACCGCGACAAACGACGCGTTATCTGCAACGATGGAAGGGTCTGCGACCTCGACGCGCAGGCGCGTGGCGCAGTTGGTTGCGCCCACGATATTGCCAACGCCACCTAAAAGCTGAATTACCCGCTCAGCGAGGACGTGATCTTGATCGGATCGACTATTGACCTCGTCATTGGGAGATTGCTCTTTGGCAAAGTCGCTTCCCGTTAAACAATCGATTGCCGTGCGATTGGCGACATGATTCTCGCGGCCCGGTGTCTTAAGGTCATAGACCAAGATGAGTGCTCGAAAACTAACAAAAAAGATGAGGCTAAAGGCGAGGCCGATACCGAACGCCAAAAGATAGGCACCGGCATGCGTGCGCATGAGCGGAATAAAGTTGAAGGCTGCCATCTCCATGAGGCCGCCCGAGAAGATGCCGACGATGCCAAAGAGATTCATGGTTGTGGCAAGGCAAGACGATAAGACGGCGTAGAGTAAAAAGAGCCCGGGGTGGGTGAACATAAAGAGAAACTCGAGTGGCTCGGTAACGCCGCAAACCACCGAGGCGATGATGGCGGGAACAAGGATGACCCTGAGGCCGGCGCGGCGCTCGGGTTTTGCGGTGGAGTAGAACGCAGCTGCGATGGCGGGAAGGCCAAAGAGCTTGACCCAGCCGGTGGCGGTAAAACCGGCCCATGGCGCAAGCTCATTAAGGGGGCGCGTGCTATGGGAGAGGATGGGGAGCAAGCTGCTCCACGTGGCATAGATGCCGTCGTTAATGACCAGGTTGTCGTAGTAGATCGGCATGTAGAGCAGGTGGTGCAGGCCAAAGGGCTCGAGTGCTCGTTCTAAAAAGACAAAGATGCCCACGCCAAAGGGACCGACGCTTGCAAGCGCGTGACGCAGCGTATCGGTTACATCGTATACGTAGGGTACCGCAACAGCCGAGAAGATAGCGAGGGCGAGCACAGCGAAAAAGCTGATGAGATAGACCAGCGAGGAGCCGGAAAACGTACCGAGCCAATCGGGCACCTTGGCGTCGTAGAAGCGGTCGTGGATCGCAACGACGATGGTCGAGACTGCCAGCGGTCCGATAATGCCGGTGTCGAGCGTCTTGATACCGTCAATGACGGTGATGCCGGTGGCAGGGGCCAGGGGCGAGGGATACATAAGGCCCAGGTTATTGCCGCTGATCTCGATGATTTCACTCAAAAAGAAGCAGTAGGCAAAATAGGCCGCGAGCGCCTCGAGGCAGCAGCGCGCCGGCTGCTTTTGGGCAAGACCGATGGGCAGGGCTATGGCAAACAGGAGCGGAAGGCGCTTAAAGACCGTCCACGATCCGCGCTGGACGATACTCCAAAAAAAGTACCAGGGGGTTCCGTATACGGCGAGGTCACCGACAATGTCTACAGTCGTGGCGAGGGCGGAGATGCCGACCATGAGGCCTGATATAGAAAACAGCATGGCGGGCGCGAACATGGCTCCGCCAAAACGTTGGATTTTCTGCAGCATAATATGCCTTTCGGATGCAACATGCTGTGCGAGCAAGAACGTTTAAACAATGAACTCATTGTAGAGGACTGGCTGCTTGCCGCATTGACGGTTTTGATTCGGTCCGATTTGGGTTTCGGGGGAACCGTCGACGGTAAATAATCCGTGCTTTACCGATAATCGGTTTAAACAACCCAAAGAAATGCTATCGTGCCTAGCCATACATATTCATTAGAGGTGAAACAATGCCAAAAGCGATATACGAAGGAATCTACCGAGAAATACGCTCGCGCATCATTAATGGGACCTATGCGTTTCAGGAGATGCTGCCAACCGAAGCCGAACTGACCGCGGAGTTCGGATGTACTCGCAATACCGTCCGTCGCGCCTTGGGTATGCTGGCCGACGGGATGTTTGTGCAGCCCATACACGGCAAGGGCGTGCGCGTCATTTGGCTTAAAGGCGAGACCGATATGCTGGGCGCACTCGAGGAAGTTGAGTCGTTTGGCGAGTTTGCAAAGCGCAACAATGCCGTTGCATCGACGGACGTTAAGTCTTTTGAACATCTGGTCTGCACCGAGCAACTCTCTCGTCACCTGGGCTTTAAGGTGGGCGAGGAGTTGATTCGCGTGGTGCGCGTCCGTAGCCTTAACGGTAGCGCTCGCCAGGTGGACCACGGCTATTTTCTGGAGTCGATCGCCAAAGGCCTGACGCCCGAGATCGCCGCAAAGTCAATTTACGACTATCTGGAGCACAAACGCGGCGTCAAAGTGATGGCGAGTCGCCGTACGGTGAGCGTCGAGCTTGCCAACGATGAGGACTGCAGCTATCTTGACCTTGGCAAATACAACTGCGTTGCCGTCATGGAGAGCCAGTCGTACACCTCGGACGGCATCTTGTTCGAGGTCACGCATGCCCGCACGCATCCCGAGATCTTCCACTACCGCGTCAACTCCAAGCGATAGCCGGCTAGCTCGCAGCCTGACGAGACTCATGCCCTCAAAGAGAAAACGCCCGGTCAAACCGACGATGCATCGGCTTGACCGGGCGTTTTCTCTGCATTCGATAACAAATAATTGTTTATACAAAACTTGTCAAGTATCAAGTTGAAATTACCGTTCACCGAAGTTTTTCTACCGCTCTAGTAATACTTGTTCAAACAACTAGCCAAATAGCGTATCGTACAAATCAGCAAAAGGGGCAAAGTCCCCGAGCCAATCTCCGAAGGCGGCGGCAAAGGGTGCCGCCACGGTGTGAAAGGGTGGATTGTAATGAAGAACGAAATGAGCAGAAGGCAGTTCCTGGGCTTTGCTGGTTCCGCGGCTGCGGTTCTTGGTCTGGGTCTCGTGGGCTGCGGTGGTTCTGCCGGCTCCGGCTCCTCTGCTTCTGGTGACGCTGCCGAGGTCTACTTCCTCCAATTCAAGCCCGAGGTCGACAAGGAGTGGAAGGAGATCGCCAAGGCCTATAAGAAGGAGAAGGGCGTCGAGGTCAAGATCGTGACCGCCGCCTCCAACACCTACGAGGAGAAGCTCAAGTCCGAGATGTCCAAGAGCTCCGCTCCGACCCTGTTCCAGGTCAACGGCCCCACCGGTCTTAAGAACTGGAAGGATTACTGCGCCGACCTGTCCGATACCAAGCTCCGCGGTGAGCTCATTGACGACTCCCTGGCTCTGCAGTCCGACGGCAAGGATCTGGGTATCGACTGGGTCCAGGAGAGCTACGGCATCATCTACAACAAGCAGCTGCTCGAGAAGGCTGGTTACAAGGCCGAGGACATCAACTCCTTCGACAAGCTGAAGGCTTGTGCCGACGACATCCAGGCCCGCAAGGACGAGCTTGGTGTTGAGGGCGCCTTCACTTCCGCTGGCATGGACGACTCCTCCAGCTGGCGCTACACCACCCACCTTGCCAACCTCCCGCTCTACTACGAGTTCGAGAAGGAGCACAACCAGGAGGACGACGAGATCAAGGGCGAGTATCTCGACAACTTCAAGCAGATTTTCGACCTGTACATCACCGACTCCACCTGCGATCCTTCGCAGCTTGCCTCCAAGACCGGCGACGACGCCACCAACGAGTTCGCAACCGGCAAGGCCGTCTTCTACCAGAACGGTTCTTGGGCCTACGCTGACCTCACCAAGGCCGGCATGACCGACGATCAGATTGGCATGATGCCCATCTACATCGGTGTCGACGGCGAGGAGAACCAGGGCCTGTGCTCCGGCGGCGAGAACTACTGGTGCGTTAGCTCCCAGGCTTCCGAGGATGCCCAGAAGGCCACCGAGGACTTCATGTATTGGTGCGTCACTTCTGACACCGCCACCAGCATCATCGCTGACAAGATGGGTCTGACTGCCCCGTTCAAGAGCGCTAAGGAGACCACCAACGTCTTCTCGCAGCAGGCCGTTGCCATGGCCAAGGACGGCAAGAAGACCGTCGCTTGGGACTTCGTTTACATCCCCTCCGAGGAGTGGAAGAAGAACCTCAAGCAGGCTCTGATTGCCTATGCTGCCGACAACAGCAAGTGGGACGGCGTCAAGAACGCCTTCGTCGATGGCTGGAAGACCGAGAAGGCTGCTTCCGAGTAAGCAGTTGCTGCCCAAGCTATCTGATTAGCGACAGGGGGCGGGCAGACGTTGGTTTGCCCGCCCCCTGCATATTGAAAGGACCCTTCTATGGGCAAAGCACTCAAGCGCTGGTGGCCGCTCTTTATGCTGCCCACGTGTCTGGCGTTTATGATCGGGTTCGTGATCCCCTTTATCCAGGGTTTCTATCTCTCGTTCTGCCAGTTTATTACCATCAACAACACGCACTTTGTCGGTATCGAGAACTACGTGCGCGCACTGTCCGATCCGCAGTTTGCCACGTCGTTCTTCTTTACCGTGGCGTTTGCCTTCCTGTCGACGGTGCTCATCAACGTAATCGCCCTCGCCATCGCGCAGGCGCTCACCCGCAAAGCGCTCAAGGGCACCAACATCTTCCGTACGATCTTCTTTATGCCTAACCTGATCGGCGGCATCGTGCTGGGCTACATCTGGCAGATTCTGATCAACTGCCTGCTCTCCAACGTGGGCGCCCAGCTCATCGCCCTTAACTCTGCTGCTGGCTTCTGGGGCCTTATCATCCTGACCCTGTGGCAGCAGGTCGGCTACATGATGATCATCTACATCGCTGGTCTGCAGTCCATTCCGTCCGACTACATCGAGGCCGCCAAGGTCGACGGTGCCACGGCATGGCAGACGTTTTGGAAGGTTAAGATCCCTAACCTGATGCCGACCATCACCATCTGCCTGTTCCTGTCCATCACCAACGGCTTTAAGCTGTTCGACCAGAACCTCGCCCTTACCGGCGGCGCCCCCGCGCACTCCACCGAGATGCTCGCCCTGAACATCTACAACACGTTCTATTCGCGTGCCGGTATCGCATGGCAGGGCATCGGTCAGGCCAAGGCGGTTATCTTCTGCATCCTGGTCGTAGCCATCTCCATGATTCAGCTTAAGGCCACGAGGTCCAAGGAGGTGCAGCAGTAATGAAACGCGATAAGGTTATCAACCGCGCGCTCTCGATTTTCTTTACGATTCTGTCGCTCGCGTGGATCTACCCCGTGTTCATGATTGCGCTCAATTCCTTTAAAAAGGCAACTGCAATCAGCACCACCACGGCATTCGATCTGCTCACGCCCGAGACGTTCAACGGCCTCGCAAACTACATGCATGCCCTTAACGAGCAGGGCTTTGCCTCGGCATTTATGTACTCGCTCATCATCACGGTCACGTCGGTCGTGCTGATTCTGGTGTGCTGCTCCATGTGTGCTTGGTACGTAGTGCGCGTCAACAGCAAGATCTCGAACTTCTTCTATTACCTGTTCGTCTTCTCGATGGTCGTGCCCTTCCAGATGCTCATGTTCACGCTGTCCAATTTGGCGGACCGCATCGGCTTCAACACGCCGTTCAACATCTGCTTTATCTACCTCGGCTTTGGCGCAGGCCTGGCGGTCTTTATGTTCGCCGGTTTTGTAAAGAACATCCCGCTCGAGATCGAGGAGGCGGCCATGATTGATGGCTGCAACCCGGTCCAGGTGTTCTTTAAGATCGTCCTTCCCATCATGAAGCCCACCTATCTTTCGGTCGGCATCCTCGAGACCATGTGGGTCTGGAACGACTATCTGCTGCCCTACCTTACGCTCGACTCCACCAAGTACAAGACCATTCCTATCTTGATCCAGTACTTCCGCGGCGGCTATGGCCACGTCGAGCTCGGCCCCATGATGGCCTGCATCATGATGGTCGTTATCCCCATCGTCATCATGTACATCCTCTGCCAGAAGTACATCATCGACGGCGTGGTGGCAGGTGCCGTCAAGGGCTGATGCCGTAACTGTTTTGCAAGTTTCTGCGGCGCCCCTCAGCGCGGCGCCGCACATCGAAAGGTAAAGACATGGCCGAGATCGTTCTCAAACATGTTCAGAAGGTGTATCCCAACACCGAGTCCAAAAAGAAGGGCTTCTTTGGCAAAAAGAAGAAGACCGAGGAGAAGAAGCATAACCTTAAGGTTACCGAGGATGGCGTGCTCGCTGTAGAGGACTTCAACCTCACCGTTCACGACCAGGAGTTCGTCGTTCTCGTTGGTCCCTCTGGCTGCGGTAAGTCCACGACGATGCGCATGGTTGCCGGCCTGGAGGACATTACCTCGGGCGATGTGCTCATCGACGGCAAGCGCGTCAACGACGTGGCGCCCAAGGACCGCGACATCGCCATGGTGTTCCAGAGCTACGCTCTGTACCCCAACATGACGGTGTACGAGAACATGGCGTTTACGCTTGAGCTCAAGAAGGTCCCCAAAGACGAGATCGACCACAAGGTTCGCTCCGCTGCCGAGATCTTGGGTATCACCGAGTACCTCGACCGCAAGCCTAAGGCGCTCTCGGGCGGCCAGCGCCAGCGCGTCGCCATCGGCCGCGCCATCGTGCGTGACCCCAAGGTCTTCCTGATGGACGAGCCGCTGTCCAACCTGGATGCCAAGCTTCGTAACCAGATGCGTGCCGAGCTCATCAAGCTGCGCCACGAGATCAAGGGTACGTTCATCTATGTTACTCACGACCAGACCGAGGCCATGACTCTCGGCGACCGCATCGTGGTCATGAAGGACGGCGTCGTCCAGCAGATCGCCACCCCGCAGGAGGTCTTCAACCACCCCGCGAACATCTTCGTCGCCGGCTTTATCGGCGTGCCGCAGATGAACTTCTTCGATGCCCAGCTGGTGCGCTCGGGCGACGGCTTTACCGTCAAGACCGAGGATATGAACGTGGCGCTCGCTCCCGAGACCTGCGCTCAGCTTGCCCTCAACTGGGACGGCGGCGACGTGAAGGAGATCACGGCCGGCGTGCGCCCCGAGCAGATTCTGCTTGCCGACAAGGACGAGGAGGGTGCACTCCAGGGCACCGTCGAGGTGACCGAGCTCATGGGCTCGACCGAGCATGTCCACGTGACCGCTCCCGATGGCCAGTTTGTCCTGATCATTCCCGTTGTCGACCTTGAGGCCAAGGGTGCGCTCAAGGCGGGCGACTCCATCTGGTTCAAGTTTGAGAAGAACGCGACCCATCTCTTCGATAAGGTGTCTGGCAAGAACCTTATCTAGGCCCGATCCAATCAGGCCCTCCTTTTGGGCGACTGCGGCTTTGCCATCCTTTTGCCGTGGTCACATATAAGGCTCCCCTTCCGTCCACTAGGCGAGAGGGGAGCCTTTCTTTATGACGGGGTTGTCTGGTCGGTCGTTTGTCTTGATCTGTAACAGGAGGAGGGCCAAATTGGGTCTAGATGTTACAGATTGAGACAGCATCGAGCTGCCTATCCTTTCATCTCGATCTGTAACACGGGAGGCTGATTTCGGCAGCTACCTGTTACAGAACGAGATTGTATTAGCCGGCTTATCCTTTTGTCTCGATCTGTAACAGTAAGGGCGGATTTCAGACGTTAGATGTTACAGATTGAGATAAACCCTAGGGAAAGGACCGGTTTGTCTTGATCTGTAACAGGTAGGGCCGTTTTGGCCGAGTAGGTGTTACAGATTGAGACGATTTGGTCGAGGCGGGCCACGGGCAACACGCGGGCAAAAAAGCGGAGCCGCGTTGCCGCGACTCCGCTTTCAAGAGGATGGGTAAAGGAAACGAAATTAGCTCAGGTGCCAAATCTCGTCGTTGTACTGGGAGATCGTGCGGTCAGACGAGAAGGCGCCGGCGTTGGCGATGTTGATCAGCGCCTTGCGCATCCAGGCGTCCTGGTCCTCGTAGTCGGCTAGCACGCGCTCCTTGGTCTGGATGTACTCCTCAATGTCGAGCAGGGCCATAAACCAGTCCTTGCCCTTGATGTCGTCGTGCAGGCGCTGCAGACGCTCGGCGTTGCCGGTCGCCATAAAGGCAGGATTGGTGATAAAGTCCACCAGCAGCTTAATGCCGGGCTTGCGGTAGAGTGCGCCGGCGTTATAGCTGCCGTCGGCGTAGAGCTGCTCGACCTGCTTGGATGAGGCACCAAAGGTATAGATGTTCTCGTCGCCCACGAGCTCGGCAATCTCCACGTTGGCACCGTCAAGCGTGCACAGGGTTAAAGCACCGTTGAGCATGAACTTCATGTTGGAGGTGCCGCTCGCCTCCTTGGAGGCCAAGCTGATCTGCTCGGAGATATCGGCGGCGGGGATCACACGCTCAGCAGCGGTGACGTTGTAGTTCTCGATCATGACAACCTGCAGGTAGGGGGCCACGTCGGGGTCGTTGGCGATCCACTGCGACAGCGTCAGAATCAGATGGATGATGTCCTGGGCGATGGTGTAGGCAGGTGCCGCCTTGCCGCCGAAGATGATGGTGATGGGGTGCTCGGGTTTATTGCCGTTCTTGATGTCGAGATACTTCCAGATGATGTAGAGCGCGAGCATCTGCTGGCGCTTGTACTCGTGGATACGCTTGACCTGAACATCGATGATGGCGTTGGAGGGAATGGTCACACCCTGCTCGAGCGCCATGAACTGGCGCATGATGGTCTTGGCCTCGGCCTTGGTGGCGGCCAGGCGCTCAAGAACATCCTTGTCGTTAGCGAATTCGGCGAGCTTGCTCAGGTCGCCGGTGCTGCGCCAATCGGTGCCGATCACATCGTCGAGCAGGTTGGCGAGCGCGGGGTTGGCGCCATGGATCCAACGGCGGAAGGTGATGCCGTTGGTCTTGTTGGAGAACTTCTCGGGATAGATCTCGTAGAACGGATGAAGCTCGGTGTCCTCCAGGATCTTGGTGTGGAGTGCGGCGACGCCATTGATGGAGAAGCCAAAGTGAATGTCCACGTGGGCCATGTGGACGGTGTCGTGCTCGTCGATGATGGCGACGCGTGGGTCGTCGTGCTCGGCCTTGGCAACCTCGTCGAGCTTGACGATGATGTCGGCGATGGCGGGCGAGACCTTCTGCAGGCTGGCGAGCGGCCACTTCTCGAGCGCCTCGGCAAGGATCGTGTGGTTGGTGTAGGCGACCATGGAGCGCACGATGGTAACGGCCTCGTCAAACTCGATGTCGTGCTCGGTGGTGAGCAGGCGGATGAGCTCGGGAATGACCATGGTGGGGTGCGTGTCGTTGATCTGGACCACGGCGTAGTCGGCCAGATCGTGCAGGTTGCTGCCGCGCTCGACGGCCTCGTCGATCAGGAGCTGGGCGGCGTTGCTCACCATGAAGTACTCCTGGTAGATGCGAAGCAGGCGGCCCTGCTCATCGGAATCATCCGGATAGAGGAACAAGGTGAGGTTCTTGGCGATTTCGGTCTTGTCGAAGTCGATGGAGCTGCCGGGGACCAGGCCGTCGTCGACACTTGCAAGATCGAACAGGCGCAGGCGGTTCTTGGTGGGCTGGCCGTAACCGGGCACATTGATGTTGACGAGCTTGGAGGTGACGGCAAAATCGCCAAACTCGACGGTGTAGGAGCGGTCGTCATCGATCAGGATGTCCTGCTCGCCAAGCCACTCATCGGGGACGGCCTTTTGCTGGTTGTCGGCAAAGCGCTGACGGAACAGACCGTAGTGGTAATTGAGGCCCACGCCGTCGCCGGTAAGGCCCAGCGTGGCGATGGAATCCAGGAAGCACGCGGCCAGGCGGCCCAGGCCACCGTTGCCGAGCGACGGCTCGACCTCAAACTCCTCAATCTTGTTGAGGTCATGGCCGGCAGCGGTGAGCTGGTCTTTAACCTCGGCATAGATGCCAAGGTCGATCATGTTGTTGATTAGCAGTTTGCCAATCAAAAACTCGGCAGAGATGTAATAGAGCTTTTTCTTGCCATTGTTGAGCGGGCAGGCGGCGGAGCGCTCCTGTACGAGCTTGACCAGCAGTTTGTAAATGCGGCGGTCATCGAGTTGCTCGAGCGAAGTTCCAAAGGACTGCTCGGCAAGATCCGCAAGATCGATACGGGGCATGTTTCCTCCTGTGGTGAGTTGACTACATGTCAGAAATTCAAAAGAAGCCCGCGCGAGGGGATTGGGGTGGCCTCGCGCGGGAAAAGCGGTCGCGTCCGCACGGTGGGGAGGGGTCGGGCGCGGTAGCTCCTATTGAGGAAGCTCGATTTCGGCTTCCGACGGGATGCGGAAGTAGGTCTCGGTCCAGTCGGTGAGTTTGTGCTCGAGCTCGCGGGTGATGGCGCCGTCGAGCATACGCCAGGTCCAGTTTCCGCCTAGGGTGGCGGGGGTGTTGATGCGCGCCTCGTTGCCCAGATTGAGCAGGTCCTGCATGGTGTAAATGCACGTGTCGCTCACGCTGGCGGCGATGGTGCGGTTGAGCGCGTCGGCCATGGACTCGCCTGCCTGCTGGTGGGTATACAGGGCCGCCTGCTCGCGCTGACGCGGGGTGGCCGTTCCCTCAAACCAGCCGCGTGCCGTCTCGTTGTCGTGGGTGCCCACGTAGGCGACGGTGTTGGCAATGTAGTTGTGTGGCAGGTAGTACGAGTTGGTGCCCTCAAAGGCAAACTGCAGGATCTTCATGCCAGGGAAGCCCGTGGTGTCGCGCATGTCGATGACGCCGGGGGTAAGAAAGCCCAGGTCTTCGGCAATGATGGGAAGCGTGCCGAGCTTTTCCTCGAGCGCCTTGAAGAACTTGAGGCCGGGTCCCTGCGTCCATGAACCATATGACGAATCGGGAGAGGAGAACGGCACCTCCCAAAATGCCTCGAAACCGCGGAAGTGGTCCAGACGGATGATGTCGTACATGTCGAGGGCGGCTCGGATGCGGCCTTCCCACCAGGAGAAACCGTCTGCTTCCATGGCATCCCAGTCATAGATGGGGTTGCCCCAGTACTGGCCGGTGGCCGAGAACTGATCGGGCGGCGTTCCCGCGACGCTGACGGGATTGCCGGCGGCGTCGATCTTAAAGAGCTCGGGCGTGGCCCACATCTCGACGGAGTCGCGCGAGACGTAGATGGGCAGGTCGCCGATGATCAGGATGTCGCGCTCGTTGGCATAGGCCTTGAGGCGGCTCCACTGGCGATCGAAGAAGTACTGCGTCATCTGGTGGTAGAGCATGCGCTCGGGATGGGCGGCGCAGACCTTGCTGGATGCCTCGCCGCGGCGGCGGAGCTCCTCGGGCCACTCCCAAAAGGCCTTGAGCCCGCACTCCTCCTTCACGGTCATGAACTCACAATAGGGAATGAGCCAGTCCTCGTTTGCCTGGATAAAGTCGTCGAAATCGGCCGGCTTGTCGGCGGCAAAGCGCTCGGCGGCGCGGTCGAGAATCTGACGACGGCCACCAAAGATGGCACCATAGTCGACATTGCTGGGGTCGGAGCCCAGGTACACGCCGTCGATATCGCACTGCTCCAGATAGCCGGCCTCGATGAGTTCGGCAAAGTCAATGAAGTTGGGGTTGCCCGCACGGGCCGAGAACGACTGATAGGGCGAGTCGCCATAGCTTGTCGTCGTAAGGGGCAGAATCTGCCAGTAATGTTGTTTGCACGAGGCAAGAAAATCGACAAAGTCGTAGGCATTCCAGCCAAAGCCGCCGATTCCGTATGGTCCGGGCAGAGATGAGACGGGCATGAGGACGCCGCTTGCACGCTCCATGAATGCGCTCACCAACCTTCTTGTTGTGGGGTCAGCCTGCCGATGGAAGAGCAGTCCGCCCCCGGTGTCCTGATTCGATAGATCTATTGTAGAACATGTTGTTTAAACATGTACGGGCAAGATAAAAAAGTTGGCCCATTTTCGGTAAATGGTTACGCGCCATGAAAAAAGCCCCGGTCTCACATCGTGAGATCGGGGCAAGAACGGTATGTAGGTTTTTGCTACTCGGCGTCGGCGAAGCCGTTGGGGTTGTGGCTCTGCCAATTCCAGCTGTCACGGCACATATCCGCGATGTCGTACTGGGCCTTCCAACCCATCATGCGCTCGGCCTTGGAGGCATCGCACCAGTTGGCGGCGATGTCGCCGGCACGGCGCTCGCGGATCACATAGGGCAGCTCCTTGCCGCAGGCCTTGGAGAAAGCGGCGACGACCTCGAGTACCGAGGTGCCGGTGCCGGTGCCCAGGTTAAAGATCTCGACGCCGGTTTTGCCGTTCATCCAGTTAAGGGCGGCAACGTGACCAGATGCCAGGTCGCACACGTGGATGTAGTCGCGCACACCGGTGCCGTCGGGGGTGGGGTAATCGTTGCCAAAGACCTGAACGGCCTCGAGCTTGCCCACGGCGACCTGGGCGACGTAAGGCACCAGGTTGTTGGGGATGCCCTTGGGATCCTCGCCGATCAGGCCCGACGGATGGGCGCCGATGGGATTGAAATAACGGAGCAGCACGACGTCCCACTCGGCGTCGGCGGTGTGGACGTCCATGAGGATCTGCTCAATCATCCACTTGGTCCAACCATAGGGGTTGGTCGCGGGCTTCTTGGGGTCCTCTTCGGTGACGGGCGGATTGTCCGGATCGCCGTAGACGGTCGAAGAGCTCGAGAAGATGATGGACTTACAACCGTGGTTGCGCATGACGTCGATGAGCACCAGGGTGTTCTCGATATTGTTGTGGTAGTACTCGACGGGCTTGCTCACCGACTCGCCAACGGCCTTAAAGCCGGCGAAGTGGATGACGCGGTCGATCTGGTGGGTATCGAAGATCTTGTTCATCGCATCGCGGTCGAGCACGTTGGCCTCGTAGAAGGTGAGGTTCTTGGCGGCCTCGTCGCCCACGATGGTCTTGACGCGGTCGATGGCAACGGCGCTGGAGTTGGAGAGGTCATCGACGACGACAACCTGGTAGCCACCCTCGAGCAGCTGAACGACGGTGTGCGAGCCGATAAAGCCGGCGCCGCCGGTAACGAGGACGCAGGTGTCTTTGGGGTCGAGTGCTTTGGACATGTAGTCTCCTATCGAATCAGGAACACTTCTTGAGGGGAGTATAGCGCAGCTGGGGGCACCCAAAACACGCGGGGCAGGAAAACCAGAGGATTGATGTTAACGTACTCATAGGGTGTTATTGCATAATCCTTACCTTTGGTGTGGGACGTATTTGCGAGCCACTGACCATGCTTTTCCAGCCGTTCGTGGAAATAGTTGGGACAAGCGCGATGTGCGTTAATATGTTTAATCTGAGCGACATATAAATAAGCATGTAACGGAGTACATATGTCACCAAACAACGATTCCATTTTTACGCAGGAGCTTTCGCGCCGCACTGCCCTCAAGGCTCTTTTCGGCGCTGCTTCCGCGGCTGTTCTTTTTGGCCTGCCCACCCGCGCCCATGCGGCTGAGGCCAGCCAAGAAACCACCGACAAACTGAATGCCGCCCAGACCCAGCTCGACGAGGTCCAGGCTCAGCTCGACAGCATCGCCAATGAGTACGCGGCGCTCGCCAACAAGAATGCCCAGACCCTCAGCGATATCGAAGGCGTGCAGGGCCAGATTGACGAGACGCAGGCTCAGATCGACACCAAGAAGTCGGAGCTCAGGAAGAAGCGTAACGACCTTTCCGATCGCGTGGCGGCAAGCTACAAGTCGGGCGGTACCAATATCCTGTCGTTGCTGCTCGCTTCTGGCTCGTTTGAGGAGCTCGTCGCCAACGCGCATTACGTCGAGAAGATCAACAAGAGCGACCGTGACGCCATCGAGGACATCCAGACCATTCAGAAAGAGCTCGATACGCAGAAGTCCGAGCTCGAGTCGCAGAAGGCCGACCTGGAGAAGCTCAAGGACCAGCAGACAGCCCAGATGCAGGACATGCAGGCCAAGCAGCAGGAGGTCCAGACGGTTCTGAACGGCCTCTCCGACGATGTCAAGGAGCTCATGGCCCAGCGCGATTCCGAGATTCTCGCTGCCGCTCAGGCCGAGGAGGCTGCCAAGAAGGCTGCCGCTGCCGCGGCTGCCGCAAACAAGAACAACTCCTATTCGGGTGGTTCAAGCTCGGGTGGCGGGTCGTATGCGCCCGGAACTCCGCAACAGAATGCCGGCTCGGGCAAGCAGCAGGCCGTCGTCAACGCATGCTACTCCACGCCTTCGCCTGGCCTGAACTGGTGCGCGGCGTGGGTTACCAACGTGTTCCGTAACGCCGGCGTGGGCTACTTTGGCGGCAATGCGTGCGACATGTTTAACGCCTGGTGCTACAGCTCCGATCGTTCGGCACTGCAGGTGGGCATGATCGTGGCCGACTCGTCGCACAGCGGCACCGGTACGCCGGGTCTGCTGTACGGACACGTGGGCATCTATGTTGGCGGCGGCATCGTTATGAGCAACGAGGGCGCCATCACGTCGAGATCGCTTGATTCGTTCATTGGGTTCTACGGCACTGGCTCTGGCGTGCGTTGGGGCTGGCTTGGCGGTATTGCGCTGTCGTAAAGCCGACTGGGCCGCGTGCCCGCCCGCAATATATTTGATTGCCTGCTCGGGCAGTCCTGCGCAAGACGAAGGCCACATTAAGTGGCCTTCTTTGCGTGCGGAACTCGCGATCAATCAAATATATTGCGGGCGGGCACGCGGCCCTCTCGGGTTCGGGGCGCTGCACACCGGACTGGTTGTCTGAATATAGGAAAGTGACGGCCCCTTGGGCTAAATACCAAGTTTTACTTTACGCTGCGCTTTTTCTTTCCGCCGTAAACGGTTGTTAGGATTGCTGTACCGCCGCCGACGAACAACAGGGCGAACCACAAAGCAAGGCTGTTTCTATCGCCAGCCTTCGGAAGCTCATCGGTTGTTCCCGGTTTAGTGCTGGCAGGTTTTTTCTCTTTGGTGCTGGCGGGTTTTTTCTCAAGAGCAGCAATCGCATCTTCGATAGCCTTTGCCATTGCATCAACTTCGCTCTGTTGAGTGATGTTCTTGTCACGGACAACAGCTTTGACGGCAGCTTCTACCGCAGTGAAGTCTTTGTATTCATCTTTGTTCAGGGCATTTGCTTTGGCAATGGCTGCATCGACTTTGGTGTAGTCGGCAGGTAAATAAGTCATTGCAATGGTCTGCGTATGAGTTGCTGTAT
>CABVDJ010000029.1 GCA_902497025.1 uncultured Collinsella sp. | reverse complement strand
CGAGGCCGAGCGCAAAATGGATTCTAAAAAACACCTTGCCAAATAGGAGCGTCAGACCAGAAGTGCCCCCGTTCGTAGCTCCGAAGGAGCAGAACGGGGGCGCTTCATTGGTCGAGGACGTTTTCAAAACCAAGCCCGACCCCGGCCGGAGGGACCACGAGTGCTACAGGTTCTTGACACCCATCGCGCGCATGGCGTTCAGGATGGCGATGATCGCCACGCCTACGTCGCCGAACACGGCAAGCCACATGTTGGCGATGCCGAGCGCCGCAAGCACCAGAATCAGCAACTTAATGCCCAGCGCAAAGATGATGTTCTGCCAAACAATCGACATGGTCTTGCGCGCCACGCGGATCGCGCGGGAGATGTTGGACGGCTTGTCATCCATGAGCACGACGTCCGCCGCCTCAATTGCGGCGTCCGAGCCCATAGCGCCCATGGCGATGCCCACATCGGCGCGCGTGAGCACGGGTGCGTCGTTGATACCGTCGCCGACAAAGGCGAGCTTGCCCTTGCCGCTTTCGGCTGCCAGCAGCGCTTCAACACGCTCGACCTTGTCGCCCGGCAGCAGCTGCGCGTGGAACTCGTCGAGCCCCAGCTGCTTGGCCACCGCAGCAGCCACTTCCTCGCGGTCGCCCGTGAGCATGACGGTGCGCTTGACGCCGGCGGCGTGCAGGTCGCGGATCGTCTGCTCGGCATCGGCCTTAACGGTGTCTGCAATCACGATGTGGCCGGCGTACACGCCGTCAACGAGCACGTGGAGGATTGTGCCGACAACCTCGCAATTGGGAGCGTCGATACCGGCCGCAGCAAGCATCTTGGCATTGCCAACGACGACGTGCTTGCCGTCGATGGTTGCCGTCACGCCATGGCCCGCGTCGTTGGTGGAGTCGCTTACGCGCTTGGGGTCGACCTCGCCCTGGTAGGCGACACGTACGGACTGCGCGATGGGGTGATCGGAGAACGACTCAGCAAGGGCTGCGACTTCGAGCAACGACTGCTCGGTATAGCCGGCCTCGGGGTGTACCGCGACCACCGAGAACGTGCCGTTGGTGAGGGTGCCCGTCTTGTCAAAGATGACGGTGTCCACGTCGGCGAGCGTCTCGAGGTAGTTAGAACCCTTGATGAGAACGCCCAGCTTGGACGCGCCGCCGATGCCGCCAAAGAAACTGAGCGGCACGCTGATCACCAACGCGCACGGGCAGCTGACGACCAAGAAGGTCAGGCCGCGCAGAATCCAGTCGGACCAGGCACCGGTGACCAGGCCACCGCCGAGCGCGAGCACCGCGGCAGCGCCGGTGACGGCGGGCGTGTAGATGCGGGCAAAGCGCGTGATGAAGTTCTCGGTGCGTGCCTTCTTTTC
This sequence comes from uncultured Collinsella sp., assembly GCA_902497025.1. Classification (GTDB taxonomy): domain Bacteria; phylum Actinomycetota; class Coriobacteriia; order Coriobacteriales; family Coriobacteriaceae; genus Collinsella. Next base: position 30,005 of record CABVDJ010000029.1, on the reverse strand, counting down.
GCTGGCATTCTCCACGAGTTCCAGGACGCGTGCGACGGTGGACTCGCCAAAGGGCTTGGTGGTGCGCACGTGGATGAGCCCCGTCATGTTGATGCAGCCGCTGATGATATCGTCTCCGGTTTTGGCCGGGCGGGGGACCGACTCACCGGTAAGGGCGGCGGTGTCGAGCTGGGTTTCGCCCTCGACGATGACGCCGTCGATAGGCACGCGCTCGCCGGGCTTGACCACGATCACGGTGCCGACCGCGATGTCATCGGGGAAGACCTGTTCGAGTGAGCCGTCGGGTTGCTCGACGTTGGCGTAGTCGGGCGCGATGTCCATCATGGCGCTGATCGATTTACGGCTCTTGCCCACGGCGTATGCCTGGAACAGCTCGCCGACCTGGTAGAACAGCATGACGGCGGCGCCTTCGGCCATGTGCGGGTCGGTGTCGGGGAAGAGCACCATGGCAAACGCGCCGATGGTCGCGACGGCCATGAGGAAGCTCTCGTCGAACGCCTTGCCGCGGCGGATGTTGTTGTATGCCTTTTGGAGCACGTCGTAGCCGGCAATCAAAAAAGGCACGAGGAACAGTGTGAAGCTGGCGTAGATGTCGCCCGGGGTGCCGAATGCGGCAGTGAGGGTGCCGAGCTCATCGAGGGCGTACACCACCGCAAAAATGCCTAGCGCTACCAGGATACGATTGCGCTTATGCTCAAGGGACTCTTTCTTCTTACGCTTCTTCTTTTTCTTTTTGGGATCGGCGGTGGTCATGACTCGTATCCTCCCATTTGAATGAATGAACACTCGCTCATATAATTTCGCGAGCAAAGGCCGCGGCAAGCGCGGCCTTGCAGGTTGGCGTAAACCCGGGCTAGAGAATGATCTCGCAGTCCGGTTCGGCGTCGGCCGTAAACTCTACAACGCGGTTGAGTACCTCGTCGAACTCGGCGTCATCGGCTTCGAGCGTCAACTTCTGGGTCATAAAGTTGACGGACACGGATTTGACGCCCTCGAGCTTGGCCAGCTCGTCCTGAAGCTCACGCGCGCAGTTGGCGCAGTCGATCTCGTCGAGTTTAAACTGCTTTTTCATGGTGGGTTCCTTTCTCTGTATTTGCGGCTTGGGTGCAGGCCGCGCTGGTACCGTGGTTGGTCGCTATTCGCAGATGTGGCTCATGCCCTGGTTGAGCATGGTGTAGACGTGGTCGTCGGCGAGCGAGTAGAGGATATTGCGCCCGTCGCGCCGGAATTTAACCAGGTGCGACTGCTTGAGTGTGCGCAGCTGGTGCGACACCGCGGACTGCGAGGTTTCGGTCGCTTCGGCGATGTCTGCCACGCAGAGCTCGCGGCCCATGAGGGCATAGAGGATCTTGATGCGCGTGGTGTCGCTGAAGACCTTGAACAGGTCGGCGAGGTCGTAGAGAAGCTCCTCGTCGGGAAGGTCCTCGGGCGAGCAGGTGGTCGGGATCGCGGGTTCGGTGGCCTCGATGTCGAGTTTCGTTTCATCAACGCGGATGCTCATTGCAATATCCTTTCATATGAACATGTGCTCATATAATTTACTTTCGATTATATGAGTGCATGTTCATATGTCAATGACGTTCAGGTAATTCGTTGTACAAAATGATGGGGAATAGTGGACGAGATCCCGGACTGAGCGTTTTTTGATAGTCGATGCCAAGGTGGGCACCCTCGTGCCGTGCAAAAAATGGAGTATTCTGCAACTATAGGGGGTCCGCTAATTTATTACAGGTCATATAATGCAGTTCAAGAGTTATCTTAGGGTGTTAATCCGATGAGTTCTTCCTCAAATGTTGCCTAACGCTCTCACGCAAGAGCGTTTCGCTTCACATTTGGATCCACTCGAGGGTGATAGACACCCGACCCTGCTGAATATTCGCAATTTTGCACGTCGCTAGGGTACCTACCTTGTTAGCCGGCCTAGTCTCCGGCCCCGAAGACCCTGCCCTCGGGCGCGAGGCTGCTTGTTTGGGCAAATGATGGGCTGTCGGATTCGACAGTCTGCATGTCATCGATTGCCGGAACTTCATTAATTGTCGGGTCATCCAGCGTGATGCCTTCGAGTGTTGCTTTTTCGAGGTCGATTCGTTGGCGCTCTTCGGAATCCTGGCGAAGCTGCTTCTGAATTCGCTTTTTCTCTTCTATAAACCTTCTGAGCACAAACTGTCTCAGGTCCTCTTGCATGATTTGAAAGTCTTTTGGCAGACGCGAGGGGCGTATGCCCTCTTTCCGTTGGATCGCTTCCATGACCCTAACGAAAGCGCTGGCATGCATAAAGGAATAACGGCTGACGGTGATGATTCCGTATCCCATGGACGCAAGCGCATTCTTGCGTTCCTCATCGATGGCGCGGTCTTCTTCCGCGTCATGATAAAAACCGTTGTATTCAATGTCTGTGCGAGATTTCTTTAGATACGCATCCATAAAGAACTTCTTGCGTCTCGTGAGATTCTTTGCGGCGGCGGTGACCTGCACCTCGTAATCGGTCTCAATTCCCTTAATACCAAGCCCTCCTTCGCTTTTGGGCAGCGTTAGCATCATGACAAAGGCCGTTTCCATGGGAGACCGGCATCCGTCGCGCACACATTGGATCGCCTTTCGGGCAAGGGCCAAACCGTCGCATCTGGTAATGGAATTAAAGAACTGCTTTAACCTCTCGGTCGAGGTGAGCGCGAAACGCTCGCTATAAGAGGTGGAAGAGCCGGTTCCAAGGGAGTAAGCGCTGCACAATTCAAAGTAGTACTCCACCAGTTCGCGAAAAGGGAGATAGGTGGCGGCCTGAAGTGCGCAAAGCTCAACGCTAACAATGAAGATGCCATCTTCAAGCTCTATAAAGCGTGAGTTCGAGAATCGTTTTGAAGAAACGTGGCATTGACAGTTCACTGCATAGCGCGCATTCCTGCGATGAAACACCATCACCTCGAGGGAATCATTTGCGTCGAGGGAAACATCATGTTTGGTGAGCCATTCTGCGGCTGCGTCAAGGAGCGTTCCGGTGGGACATGATCCGTAAATCGCGGCAGGGTTACAGGACTCGATGCCTTTCGCAGACACCGAATGCGCGGCCTGGTAGACCGCTTTTGCAGTGGTATGTGACAATACGATACTCATGGTATATATCGTGTCAGCTAATGCCGTGTTGATGGCGCTGAGTGAAAAAGTCGTTTTAGAGGTCTAACCAAATGCTGTCCAAAAACTTGACGCAATTATGAGTTGGTATGCCCTAGATAAAAGTTTTCGCAGCTTAGCTATAGCATATAACTACTCAACTGCCGCACATTTGATAGTGATGCATCACCATCCGATAACGAATTACGTGTCGGGAATTGGCCGAAATCGTTCAAAATGAGGGTTCAGAATTTGTGATGGCAGATTTATTTGTGGAACGTAGGGCGGCCTCGCTGCGGGGTTTCCCGCTGCGAGGCCGCTCGTGATCTACGCCGGAGTTTGTCGTAGACGTTTCTACTTGGCAAACAGGTTCTTGAGGTTGAACTCGGCCTGAACCGTGCGGAGCATGAGGTCGGTGTCGTCCAGGCCCAGATGCTGCTCGTTGGCGTCGGCGGCGAGGGTTCCACGGCGGCGCGCCCAGTTCTCGAGCGCGGCGGGGGCGGATTCGCGGGGGAGCGAGCGGACGTCGGCATCCAGGCTGCGGCAGATCTGGCGCGAGTCGATGACGATGATCTTGCCGGCGCGGCGTGCCTCGGCGTAACCGTCCAGGTGGATCTTGAACCAACTGTCCTCAAAGGCGGCGTTGTGCGCCATGTACGGGTACTTCTTCATAAGCTTGAGCAGCTGCTTCTGCAGTTCCTTGTTCTCGCGGAACGGCTTTTTGCCGTCGATGTCGTCCCAGGTGATGTGGTGGATATTCGACAACGGCACATCCTCGCCGCGGTAGATGTCGGGCAGACCGCAGTAGTGCGCCTCGGCGTCGTGCGGGACGGCGTCGCTGGTGAGCTCCATGATTTCCCAACCCACATTGATGATATAACCGCGCTCGGGTGCACGGCCGGTGGTCTCGATGTCGACACCGAGCACGGTGCCCTGGATGGGCTTGCGGGCGTAGGCCACGCCGAGCGCGTCGCGGTCGCCGCGGATCTCGCGCATAACGGACGCGGCGGTGCGCTTTTGCATCTTGCCGATGGCGGCGCAGGTGTCGGCATCGGACAGGCCGCGCGAAAGCGTCGCGGGCGTCACGTTGCGCAGGCGTGCCTCGCCAATCTGGTCGCACAGGTCGCGGTTGCGGTCGGCCAGGTCGCGCACGGTGGCAAAGTCGAAGCCGGGGTCGACCTCGGCGGTAAAGTACTCGGTCTCGAGCACCTTGAGGGCCTCTTCGCCCTTCTGGCGCTCGGACTCCATGGCGCCGTGATCGCCATAGATAAACATGGGAATAAACGGCTGGCGCTCGTATTCGAGTGCTTGTGAAACGTTCATATAACTGCTCCTTGGATGGGCCGCGTCGTGCGGCTCAGGGTCATTAAGATGTGGCGAGATGATAGTTTACCATGGGCAACTATTGGCATCGCGCCTAGGACAACTACAATACCCTAGTTGACCGCTAGGACTTTTACAATGCTGCCGAAAGACACGAAAGGTTCCATCCGTCATGGATTTGCTGATTGATATTCTGCTCGACGCCGGCAAGGACACGCTCTCGCTGGTACCGTTCTTATTGGTGACATATCTGGCCCTCGAGACCCTGGAGCACGTCGCGGGCGACAGCGTTAACGGCGCCATCAAGCGCGCCGGTGCCGCGGGCCCCGTGGTTGGCTCGTTGCTGGGCATGGTGCCGCAGTGCGGCTTTTCGGCAATGGCGGCCACGCTGTACGCCGGTCGTGTCGTGACCTTGGGCACGTTGGTGGCGGTGTTCCTTTCGACCTCCGATGAGATGCTGCCGCTGTTGCTCGCCGAGCAGGTGCCCGTGCAGACCATGGCGATGCTTTTGGCTTCGAAGGCACTGATCGCGCTGGTCACGGGCTTTATCGTGGACGCCGCCATTCGCGGCCTGCGTCGTAACGCTCGCGCGCATGCGGCGATTCGCCGTACCGTGCTGGGGGCCGCTGCTAATTCGGCTCATGTGAACTGCGCGCACGACGACCACAGCGGCGGTGACATCATCGACGAGGTGGCCGAGGCGGGCGTGAGCGCCGACCACATCCACGAGCTGTGCGAGCGCGATCATTGCGGTTGCGATGAAGACGAGGACGAGTATGAACACGGACATGGCCACGATCACGGTCATGAGGGCGAGCATGAACACCATGATGGCCACGGTCACTCCCACTCCCACGAAGGGACGCCTGTCCTGTCGATCATCCGCAGCGCGATCTCGCACACCGTGCAGGTCTCGGTATTCATTTTTCTGGTGACGCTGGTCCTGGTCGCCGTGCTCGAGACCTTCGGCGAGTCCGCGATCGAGCAGTTCCTGCGCGGCAACGAGACGCTTGCGGTCCTGGGCTCGGCACTCGTCGGCCTGATTCCCAACTGCTCGGCCAGCGTCGTCATCACGCAACTGTACCTGGAAGGCGCGCTGCAGCTGGCCCCGATGCTCGCCGGCACGCTCATCTCTGCCGGTGTGGGCTACCTGGTGCTGTTCCGCACCAACCGTAGCGCCCGCGAAAACGTCCTGTTCCTGATCATGATGTACGTCATCGGTGCCGGCTGGGGCCTCATCCTCTCCGCCTTCGGCCTCTAAGTGGGCCTAACAAAACGGGCTTCAAAATAGCCATGCTCGGCGCCTGCACAATGCGGCGACGCATGGCATTTTGAAGCCCGTTTTTTGTTGAGCCATGGATTTTGAGCGCTCATACCGCCCAAAGCAAAAAAGCAGATTTCCGGGCATGTCCCAAAAATCTACCTTGGTTAGCGCAGCAGCTCGGTGAGTTTGCGCTTAAAGCGAGCCCGGTCTTCGCTGGTAAATGCCGCCGGTCCGCGAGTGCGTCCCCCGGCGTGGCGTACCTTCTTTTCCTCGTGGCGAATAAACAGCTGCATGTCGATAGTCGCCTTGTCGTACACGCGCCCGCGCACGCCGATGGCGGCGGCATCGCGCCCGAGCACCATGCTCGCCAAGCCAATGTCCTGCGTCACGACCACGTCGCCCGCCTGCAGGCGTTCGACAATGGCAAAGTCGGCGCTGTCGGCGCCCACGCTCACATCGAGCGTCGTGACCCAAAATCCGCGTCGAGCGTGCTCAGCATCGCGCGGGTCGTCGCGGCGAATGTGCCGTTCTAGGTTTTGCGTGCTGTTGCCGGCGATAACAACGGCGACGCCCGCCCGCCGCGCGCAGTCAATCGACTCGCGCGTGACCGGGCAGGCGTCTGCATCAATAAAGAGCGTTCGTGGCATCTAGTGCACCAGTTTGCCAAATTGAATAGCACGAACAATCAGCGTTACGCCAAACACCAGCAGTGCGGCGCCGCTAAAGATGACGAGCATCTTGGCCGACCACAGCGGATAGATAAACACGAACATGCCGGCGATGATGGAGAGTGCGCCGCTCAGGATGGCGAGGGCGCGGTTGGACGAAAGCTCGGACTCCAGAATGGACATGACACCTTCGACAATCCAGCCAAAGCCGGCCACGATAACCACCATCGTGGTGAGCGTCGCGGTCGAGAAGGCCTGGTTGCGCAGGATTATGGCGCCGCCCAAGATAATGAGTAGGTTGGAGATGATGCTCGTCACGCGCCAGCCGGTGGGCAGCAGCGGCTCAAAAATGGCAGTGAACAGCCTGATGGCAGCAGTGATTACAAAGTAAAAACCCAGGACAGTCGTCAAAAAGACGAGGGACTTGGCGGGTGCAAAAAGCAGCGCGATACCAGCAATGAGCGCTAAGACGCCCGTGATGGCGTAAATCCAGCGCACGGCCTTGACGGCTTTGCCCGCCATGCTTTTCTCGTCAAATCCAAACTGGCTCGATTTTTGGTCATCGTTCTTAAAGATGCCCATAATGTCTCCTTTCCGTGCGGCGTAAGCCTTGATCGTTACAACCAGTATCGCCTAAAGGCGCTGGCGTATGGGTCGGAGAGGGCGAAACGTAACCCAAAGGCCCCGAATTGTTTCCGTTGTTCCCCACGTTGCGATTTTCTATTCAACAGGTGTAGAACATTGCAGCCCTGTTCGTTATTGCCTACGTTTTAGGTTAGATTTTCCTAAGGACAATTGGCTTGTATTGGGGGTCCCTATGAACGAAGCAGTTCCCGAGGCGCCGTCGAGTGTCGAATCGATGGCAGAGCAGGGTTGCGAAAAGCTCGGCTTGGAAGCGTTTGATGCGCTGGTCCGTCGTGCCCGTACGTGCCGCCGTTTTGACGAGTCCATGCGCGTGCCGCGTGAGTTTTTGCTCGAGCTGGCAGAGCTGGCTCACCTGACTCCCTGCGGCGCCAATGCTCAGCGTCTGCGTTTTCATGTGGTGAGCGGTGCCGTGGATTGCGCGCGCGTATTTGATGAGCTTGCATGGGCCGGTGCGCTTAAGGATTGGCCGGGTCCTGCCGAGGGTGAGCGCCCGACCGGCTACATCGCGATTTTGGCTGAGCGCGCCGTTCCGGGCAAGCCAGCCGCTCCCATTACCGAGGTCGACACGGGCATTGCCGCGCAGACGATGATGCTCGCCGCCCGCAGCGCCACGCCTGAGGTGGCAGCCTGTATGTTCAAGGCCTTTACGCCCCGCGCGATCGATGCCATGGGGCTCGATAACGACAAATATGAGCTCAAGCTGATCATGGCGTTTGGCGCTCCGGCCGAGACACAGGTGATCGATGCGATCGATTCCAACCCCGACGGCTCCATCAATTATTGGCGCGACGAGGCGCAGGTGCACCACGTACCCAAGCGTTCGCTCGCCGACGTGCTGGTGTAGTTGAGTGTCACCGCGGTGTGATCCAGCGGTAAACCACCACAAAGGTGCCTGTCCCCTTTGTGGTGGTACGAGGGGAGGGTGTGTGGCAGATCTGTATTTGGTGCGGCATGGGCAGACTGAGCTCAATGTGCAGAGCATTTTGCAGGGCTGGCACGATTCGTCGCTTACGGCGCGCGGGCGCGAGCAGGCGCTGACGGCGCGTACGGCGTTTGCGGCGCGTGACGTGGCCTTTGATCATGTGTATTCCTCGCCGTTGGGCCGGGCGCGGCATACGGCCGAGCTTATCGTTGGCGAGGGCCGTTCCATAGAGCTGGTCGATGACCTGCGTGAGTGGCATTTTGGCTCGCTGGAGGGCACATCAAATCGCGAGATGCCGCCGCAGCCCTGGGGTGATTATCCGGTTGCCTTTGGTGGCGAGTCGGAAAGTGAGCTTCAGTCGCGCATGGTCGCGGCGCTGTCCCGCATCATGGCCAGGCCGCAGCACGACTGCGTGCTGGCGGTTTCCCACGGCTCAGCCTGCCAGGAGTTTCTTGAGTATGTGACTGGCGAGGGAGAGCTACCCGACAACGGCGCCGTGCTTCATTTTGGCTATTGCGACGGGGCGTTTTCGCTCCTTGATTTGTAACGAACGAAAGGACCCCTATGAATAAAGATCTGTATCTGGTCCGTCATGGACAGACGATATTCAACCTCAAGCGTATCATTCAGGGGTGGAGTGACTCGCCGCTTACGCAGTTGGGCTGCGACCAGGCGGCGCGCGCCGGCATGTTTTTACGTGCGCGCGGCATTGAGCCCGATCATGCCTACACCTCCACGCTTCATCGCACCGAGCAGACTATCGCCAACTTGTGGCCGGGCTTGGCGTACGAGCGCCTGGACGGCCTGCGTGAGTGGTTCTTTGGTGACTTTGAGGCCGAGCGCGTGATGCTCATGCCCGAGCGCCCGTGGCGCGACTTCTATCGCCAGTTTGGCGGCGAGGGCCAGATGCAGGTGCGCGAGCGCATGGTGGCGACGTTGACCGATCTTATGCGTCGCCCGGACCACGAGTGCGTGCTCGCGGTGAGCCACGGCTCGGCCATCAAGGAGTTCATGGACCATGTGAAGGGCGCGGCGGCCGATGAGCGCGACCGCGTGCCAGGCAACTGCTCGGTGCTGCACTTTGCGTTTGACGACGAATCCGACACGTTTGAGCTGGTCGAAGTCTTTACGCAGGAAGACTACGCGCGCGAGCTGGGGCTTGAACCGCTCGTGGCTACTGCGGGTCCGCAGCGCGGATAACGCGAGCGCGGCGGTACGGGTCGCCGGCTAATTTCTCGACGCAAAAGGGGCGGAGATGCATGTACCTGCTGCATCTCCGCCCCCTGTTTGTTGAGCTGCCGATTTTTGTGCCGGGCGGTCTGGTCTTGCTAGAACCGCGCGACCTGGTGCGTGAGCAGACCTGTCGGAACCTGCGGCGCGGCGCCGCTGACCTGCGCGGCGGGGAAGAGCACGGCAACGGTAAAGTTGAACGGCTCCTTGCCGGTGTACGTTCCGGCGACACGGGCCTCATCGGCCAGCAGCTGCGACGCCCCGGTCAGAGCGGCGGCGTAGGCGGGGTCGTCGGCCAGTGCCGGCTCCGGCGCCTGGTCGAGCATGGCACGGATGGCGCCGACAGCGTCCTCGCGCTTGACTTCCCACACGCGATGCGTGATGCCCGCGGGATCGGTGACGGCGTAGAGCGATGCGCCTTCTTTGGCGGCGCCCAGGATGATATCCATGACGGGCGACGCCTCGTAGGCGAGCGACACGGGGCGCGGCTGAACTTTGAGTTCGGCGATCGAGTGCGCAGCGGCGGCCACGTCAGCGCTGGCATCGCCCTTGTCGCCCGCAAGTACACTCGTTGGACAAATCGCCACGACAGCCGTCACGCGTCCCGGCTCGCCCGAGCATTCGTACACGTAATACGCCGCACCCGGGTCCTTGAGCATCAGGCCATCGGCAATGGCTTCGCGCAGGGCTTCGTTGTCACTCAGAATACCGCCCATTGCGGGCAGCGCCTCGAGCACGCGGTCCTGAGCCGGGCGGATGCAGGGAAACGGAAGTGCTTTCATGGGCGGTCCTAACGCACGAGTCGGTTTGTTCGCGGCTTATTATGCCCCAACTTGGCCGCTCGCGTCCCAGAGCACGTTATCGGCGAGCGCGATTAGCACCTGCTGACAACGAACGATATCGGCGTGGGGTACATATTCGTTGGGCTTGTGCGCGAGCGCGAGCGACCCGGGACCGTAGCTCATGCAATTGCAGTTACCTGTCTTGCCGGCAATGACGGCGGTGTCGGTGTAGCCGGTAAAGAAGCCGACGGTCGTGTCCGCGCCCGTCACATCGTCTGCTGCGCACTTGAGTGCAGCTAGAAGGGGAGAGGCCGGATTGCGCTCGATAGTGGGGCGGTCGCCTGTCACGGTATAGCTTCCATGGCAGCCGGGGACCGCGGCTTCGGCAACGGCGATGGCCTGCTCTACCATGCGCGTCGCGGCGGCCGTATCGGTCGGCGGCGTCAGACGCATGTCGACCCAGACCTTGGCGTGGTCGGGCACGACGTAGGGGCGATATCCGCCTTCGATTTGGCCAAACGTGATGGTCGAAGGCCCCAGCTCATCGTGCGCGGGCAGCGCCACAAACGCGCGACGGAGCGAACACACGACCTCGGCCATGGCGGCGACGGCATCCGCGCCCTTCCAGGGCTGGCTCGCATGCGCCGTCACGCCAGCCATTTCAATCTCGAACCACGTGCGCCCCTTGTGCGCCACCTGGATCTGTCCGTCTGTGGGCTCGGTGTCCAACACCCATTCACGCGAGCCGACCCAGCCAGCATCGATCGCGGCCTCTGAGCCGCGCATAAAGTCTTCCTCGTCGACTGAGCAGATGAGCGAAAAGCCGCGTCGGGGCAGCTCGCCCTCTGCCGCTACGCGCTCGAGTGCATGGACAAGTGCGGTAATGGCGCAGGCCAGTCCGCCCTTCATGTCGCAGGCACCGCGGCCGTAGAGCTTGCCATCGCGCACGACCGCCCCGAGCGGCGTAATGTCCGCGTCCCAGCCGTCGCCCAGCGTAACGGTATCCATATGGCAGATATAGACGAGTCGCGGCTCGTCGCTCCGCCCCGGCACGGTGACCATAAGGTTGCGGCGCCCGGGGAGTACTTCGAGTTCCTCAACCTGCACGGCATGGAGCACCGGATGGCTCAGCCGCTCCAGTTGAGCCTCAACCAGCGCTTTGACAAAGCGCTCAATCTCGTCTTCATATGCGCCCGGGTCTGAGCTGTCAATCCGCACAAGGTCCTGCGCAAGCCGCCAGGCAAAATCTGTATCAACCATAGACACCTCACAGATAGTTAGGTCAACATACAGATTGTATGCCAAGAAGCGGCTCAGTGCATTTAATGGAGCGTTCACAAAAACGGGGGCGCCTCTCGTGCGAAAGGCGCCCCCGCGGGCATTCAATGTCAGTAACGGGCAGGCCACATGGGGAACTGCCCGTCAGATCAGCCGGCGCTATTTGATCACGCGCACGCGATACATCGACGGAATCTGCTTGAGCGCCTCGATGGTGCTGCTGTCCAGGTGCTCGTCGGTGTCGAACATGGTGTAGGCGTTCTCGCCGGCAGACTCGTTGGTCATACGCTGCACGTTGGCATTGTCCTTGGCCAGGATTGCCGTGATCTGACCGATCATGTTGGGCACGTTGGCGTGCAGGCAGGCGATGCGGCTTGCGGCGCGCGCCTTGCCCATGCTGCAGGCGGGGTAGTTGACGCTGTGCGCGATGTTGCCGTTCTCCAGGTAATCCTTAAGCTCGCTGATGGCCATGTCGGCGCAGTTGGCCTCGGCCTCGCCAGTGCCGGCGCCCGAGTGCGTGGTGATAAACGTGTTGGGCATCTTGACGGTCTTGGGCGTGGCAAAATCGCAGCTAAACCAGCTCAGCTTGCCCTCGCGCAGGGCGGCGTCAACGGCGTCCTCGTCAATGATGGTCTCGCGTGCGTAGTTGATGAGCACGGCGTCCGGGGCCAGCAGGTTGATCTGCTCGGTGCTGATCATGCCGATGGTGTCGGCCTTGCTGGGCACGTGCACCGTGAGGTAATCACAGCCGCGGCAGAGATCTTCGAGCGTGCCCACGCGCTGCACCTCGCGGCTCAGCACCCACGCGTGCTCAACGGAAATGAACGGATCGTAGCCGTAGACGTCCATGCCCAGATTGACGCAGGCGTTGGCGACCTTGGAGCCTACGTTGCCCAGACCGATGACGCCGATGCGCTTGCCCTTGAGCTCGCGGCCCACAAAGGCCTTCTTGGCCTTCTCGGCGTCGACCTGGATCTCGGGGTCGTCGGCGTTGTCGCGCACCCAGTTCATCGATTGCACCACGCCGCGGCTCGAGAGCACCAGCATGCCTAGGACGAGCTCCTTAACGGCGTTGCTGTTGGCACCGGGGGAGTTAAAGACGACGACGCCCTTCTTGGCGTACTCCTCGACGGGGATGTTGTTGACGCCGGCGCCGCAGCGGGCGATGGCGCGGATGCCCTCGGGCAGCTCGTAGCCGTGCAGGTCAGTCGAGCGCATCAGGATGGCGTCGGCCTCCTCGGCGGTGCTCACAAATTCGTAGCCCTCGCCAAACTCGACTTTGCCGTCCTTGGTGATGTCGTCGATGGTCTTAATCTTGCGCATGAAAAACTCCTTAGCAGGTTTGGTTTAAACAGGTGGTTTGAAGTGGCTGGTCGGCCCGCGCGTTGCGGGCTAGTTAGATCGCGGGCTCAAACTACGCTGCGTTTCGAAGTCCTTCATGTACGAGGCCAGTGCCTGCACGTCTTCCATGGTTACGGCGTTGTAGACGCTGGCGCGCATGCCGCCTACCAGACGATGGCCCTTGACGTTTTGAATCTGGTGCTCGGCCGCGCCTGCGACAAAGGCCGCGTCGAGTTCGGCGTCGCCGGTGCGGAAGGTGACGTTGGCGATGGAGCGGCTGTCGGCCTGCGTGGTGCCATGGAACAGCACACTGTGCTCGAGCAGGTCATAGAGCAGGTTGGCCTTGGCCCAGTTGCGCTCGGCCATGGCGGCAAGTCCGCCGGTCTCCTCGACCCACCGGAACACCTTGCCGCACACGTAGATGCCAAAGGTGTTGGGCGTGTTGAGCATGGAGCCCTTGGCGGCCTGGGTCTTAAGGTCCATGTACTGCGGCGCCCGCGCAAAGGCGGGGCCGTCGGCGATGAGGTCGTCGCGCACGATAACCACGGTCACGCCCGCGGCGCCGGCGTTTTTCTGCGCGCCGGCGTAGATGAGCCCGTAGCGCTCAACATCGAGCGGCTGCGACAGAAAGCAGCTCGAGGCATCTGCGACCAGCGGTACGTCGCCGCAAGCGGGCAGCTCGTGGTACATGGTGCCAAAGATGGTGTTGTTCTGGCAGATGTAAACGTAGTCGAGCCCGTCGCTCGCGGCCTCGGCGGCAATGCGCGCGTTGATGTCGGCCATGTCGGGGATGCGGTCGAAGTTGGTGTCCTCGGAACTCGCGAGCAGCACGGCCTCGCCGTACTTGGCGGCCTCCTTGTATGCCTTGTTGGCAAAGTTGCCGGTCACGATGTAGCCGGCGCGGCCGCGGCGCATGAGGTTCATGGGGATGCCCGCAAACTGCAGCGTGGCGCCGCCCTGCAAAAACAGGACACGGTAGTTGTCGGGGATGCTCAGCAGGCGACGCAGGGTTGCCTCGGCGTCGTCGATGATCTGCTGGTACATGCTAGATCGATGGCTCATCTCGAGCACGGACATGCCGCAACCGCGGTAGTCCATCATCTCGTCGGCGATCTCGGCGAGCACGCTTGTGGGCAGCGCTGCCGGGCCAGCTGAGAAGTTGTGCACACGTGCCATCTTCTAGTTCCCCCTTGTAGTCGTTTGGACGTTCGGGTTACTTTAGCACAGTGGAGCGCCAGGCGCGACCGCATCACGGTAAAACTCGAGTGCGTCGCTATGATTTACAGGATGGTTACATGGGGGAGGGGTGCTTTACTCCTCAGGCAAATCCAAATCTGCGAGCGAAGACATGAGGTTCCTGGGCGCTTGATCTCTTCGTCCTAAAGTAGCTACCTCCTAGTCACTACGATGCTAGCGTGGCGATGACGGCTTCGTCGCCGGCGTATATTAGGGTGTTGCCGTCGGGGATGATCGTTTGGCCTTCGCGCTTGAGCATCACCACAATAAACGGATGTTTGCCTTGCGGCACATCGCACAGGCGCTGGCCGGCCAGGCGACCGTGGGGAGTCACGGTGACCTCGCGCAGCGTAACTTCGGTACGCTCTTCAAACGTCGGCGCGGCCATCACCAGCAGATCGCCTTCCTGGATCACGGTGTCGCCATTGGGCAGTACCGGGTGCGCCCCGTCGCGCAGCACCAGGACCACGAGCATATTTGTGGCGCTGCCAATGTCCGCGAGCGAGCGTCCGGCAAACGGATGTCCAGCGCACACCTTGAGCTTTACAAACGACATGCCGTCCTCGTCGCGGTAGTCGTTAAAGGTGCGGCGCACGTCGCCGGTCGCATCGATCATATCGAGCTTCTTCGCCACCGCCGGCAGCAGCGAGCCCTGCACCACAATGCTCGACACGGCAATCACAAACACCAGGTCAAACAGGTCGTGTCCGCCGGGAACGCCGGCCACCACGGCAAAGAGGCTAAACACGACCGAAGCTGCTCCGCGCAGGCCCGCCCAGCTTACGAGCGCGACCTGGCGGGGGTTCGTCTTAAAGGGCGCCAGGAGCACGCCGACGGCGATGGGGCGGCTCACGTAGAGCATAAACGCCATGAGCGCCAGGCCCGGCAGCAGCATCTGTGGTAGGCGTGCGGGCGTGACGAGCAGGCCGAGCAAGAAGAAGATCGTCATCTCGGCCATCTCGGTGAGGGTGTCAAAGAAGTGCGCCATCTCGACCTTGCCGGTGATGTCGCTCGCACCCAGCACAATGCCGGCCAGGTATACGGCCAAAAAGCCGTTGCCGCCCAGATAGCTTGGTAGCGCGTAGGCGACGATCGCCACGGCGAACAAGAAGATGGTCTGCGCGCCCTCGGCCGTTGCGTGCGCGCGTTCAATCAGACGGCCCGCCGCCCAGCCGATGGCAAGGCCCAGGCCCGCGCCCAGGATAATCTGCTTGGCCAGCAGTGCGGGAATGTTGATGTCGCCGCCGGCCGCGAGTGCGGCGAGCACGGCGGTGAGCATGTAGGCGACGGGGTCGTTGGAGCCCGATTCGACCTCGAGCAGCGAGTCGGTGCCGCCCTTCAGCGAAAGGTTGTGCTCGCGCAGCACGCTAAAGACGCTGGCCGCGTCGGTGGATGCCACGACCGATCCCAACAGCAGGCCGTCGATCCAGTCGAACCCCAGCGCGAAGTGGGCGAACACGCCGGTGATGCCGGCAGTGATGACGACGCCGAGCGTGCTCAGCAGCACCGCCGGCACAGCGACGGGTTTGGCACGGTCGATATTGGTGTTAAAGCCGCCGTAGAACATGATGAACAGCAGCGCCGTGCTGCAGACGGTTTCGGTGAGCGCATAGTCGCTAAAGTCGATATGCGCCGGGCCGTTGACGCCCAACAGCATGCCGAGCGCGATAAAGATGAGCAGGGTGGGGAAGGGGAGCTTTTTGCCGACGGGTTTGATGGTCAGACACAGAATGATGACGAGGCCGATAAAGAGAAGGATCTGGTTCATGGATGGTGTCCGCTCCTGGTTGGTTGGCGTGGCACGGTCAGTTGCCTGCGGTTATTTGTACCCAAAGATGGTGGGTTTATGGGGTTGGATTGCGGGCGTGCGCGATATCGTCATAGACGGCTGCCGTCTTTGCCTCTGCTCGGAAACCCTTTCCAGCTTTATTGCAACGGAGTACAATGGGTAACGTTTAAGTTCAACTTGAAGTTTTAGTTGCGGCGCCGGGCTTCGGCCGCAATGCAAGGAGAGGCGTACCATGGCGATCTATGTGACATCTGATGCTCACGGGCACGTGCGTGCGCTTGACGAGGCCCTGTCTAAGATCTCGTTGACGTCCGACGACACGCTGTACGTGCTGGGCGACATGATCGATCGCGGGCCCGATCCGGTCGGCGTTATTAAGCTCGTGCGCTCGCTGCCCAACGCCCACGTGCTCAAGGGTAATCACGAGCAGATCATGCTCGATGCCATCATTGGTCAGGATCCGCTCGATGCCGAGACCTGGGATATCAACGGTGGCTGGACGACGCGCGAGCAGCTCAACGACATGGAATTTGAGGCATACGAGGAGCTCGTGCGATGGATGGCCGCGCTGCCGCTCTACGCGGTGGTCGAGACCGAGGAGCGCCCGTATCTGCTGGTACATGCTGGAATCGAGATGAAGGCGGCGCGCGCGTTTTTGCTTGAGCATGGCGTCGATTGTGCCGATGGCGTCGGTGCGGTGAGTGCCGATCGCGAGCTGCTGCAGCAGATGCTCGCGGTACAGTCGTCCGATGACCTGCTGTGGATTCGTCACGGCTATTGGGATGTGCCGACCGGGCTGCTTTCTGCCGAGGGCAAGGGTCCGGTCGTGGTGAGCGGTCACACGCCAACGGTGTCGCTCGGGCGTTATTGCGAGGTCGGTGGTCTTGCGGGGCTCGATGAGGAGTCGGGCCGCGGGCAGATTGTGCGCCTGGGCGGCGAGGATGCCGCCGGTGTGCCCGATCGCATCGACATCGACTGCGCTGCCGCCACCGGCTCCGAGTTCGGTCGCGTGGGCATCCTGCGGCTCGATGATGGGGCGGAGTTCTACGCGAATATCAACCCGGGCGAATAACCTTGTTCCGCCGATCTACCGTAGCTAATTTGGGACGGGGCTTTTTTGACTACTTTCGGAGAGTAGCGCCTTCTTGCTCGGTAAGCGCTAGAAATGAGGAGCGTCTGCGTCCTCGACAGCGCGAAAATGCTCGAAAAACCGTCGCAACGGAGTCAAACGACGTCGCGGCGGTTCTTTTTTGGCTGCCCGCTTGCTAAGTGAGTAGACTTTTTTGGAAATGCCGAGCACCCAACATATTTGCCTCAATAAAACCGCAGGTCACAGACTTGTGCTCTGTTGGTGTGGTCGGGGATTCGGTAAAAGTCTACTCACTTAGTTTTGCGTGATGAATATTGTCCGCAACGAGACCCCAGACGGGGTGATTCCATCGCAAATTCCGGTGACCGGGCAGCTAATTAGGCGCCGTATGGGTTGCGGTCGCGTTCGATGCGTTGGCGGATGCGGCGGTACTCGATTATCAGCAGCACCAGGAGTAGGGCCATGATGGCTAGGTAGCTCACTACAGCGCCCATCAGACCCAGCAGCTTAATCAGGATCACCGGCAGCACCACGCTTACGGCGAAGCAGATCAGGTAGATCTTGGTGACGTCTCTAGCGTGGCGTAGCACCGTGATGATGGCGTAGATAAAGTCGATGGCCGCGGTGACGCCGCCGGCGACGACCATCAGCAGCGCCAGCGTACGGTAGCGCTCAAAGCTGAGGCCGTACATAAAGCTCATGAGGGGAATACCGGGACCTGCCATAAATGCGGCGCACATGCCGGTGATGACCACGATCAGCGCCATAACGGCAACAATAATCAGGTCAAAGCGACGACGCTTGCGAGGATTAGCCCAAATGTTCGACAAGCGCAGGAGCTGCGGTTTATAGATAAATCCAATGCTCAGCAAAATAGCCTGCGCAGGAAAGAACAGGGCATTAAAGTACAGCTGATATTTGTATGCCAGCGTGCCTTCCATCACAAACTTGGGCATGCTCTCGATAAGGTTGAACAGGAACAGTGCACCAAAGAGCGGGGCGCACTGGACAAACAGGTGGCCGACCTCGCGCAGGCTCACGCGGCGCGATTTTTCGGTCTCGAGCAGGGCGAGCGGCGCGGTGACCAGCACGAGCGAGGCGATCGCGGTGACACCCATGTCCATGGCCGCGATGGGCATGCTGCGCGTGAGGAACAGCGCCACGCTGAAGACCGCGATGACGCCGACGGAGCGTAGCGTTTGGCTCATTCCAGCCAAGTAGAGTTTGTCGGCCTGCTGCAGGCGGCCTTCGTACACGTCGGCGACGCCGTCGATGACCTTATACAGGTAGACGCCCAGGCCGATCGTCGCCATCTGCGCGTCATAGCCGCGGGCGCTGCTATACATGAGGCCGCAGCCTAGGGCGAGCGCTCCGCAGATCCAACGATTGAGCTGGTAGGAGGCGAAGGACGTCTTTTCGTCGATGTCCGAGACCTGGAAATTGCGCACGCCGTAGTTGCACGCGATCATGATGAGCGTGCCGGTGACAAAGGCGATGGAGAACTTGCCGGCTTCTTCGGCGCCCACGAGCTGTGTGGACACGATGGTGAGCAGCGGAAACGCCAAGCCCCACACGGCGGTGCCGAGAGCATTCCAAAGGTAATCGCGGCGGGTGGCGTGCTCCTCGTATTCCGCTTCCTGCATGGAGAACCCGCCGCCGTAGACGGCGCCGAGCAGACGGTTCCACCAAGCGTTGACCATGCGGCGGACGGGGCCGGGCTCCCGATCGCGTTCGCGCCGGCGACGTGTGGCTTGGCTGCTATCGGGCCCGCCGGCGTTGCGCTGACTCAGCTCTTGGATGCGTGCGAGTTCCTCGGCAGTGTGCGAGGCAGGGAAGAGGCCGTTCTCGATGCGGCCGCCCTGGGCCTTCGCGGCGCCGTCCTTCGATGCAGCGGGGTTGGAGGTGCCGTTGCGGCGGGCGATGGCGCGGCGAATGCTATCGAGGGGCGTGATACTCAAAGCGGAGTCCTTTCTATTGCTGCGCTTTAGTATAGACGCGACGGTGTTCGCTCGTGTTTTTGAACGGATTGTTCAATAATTTCGGCGGGCGGCTGTAATTTGTCGGTAAACGTGCGGTATCCTGTTGAAGTTTTGTGACACCCCCGATGCCGCCCACGCGGTACCAAGGAGCTTCTACCTATGGACGTCGCCGCATTCTTACTGGCTCTTGTGCCGATTATTTGGCTGGTCGTGATGCTGCTGTGCTTTAAATGGCCAGCTTGGAAGGCCGCTATCGGATCGTTTGTCCTTTCGTGCTTGCTTGCCTTCGCATGGTGGCACCTGCCGGCAGCGCAGATCGCGACCGCCTCGCTCGAAGGTTTTTTGATGGCTCTGTGGCCCATCGTCCTGGTGATCATCGCCGCGGTGTTCACGTATAACCTGTGCGTTCGTACGGGCGCCATGGACGTGATCGGCAGCATGATCACCTCCATCAGCAGCGACCGCCGTCTGCTGGCGCTGCTCGTGGCTTGGTGCTTCGGTGGCTTTATGGAGGGCATGGCCGGCTTCGGTACCGCTGTCGCCATTCCCGCCGGCATGCTCGCGGGCCTGGGCTTTGAGGCCGTGCCTGCCGTGCTCATCTGCCTGCTGGCCAACGGCGTGCCCACGCCCTACGGCTCCATCGGCATCCCCACGGTGTCCGTTGCCGACCTGGTGGGTTTGGATTCCCTTCACCTAGCGACCGTTCAGCTGGTGCAGCTCGCGCCGTTCTTTGTGGTGATGCCGCTATTTATTGTGCTGGTTGCGGGCCGTGTTGCCGATGACCAGGGCAATGCCGCGAGTGTGGGCGAGCGTCTGCACGGTGTTGCCGGCGTGGCGTTGCTCTCCGGCGTGTCGTTTGTCGGCGCGGCTCTGGTCGTTGCCATGTTTGTGGGCCCCGAGCTGGCCGTGGTCGTAGGATCCATCGTTTCGCTCGCGCTGACAGCTGCGCTTGCCATGCGTGCCGAGAAGTCGGGGCGTCTGGACGCACGCTTTCACATGAATATCGAGGCGGGGGAGAAGCTCACCGTTAAGTCGGCGCTTTCGGCCTGGTCGTGCTTCATCCTGATCTTTGTGTTGCTGCTGGGCACGTCTAACCTGGTGCCCGCTGTACATGCCGCGCTCGCGCCGTTTGCGAGCCACGTGCAGGTGTATTGCGGTGAGAATCCCGGTACGCTTACGTTTTCGTGGATCAACACGCCGGGCGTCTGGATTTTCCTGGCGGCGTTTGCCGGCGGTGCCATTCAGGGTGCTTCGCCACGCATGATGGGCGAGGTGCTGGCCGCGACTGTGAAGCAGATGATGCCGACGGTGATCACGATGCTTTCGGTGCTGGGCTGTGCCAAGGTGATGGGCTATGCGGGCATGATCTCTTCGATCAGCGCGTTCTGCATCGCCGTCGCCGGTGGGCTGTACCCGATTCTGGCTCCGTGGATCGGCGCAGTCGGTGCGTTTGTGACCGGCTCGGGCACGTCCTCGGGCATGCTGTTTGGCCCCATTCAGAGCCAGGCTGCCACTGCGCTGGGTGTGAGCGACTACTGGATGGTCGCGTTGAACGCCCTGGGCGTCGCCGCCGGTAAGATGATCTCGCCGCAGACCCTCGCCATTGGTCTTGCCGCCGTGCTCGTGCGCGGTAAGGATGCCGAACTCCTGGGCGCCGTCCTGCCCTACGCCGCCGGCATGCTGGTCCTGATGAGCGCCATAGCCATGCTCGGCCAAGGCCTGCCGCTGTAGTCGGCACTTAGGGACGTTCCTTATGTGCCGGCACTTTGGGAACGTCCCTAAGTGCCGGCATCCGGGGACACTCCTTGAATGTTGTCTGTTCAAGAGTGTCCCCAATGACTAGTCGTTTAAAAGCGTCCCTAACGACTAGGCCGCTTGCCTGCGATTTTTGACCGTTGGGCGGGCGCTTCGCCGTTGCCGCAAAAACGTTTTTGCATATCGGGTACAACGGGCTTTACGTGAGTAAAGTGCGCGCCGCGTCCACGTGTCGCGCTTTTAAAGGAGGCCCCATGCCTGGTGTTGCCCCTGCAGAAGTTCTGTCCAACTTTGGTATTGCGCTGGTCGAAGATCCCGCCGAGAATCAGCCCCGTCTGCTGGTCGATCTATCCGCCGCGGAGCTCGTCGAGCACGCCATCCGCCGCGAAGAAGGCCGCATGGCATCCAACGGCGCGCTGGTGATCGAGACGGGGGAGCGCACTGGTCGTTCCCCCAATGACCGCTTTATCGTTGACACCCCCGATGTTCACGACAAGATTGCCTGGGGTGCCGTCAACCGCCCGCTTTCTGCCGAGAGCTACGAGGCCATCAAGGCCGGTATCGTCAACTACCTCAACGAGCGCGATGTGTTCGTCACTCGCGGTATGGCCGGTGCCGATCGCAACCATACGCGTCGCCTGCTTGTCGCCTGCGAGCGTGCCAGCCAAGCGCTCTTTATTAAGCAGATGCTCGCCCGCCCGCTTGCCCGTGAAATCGCACGCACCGGCGAGCCGGACTTCTGCGTGCTCGCCGCTCCCGGCTACCAGTGCGATCCCGCCATTAAGGGCCTCAACTCCAGCGCCGCCGTGGTCATCAACTTCCAGGAGCGCGTGATTTTGGTTGCCGGCACCGGTTACTCCGGCGAAATCAAAAAGTCCATCTTCAGCGTCATGAATTACCTGCTGCCCGTCGAGGACGACGTGCTACCCATGCACTGCTCGGCCAGCATGGATCCCGTCACGCACGAGACCGCCGTGTTCTTTGGCCTTTCGGGCACGGGCAAGACCACGCTTTCGGCCAACCCCACGCGGCTGCTGATCGGCGACGACGAGCACGGTTGGTCCGACATGGGCATCTTCAACATCGAAGGTGGCTGCTACGCCAAATGCGAGGGCCTGGACGCGTTCCACGAGCCCGAGATCTTCAACGCTGTCCGCTTTGGCGCGATCTGCGAAAACGTGGTGCTCGACGAGAACCGCAAGCCCAACTACGACGACATCTCGATCACGCACAACACGCGCGTGGCATACCCTGTGGAGCACATTCCCAACGCGTGGACCAAGGGCATGGGCACCACTCCAAGCGTCGTGCTCTTCCTGACCTGCGATGCCTTTGGCGTGCTGCCGCCCATCTCGCGCCTGACGGCCGACGCCGCCATGTATCACTTTGTGACGGGCTTTACGGCCAAGATCCCCGGCACCGAGGTCGGCGTCACCGAGCCCACGCCCACGTTCTCTTCGCTGTTTGGCGAGCCGTTTATGCCGCTCGACCCCATGGTCTATGCCAAGATGCTCGGTGAGCGCATCGCCGACGGCCGCACGCGTGTGTACCTGGTCAACACCGGCTGGATCGGCGGCGGCTACGGCGTGGGTCATCGCATCAAGCTTGCCTACACGCGCGCCCTGGTGGCCCGCGCCCTCGACGGTACCATCGAGGACAGCGAGTTCGTGCACGACGACATCTTTAACGTCGACATTCCCACCACGTGCCACGGCGTACCCGACGGCATCCTGGTGCCGCGCCAGTATTGGCAGAGCACCGCTCGCTACGACGAGGCCGCGCACAACTTGGCCGTGATGTTCGAGGAGAACTTCGAGAAGAAGTACTCGCACCTGCCCGAGTCCGTCAAAGCCGCCGGCCCGCACGCCCAGGTGTCCGCCGAGGCCCGTCATCACGGCCGCGGCCTGCTGGGACTCCGCCACTAGCTTCGCCGTGAGTCCATATCCACCACAAAGGGGACAGGCACCTTTGTGGTGGTTTTGCTCGTGTGGATGACTCGGGTTACAATACGCCTGACATATCGTCCCCTTCTCCGGATGGGGACAGCGCAAGCGTTCTTGTGACGGCACCGTAGGACTTTGAAGGTGGCCGTTGTAAGGGCGCTTTTTGTTTAGGCGCCCTCACTCGGGCGCGCACAATGAAGGGAGAGCGTATGAAGAGCTTTATTGCCGAGGATTCATTCTGGGAGCTGTTTCCGCAGGCAGCGGTCGGTGTTGTGGTCGTGGAGGGCATGAAGCCCACGGCTCAGATTCCTCAAGAGGACGTGGATGCGATTGCGGCGTTGCTCGACCGCGCCAATATCGATGCGGAGCGTCATCTGACCAGCGACACTATCAGCGAGAACGCACCGGTCAGGGCATGGCGCGAGGCCTATCGTCTGTTCAAGACCAAGAAAGGCGCGCGCTGCTCGATCGAGAACTTGCTCAAACGCGTGCTCAAAGGCAAGCCGGTGGGCCACATTACGCCCGCGGTGGATATTTACAACACGGTGTCGCTGACCTACGCGCTGCCCGTGGGAGGCGAGGATCTGCATGCGATCGAGGGGGACCTTCGCCTGAAGGTGACCGACGGTGGCGATGCGTTCTTGCCGCTTGGCGAGGAGACGGACGATCCGACGCTGCCCGGCGAGCTCGCCTACATCGATGATGCGGGCGCTGTGTGCCGCTGCTGGAACTGGCGCGACGGCGTTCGCACGGCGCTGTCCGATGATTCGGCCGATGCGTTCCTAGCGATTGAGTGCGTGGAGCCCGAGCGGATGGGGGATTGCCAGGCTGCGATCGATCGCTTAGCCGAGCTGCTTGAGCGCTATCTGGGAGCGACGGTTGTCATTAAGACGCTTGTGACCCGCGACAATCCTTGCGTGGAGCTGTAGCGGCGCCTAGAACCTATTGATGCCCCAAACCACCACAAAGGTGCCTGTCCCCTTTGTGGTGGTTTTTATGTTGATGGGTTAACAAATGGGGTATTTGGGTACGGGTGTCGCCTTATGCGACTAAGATGTTTACCCGTTAGCATTATGCAAGCGAAAGGCGGTCGTCTCCCATGCAGCAGAGCGACGAGACACGTTTCGAGGACTTTGTCGGACTGATCAGCGGTCTCTACAAGGAGATCCAGCGCATTAAGACGTCTGAGGGCGCAAGGCTGGGCCTCAAGGGCTCCGACGTTATGTGCCTGTACTATCTTGAGCGCAGCAAGGACGGCCTGACTGGTGCCGACCTGGCTCGCATGGCAGGCGTGACCCGCGCCGCCGTCTCGCGTACGCTCGCGCATCTGGAGGAGGGCGGCTACGTCGAAGTCGATGATTCGGGCGATGCCGCCGTTAAGTATCGTGCTCCGGTTCGCCTGACCGCTCTGGGCGGCGAGAGCATGAGCGAGGCGGACCGCATCATTCGCGAGGTGCTCGATACCACCGGTAAGGCTATGGGTGTGGAGCAGCGCGAGCAGATGTATGCATCGCTGCGTACGATTCTCGACACCCTGCGCGAGATCTAAGGCCGCCAAGGCATTTGCTTCCCATTAACAACTGCATAGTCCCGTTTGAGCGCGTATACCGTGCCGGGGCATTGCTGTCAAAATTCCCCGCGCGAGCTCCGCGCAAGAAAGGATTTGTTATGTCCATTCGTATTATTACCGATTCCGCAAGCGATATGTCGCCGGCGGAGCACCCCGCTCTGCGTGTTTTGCCGCTGTCCGTCACCTTTGGCACCGATGTGTATATGGATGGCGTCGACATCGATCATCAGCGCTTTTACGAGATGCTCGTGGAGCGCGATGAGCTGCCCAAGACCGGCCAGGTCAACCCGTACGCGTTTTCGCAGGCGATTGCCGAGGCACGTGAGGCCGGCGACGAGGCAGTGATTATTACCGTGGGCGCCAAGCTTTCGGGCACCAATCAGAGTGCCCGTACCGCACTTGCCGAGGCGCCGGGCGGCGACGTGTTCGTGGTGGACAGCAATAACGTCACCCTGGGCGAGCGTGTCCTGGTCGAGTATGCGTTGCGCTTGGTGGACGAGGGCCGTAGTGCGGCCCAGATCGCGGCGGCCGTCGAGGCAGTCCGTGACCGCGTGGTGGTTATCGGTCTGCTTGAGACGCTGGAGTACTTGGTGCGCGGCGGTCGCCTGTCTGCTGCGGCCGGCGCTGTGGGCACGTTGCTCAACGTAAAGCCCGTTGTGGCCGCCGAGGACGGCCTGATCGTGCAGCTGGGCAAGGCGCGCGGTTCCAAGAACGGTCGTAACCTGCTCAACCAGAAGGTAGAAAAGGCGGGCGGCGTCGACTTTTCCATGCCGCTGGCGCTGGGCTATACAGGCCTTTCGGACGCCGTGCTCAAGAAATATATCGAGGACAGCGCGGCACTGTGGGCCGGTCACACCGAGGGCGAGCTGTCCATCCACACCATTGGCGCCACCATCGGCACCCACGTGGGCCCCGGCGCCGTAGCCGTAGCCTTCTTCCGCCCCGCCAACTAGCTTTCCGGTCAAAACCACCACAAAGGGGACAGGCACCTTTGTGGTGGTTTATGCTTTTCCGGGTGGAAGGGAGCGAGCAATGGCGTCTGAGGGCTTTTTTGAACGGGTGTACGAGGTGGTCGAGCAGATCCCCGAGGGGATGGTCGCCACGTATGGCCAGGTGGCGCTGCTTGCCGGTCGTCCACGAAGTGCGCGGTACGTGGGGTATGCCCTGCATAGTAATCCGCGCCCCGGCGAGATTCCCTGTCACCGCGTGGTGTTTGCCGACGGGCACATATGCGAGGGCTTCGCTTTTGGCGGTCCCGATGCTCAACGTGAGCTTTTGCTAGGGGAAGGTGTGGCGTTTAAGGACGACATGCACGTCGACTTGGCCGCCTGTCGCTGGCCTGCCGGGCTCTAGCGGTTCTTCCGTGGCGAAAACCACCACAAAGGCGCCTGTCCCCTTTGTGGTGGTTTTACACTGTAGGTTTACCAGAGCTAACTTATGGAGAAGGTGTGGCGGCGTACTTTGCCGTCAGAAAGTAAACCACGGTGAACTATATTGGTTTCAGCAAGGGAGCAGGCAATAGGCGATGAAAAAGCCTGCCCTGTTGAGTTTGATTCGCATCCCTCCCCTCTGTGCGATTCAACGGTGTACTTCGGGAACAGGCCCGCTGGCAGCTAACTGCCGGCGGGCCTGTTCCTGTTTGTCGAGGGGGTGCGATGGACGGAGCCGAAGCGGTCCGGCTCCAAAAAAGGCGGACGCCGCAGCGCCCGCCCTAAAGCAATCGAAAGCTCAAGCCAGTAGATCGGTCTAGTACACCATGCCCATGGCGTCCTGAACCTCTGCCAGGGTCTGATCGGCGATCTCGTTGGCGCGACGGTTGCCCTCGTGCAGGACGTCCTTCACATAGTCCAGATCGTTCTCGTAGCGCTGGCGACACTCGCGGATCGGTGCGAAGTACTCGTTGACGGCCTCGGTCACGTACTTCTTGAGCTGGCCGGAGCCGCCCATGCCGATCTCCTCGGCAATCTCGACCTCGGAGCGACCGGTGCAGATGGCGGCTGTCGAAAGCAGGCCGGACACGCCGGGGCGGTTTTCGGGGTCGAACGTGATCATGCGCTCGGAGTCGGTCTGGCTCTTCTTGATGCGTTTGGCCGTCTCCTCGGCGGTCATCGAGATATTGATGGCGTTGCCGTAGCTCTTGCTCATCTTGCGACCGTCAAGGCCGGGAAGCAGCGGGGTCTCGGACAGCAATGCGTCGACCTCGGGAAATACCTTGCCGTAGCGGTTGTTAAAGCGGCGGGCGATGGTGCGGGTGAGCTCGATGTGCGGCAGCTGGTCGCGACCGACGGGCACGACGTTGCCCTTGCAGAACAGAATGTCGCAGGCCTGGTGCACCGGGTAGGTGAGCAGAAGACCGGTGAGCTCGTGGCCCGAGGCCTCCATCTCGGCCTTGACGGTGGGGTTGCGCGCCAGCTCGGCCTCGGACACCAGCGACAGGAACGGCAGCATGAGCTGGTTTGCTGCGGGCACGGCGGAGTGCGCGTAGATCATGGTCTTGTCGGGGTCGATACCGCAGGCAAGGTAGTCCATGACCATGTTGTACACGTTGTCCTGGATGTGCTCGGTCGTGTCGCGGTCGGTGATGACCTGGTAGTCGGCGATGAGCACGTTGGTCTTGGCGCCCATGTTCTGCAGCTCAACGCGGCCCTTGAGGGTGCCAAAGTAGTGGCCCAGGTGCAGGCGGCCGGTGGGGCGGTCGCCGGTGAGCATGGTGAACTTCTCGGGCGTCTTGGCCAGGCCCTCGCGAATGGCGTTGCTCTTTTGCAGCGCGACTTCGTAGCTGTTCTCGTTTGGCATGATTGCTCCTAACGTATGTTCATGGGTCAAGATGATAACGCGTTTATTGGAGGGGTGGTGCGTAAGTAGGCGAGGGGCGGGAGAGGGGCGCGCGTGGTGCGGCATGTGCGATGGGTGCGGCGCGGCCGCGCTTGGCTAACGGTGCCTTGGCACATCCTCGGCAGCTTGCCCTAGAGCTTGTGGTGGCGCTCTTCTTTGCGCTCCTCGGCTGCCTGCTCCTCCTGCTTAAAAGCGGGGTCGTCGGGGGTGACCAGCTCGTCCTCGTGCGTGCGCTTGTTGTAATGGTGGCGCAGTACGGGCTCAAACAGATGTAGATGCTTGGCAAAGGCCGCCGAGCCAATGGCGAGCACGGTAAAGATGAGCACGCGCATGGGCACCTCGACCTGGTTAATCGCGGCGGCGCCGGCCGAAAGCATAATGCACCAGGCATAGATGAGCAGCACAGCCTGTTTTTGGTTGTAGCCTTCTTGGATCAGGCGGTGGTGGATGTGGCCTTTGTCGGCCTGCCCGATGCTAATGTGGGCGCGCTTGCGGCGCACAATGGCGCTAAACGTGTCGATGATGGGCACGCCGGCAACGATGAGCGGGATGATGAGCGAGGTGAGCGCGGCGGTGCGGCTCACGTTGAGCAGCGAGATGGAGCCCAGCGCAAAGCCCAGAAGCAGCGACCCCGAGTCGCCCAAGAAGATGCTTGCGGGGTTGAAGTTGTAGCGCAAAAAGGCCAGACAGGCGCCAAAGAGCGCAATGGAGAGCGCGGCGGCGTCGATGCGGCCCGAGAGAACGGCCATCGAAAACATGGTGAACGACGCGATGCCGCAGATGCCCGTGGCCAAGCCGTCGAGGCCGTCGATGAGGTTAATGATGTTGGTGAATGCCACCAGATAGATCACGGTAATGGGGTAGGCGAGCCATCCGAGCATAATCTCGCCGGGAGCAAACGGGTTGACGATGACGCCGATTTTTAGGCCGCCGATACAGGCGATGAGCGCGGCGAGGACCTGTCCGGCCAGCTTTTGCTTGGGCTTGAGCTGGAAGACGTCGTCGATAGCGCCGGTCGCAAAGATGACGGTAAAGGAGAGCGCCAGCATGGGATAGCTAATGTGAAGGCGCGGGTGCGGCACCAAAACGGGCGGCCAGCCTAGGTACCAGGTGCCTAGGATTTGCACAATGCAGGCAACGACCAGGCCCAAAAACACCGCCGTTCCGCCCAAACGCGGGATGGGCTTGGTGTTGATGCGGCGCTTAGAAGGATAGTCGACGGCATCGAGCTTAATTGCCAAGCGCTTGACCAGGGGCACCGCGAGGAAGGTCGTGATAAAGGCCGCCGCTGCCACGCATAGATACGGTATGTAGCTCGGGGATGAAGCCATGAATCTAAAAACCGCCAAGCGTCGAAGGAAAAGGTCGGAAGAACGCCATGCGCAAAGGGCATAGCCGAACCATAATACTCGACCAAGGGGGGTGCATGGAATTGCACACAGCGATAATCACGCGCTTACCAGATATTGGGATGTTGTCGATGGCTTGTCGGGATGCCGGCGGGAATCCATATGGACTGTAATGGCGTTTTTCGGCAAAAGAAAACCACCCCCCACGTTACGAAAATGAACCCACCTAAAACAGGTGGGTGCCCTCATCGACTGTTCCAGCGTCCTTAACAACGAAGGATACCTGTACTAGGCACGACTGTGTGGGCTCCCTAAATAAACGCGACGGTTCACCCAGTTGCTCCGCGGGGGGCGGAATACCTACATCATAAAGCGGCACTTTATCGATTCCAGTCTTGACATTACAAAAATCGTGTCGGACGATTACGGCGCCTTAGGGACGGAGCCGTCTACGCGGTCTGGCCCTTTACGTTTGAGCTGCTGAATCGTTGTTTTGGAGCATGTTTTTATGCTGACGTCGTTGACCGAACTTTTTTCGCCCGCCTGCCATTTGTGTCCGCGCCGTTGCGGTGCGGCGCGCGATGAGGGCGCGCGCGGCGTATGCGGTGCTAACGACACGCTCAAGGTGGCCCGCGCGGCGCTTCATATGTGGGAGGAGCCGCCTATCTCGGGCGAGGCCGGTTCGGGCACGATCTTCTTTAGCGGCTGCTCGCTTAAATGTATCTACTGCCAGAACCACGAGATCTCGACCGGCAATTTTGGCCTTGAGATTTCGCCCGAGCGTCTGGTCGAGATTATGCTGGAACTGCAGGATCAGGGTGCCAACAACATCAATTTGGTGACGGCGACGCACTACGCGCACCTGCTGCCGGCTGCGATTGCCGCGGCACGGGCGCGCGGGCTGGTCATCCCGATCGTCTACAACACGAGTGGTTACGAGCGCGCGAGTGCCGTGGCGGCGCTGGGCGATCTGGTCGATGTGTGGCTTACCGACTTTAAATATGCCGATGCCGGGCTTGCGCAGTCGCTTTCTCATATTAAGGACTACCCGCGCGTGGCCGTGTCGGGTCTGTCCCAGATGGCGCGCGAGATCGATCGCCGCGGGGGAGAGCTGATGGATGAGGGCGGGCTCATGAAGCGCGGCATGATTGTGCGCCATCTGGTACTGCCGGGACATGCAGACGATTCGTGTCGCGTGTTAGACCTGGTGTGGCAGACGGTGGGCGATGTGCCGATCTCGGTCATGAACCAGTACACGCCCAATGCGCTTATGCGCGAGCAGGGCGGCGACCTGGCGCGTGCCGTGACGCGCGAGGAGTACGAGCAGGTGCTCGACCATGCCGACGACCTGGGCTTTACGACGATGTTTTGGCAAGAGGGCGGCGCGGTAGACGAGAGCTTCACCCCGGCCTTCGACACCACCGGTGTTCTTACCAGCGCAAAGTAGTGCGTTCGTCGATGATTTTTCTGGGACGGGGATTAAAAAATCATCGAGAGGATCGCCTGTTCGAAAAGTTGCCAAAATAGCCGCGCTCCAAAAAGACTGGTTATTGGGCGTTGACAGTTGGCGAGCCGTAGGTAAAATATCGACTTGTCCTGGGGACGTAGCTCAGTTGGGAGAGCGCTGCCGTCGCATGGCAGAGGCCGAGGGTTCGACTCCCTTCGTCTCCACCCTTGGATTTGATAAGCCGCTGACATTGTGTCGGCGGCTTTTTTTAAAAGAAAGGGCTGTACCATGGCCGAGCTTGAGTCCCAACCATTGTCCGACGAGGAGCGCGCTGAGTTGGAAGAGCTCCGCGCTGAGAAGGCCCGCCGCGAGGCCCAGGAAGAGGCCCGTCGCGAGCGTGAGGAGCTGGCTGCCCTGCGTGCCGAGCGTGCGAAGGCCGAGGAGGTCGCCG
>CABVDJ010000028.1 GCA_902497025.1 uncultured Collinsella sp. | reverse complement strand
TCTCCCCCGCCGCAACCACACGCTGCGTCCAAGCCGGCATGGCAGCTTGTTCGGTCTGCGAGGCAGGCTCGTTCTGTGCAATCTGCTCATGCTGCATCAGCGACAACTCGCCGCACCCGGCAAAGCCCTCAACTTCGTCGAGTTCATCCGCCAGATTCACGCCGTGCACGTATCCCATATCTACAGCCGGGGAGTCGCCAGCATGCTGCGCCGGCTCTCCAGCGTCATCGTATACAAGGGGGTTCCGGGGGCGCCGACCATGCTCGGCTTCCGCTTTTCCATAATCATCAACACGCGGGCCTCTTGTAGCGCGAGGCGCCCCGGGTTCCCTATCAACAAAAGCATCGGGCTCAATCGTCATGCACCGATCGGAATCAACCGCTCCCTCGCCCGCGCGCCCGTTGCCGCATATACTGTGCGCAGCGATGACCTCGGTCGCCCCTGCGCGAAACAGCCCCTCGATATCCGATGGATCGAGTGCTTCTATCAACACGACCACGCGACTCACGCGGCCTTCGGCCGTCAGGCGCGCAACAGTCTTGCGCACATCTTCGGTATCAAACAGAGACGCCGCGATGATGGCAGCCCCGCGGCGCGACGGAAACGCCCGCGCCATGGAAACCAGCCCGTCCAGGTCACCCACGCGAAGCACCTGTGCACCCGTATCACGGCCCTCGACTTCCCGCTGCAACAGCCCGTAATCGCCGCACGCGCAGCACGCAAGCCAGATCGCCTTCATCACTCGTCGCCTCCGCTCTTTTTGCCGCGCGCCGTGGCGGGAATCGTCAAGCTGACCGTTCCCTTGCCCGATGCCCCCAGCAGTTCCTTGACGTCTTCGGGGTCAGCCGCCAGCGTCACCCATTCGATCTTGCCCTCGCGCGTGGCACCGGAATCTTCACTGGTATCGATCACGTACGCGCCGCACAACCGATCGGTTACGCCGTCTTTTTGCACATACACATCCACGTAGCTGCCCACGCCCGTAGCACCGCCGACCGAGTGCTCGGCATCGACCGCCACCGAAACGGCGACCTTGCCCTTAGGCACCTCGAGCTTGTGACTCTCGGCCTTGGTGTAGACATTGCAGATCACGGCGTTTTTGGGAATACGCGAAGTCGTCACGTCGCCGCGCACCTGGCGCAGCTCGGTCGCCGCGTCACGCGGCAACAGGCTCGTCAGCCATTCCTGGGTTATGACATTGGTCTCATCGAGGGTCTCGCCCACATCGATATCGCGCGCCGCGACGCATACCTCGACGCGATCGTCACCGTACTTGGCCAAGGTCTCAGCCTGGACCTGTTCGGCTTGCGAGCGGATCGACGAGCCGTAAACCATGCAGAGCAGAGCAGCGAGCACGCCCGCGACCAGACTGATGGCGATGCGTTTGCTCTTGTTCACGGCCGCTCCTCTCATGGCAGTGCCGGGCGAATGCCCGTACCACCATTGTCTGGGCGGTCAGAGTGCAAAGCGGCGCAATTGCGATTTTGGTTTTCGATGTCAAACCAATCGCTGACCAAAAGCTGACCAGCCCGTCAAGCTCGTGGCAAGGTTTTGGTCAGTACGTCAGCAAACTGCATGTTTCGAGGCTTTTCCGCAGCAAAAAAGCCGTCTCCCGAACAGTTGGGAGACGGCTGTCATAGGAAAAATCAATTACAGATGGACATCGGGATCGAGCATTTGAGCACTCACGCGCATGGATGACGCCAGGTTTTGGAACGTTTCCAAACGCAGGCTGTCGATCTGCCCGGCGTCCTCGGCCTCGCGAACGGCACAACCCGGCTCATGGGTATGCGTGCAATCGCCAAACCGGCACGCACGCGATGCCTCGACAATCTCGGGGAAGGCGCGCGCCAGACCCCGCTCGTGACCCACGAGCGGTAGGCTGCGTAGGCCCGGGGCATCGGCGATCACGCCGGCGTCGCCCGGTAGCGCCACCATCACGCGCGCGACGGTAGTGTGACGGCCCTGGTCGTCGCGTTCGCGCACACCGCCGGTCGCCAACGCATCGTGGCCCAGCAGCGCATTGAGCAGCGTCGACTTGCCGGCACCCGACTCACCCAGGATCATGGCGCAGCTCCCGGCGGGCACGCAGGCGCGTACCTCGTCCAGGCCGCGGCCCTCGGCAGAGGACGTCACGATTACGCGCACGTTCGGACCCACCAGGCGGCGCACGCGGTCCAGATCGCGCTCGAGCTCCTCGGCATCGCAACGGTCAGCTTTGGTGAGCACTACCACCGGCTCGGCATCGCAGTCGAGCGCCAACACCAGCGAACGCGCCACGCGGTCGAGCAGTACCTCGCCAGCACCGAGCGCCTGCACGATTAGCACGCTATCCACGTTGGAGCAGAGCACCTGGCGCTCTCCGCGGGCACGGCCGCGCCAACGCTCAAAGCTCGTACGGCGCGGCAGCACGCACTCAATCACGCCCATATCGTGCCCGGGAGCGCGGCGCACCGCCACACGGTCGCCCACGGCAGGCAGCAGGACCTCGTCCTCGCCGCGCGACTTGGCAAACCCCACGGCATGCTCGGCGCGGAAGGTATCGTTGGCAGTCGCCACCAGCGGAAACCCGCGATCCAGGCGAATAACGGCACCCAGCTGCATCTGCTCGGGCTCCTCGGCATGTGCGCAGAAATCATCAAAGGCAGTCTGCTGGGCTTCATCGACCGGCAGGTCATCAAACGCCGGAACATCCTGCAGCGCATCGAGCCCCGGTACGCTCGCCAACAACTCCTCGGCAGACACGGGCGCTTCGGTCGCGAGTTTCCGACGACGGTCACGCTTAGCCCGCGCCCCCGTCGTCTTTTTCTTCGCTTTAGCCTTAGCCTTAGCCACAAACGCCTCCCAGCAGCCAAAATCACAACTGAGCAGGTATTTTAAATCAAAAAGAGCTGGCCGGGCAAAGCCCGACCAGCTCACATACTTTCCCTCAGCTCATGGTCCCGAGAGGCTATCCGAAGGCCCGCCCGCCGGGAGGGGTTTCCTAAGGACACATCCTTTATTCAAAACGAGCGGCCGAGCAATTGCTCGGCCGCTCACCTTCTTTCCCTCAGCCCTTTTTCATCCGCTCGGGAGTAAAGCCAGCAAGGATACCGTAGGGCCCACCCCGGGAGTGTTTTCTTCTGAGCGATCCCGCAGCGCGAAGCGCGAGGACCAGCGAAGAAGAAAACACGCAGGGGCGGGCCCGGACAGGTTAACTTACTCCTTCTCGACCGCGCGCATGATCGCCTTGTAGATCTCCATCAGCGGGATGATCAGGAAGGCCAGGCCCAGCGCGGCAAGAACGCCCTTGAGCTCAAGCGTCACAGGACCAAAGAACATCTCGGCAAGCGTCGGCTGCACGGTCACGATCACCGTCAGCACCAGTGCCAGCGCGGCGGAAGCCCACAGCCACTTGTTCTGCTTCTTCATGGTGAACAGCGACGCACGACGGCTGCGCATATTGAAGCAGTGGAAAATCTCGACCATGTTGAGCGTGATGAACGCCATCATCACGCCTTCCTCGTCGGCATTGCCGGCGATCATATCGGCGATGTGGATGTAGCCCATGTCAAAGTACACGCCCACAAAGAAACTCGCCAGCACCAGCACGGTGATGATTAGGCCCTGGACCACGCAGTCCAGACCCATATGTCCGGCAAAGACGCCGTCCTTGGCGTTGCGCGGCTTGCGCTTCATGATGTCGCCCTCGGCATCCTCCATGCCCAGCGCGAGCGCGGGGAAACAGTCGGTGACCAGGTTCACCCACAGCAGCTGCACCGGCTGGAAGATGGTAAAGCCGATGAGCGTGGCGATAAACACCGAGAAGACCTCGGCAAGGTTGGCCGAAAGCAGGAACTGGATGACCTTGCGGATGTTGTCGTAGATGCGACGGCCCTCTTCGCAGGCACCGATGATGGTGGCGAAGTTGTCGTCGGCAAGCACCATGTCGGCGACGTTCTTGGTGACATCGGTACCGGTGATGCCCATGCCCACGCCGATGTCGGCGCGCTTGATGGACGGGGCGTCGTTGACGCCGTCGCCCGTCATGGCCACGATCTGGTCGCGCGACTTCCAAGCCTCGACGATGCGGGTCTTGTGCTCGGGCTGGACGCGGGCGTACACGCCGTAGTCCTCGATGTGCGCGTCGAGCTCCTCTTCGCTCATGCGATCGAGGTCGGCACCGGTGATGGCCTGGCTGCGATCGGTGACGATGCCCAGCTGCTTGGCAATGGCCACGGCGGTGTCGATATGGTCGCCCGTAATCATGACGGTGCGGATACCGGCGTCGTGCGCCTCGCGGATGGCGTCGGCGACCTCGGGGCGGACCGGGTCAATCATGCCGGACAGGCCACAGAAGACCAGGTCATGCTCGAGCGCGGCGGGGCTGCAGTCGCTCGGGACCTCGGTGTAGGTGCGGCTTGCCAGCGCCAGCACGCGCAGGGCCTCGTCGGCCATGGCCTTGTTGGCGGTCACGAGCTCGGCACGACGTTCCTCGGTCAGGGGGACGACCTTGTCGCCGTCGTAGATATGGGTGCACAGGCCGATCACCACGTCGGGCGCGCCCTTGGTGTACTGCTCGTACTCGCCGTCCAGGGTCTCGACGACCACGGACATCATCTTGCGGCCCGAGTCAAACGGGGCCTCGCCCACGCGCGGATGCTCGGCAGTCAGGCCAGTGAGGCCCGCCTTGCCGGCATCGTTGACGAGCGCACACTCGGTCGGCTCACCCACGGCCTCGCCCAGCTCCTCGTCCCACTGGGCGTCGGAGCACAGAGCCATGCCGGCCAGGAACTTCTCCTTAGGCGCGGCGAGCTCGTGCTTGACGACGGTCATCTTGTTCTGGGTGAGGGTACCGGTCTTGTCGGAGCAGATGGTCTGTGTGCAGCCAAGGGTCTCGACGGCGGAAAGCTTACGGATAATCGCTTGGCGCTTGGCCATTTTGGTCACGCCGAGCGAAAGCACGATAGTCACGACGGCAACCAGGCCCTCGGGGATGGCGGCGACGGCAAGCGAGACAGCGACCATAAAGGTGTCGAGCAGCGCGGTCGGATCGGTGAGAACGTTGCCCACGCCGTGGCGGATGATGTCGACGCCAAAGATGACGACGCAGATGACGATAACCATGATGGTGAGGATGCGGCTGAGCTCGGCAAGCTTCACCTGCAGCGGCGTGAGCTCTTCCTTGGCCTCGGCCAGGGCGCCGGCGATCTTACCCATCTCGGTGTTCATGCCGGTGCCGACCACGACGGCGCGGCCGCGGCCGTATACCACGGTGGAACCCATGTAGCACATGTTCTTGCGGTCGCCGAGCGGCACGTCGTCGGTGCCGGCGGCGAGCTCGATCACGTTGGCATGCTTCTCGACGGGCACGGACTCGCCGGTAAGGGCGGCCTCCTCGATCTTCATCGTGGCGCTCTCGAGCACGCGGCAGTCGGCCGGGACGGAGTCGCCCGCCTCGAGCATGATCACGTCACCGGGCACGAGCTCGGCGCTCGGCAGGTGCACGAGCTTGCCGTCGCGCAGCACCTTGGACTGCGCCGCGCTCATCTCCTGCAGGGCCTCGAGAGCCTCCTCGCTTTTAGCCTCCTGGACCACGCCCAGCACCGAGTTGACGATAACGACGAACATGATGATGGCAACATCGGCAAAGTCGGGCTCGCCCTTGACCATGCCCGTGAGCGCACTGATGACGGCGGCAACGATCAGCATGATGACCATGGGGTCGGCCATCTGCTCAAAGAAACGCTTCCACAGCGGTGTCTTCTCGGCTTCCTCGAGCTTGTTAGGGCCTGTCTTGGCGAGGCGCGAAGACGCCTCGTCGTTGCTCAGGCCGAGGTTCTCATCGACACCTTGGTCGCTGAGCACCTCCGCCGCGGCGGACAGGTATTCCTTTTGCATATAGAGTCCCCTCCTGGGATTCGGGCCACTCAGCAGATTGATGCCCGATCATAATTCCCAGGAGAAGGGCAAGGGCTCATCAAGGCTGCCGTGCTGAGCGGCAGTTGATAGTGGAGCTATGGTACCCCAAAGCGACGCGTCTAGCCAAAACAATCGGTTTGGAAATATGGTCCGCACGCAACGGTGCAGACCGTGTGATGCTCAACATTGGTAAAACGTTTTTTCTTCGGCACATCGCCAAACTGACATATCTCCCAGATAGCAGCGGTTGGAGTGGTTGGTAAAGATTTTTCATATACCGTTTTTCCCGCAAAAAATGAACTTCCATTTCGGCATACGGTCGATTTTTTGGGGTATTCGGTCGGCATTTCGTTATAATCATCTCGGTTTTATTTCTTATGGTTTATCTATCAGCGCAAGACGATGTCAGATGGAGGTCTGAATGTACAAGCGCACTAAGATTGTATGCACCATGGGTCCCGCCTGCGATAGCGACGAGACCATCCGCGAGATGATCAAGGCGGGCATGAACGTCGCCCGTTTTAACTTCTCGCACGGCTCCTACGACGAGCACCACGGTCGCATCGAGCGCGTCCGCCGTATTTCCAAGGAGCTCGGTCTGCCTGTCGGCATCCTGCTCGACACCAAGGGCCCCGAGGTCCGCACCGGCCTTCTGGTCGACGGCAAGAAGGTTGCCGTCAAGACCGGCGATAAGATCGTCGTCACCGCTCAGCCCACGTCCGAGGATTTCCACGGCACCGCTGAGCACATCTCCCTCGACTACCTGGCTCTGCCTTCCGAGGTCGAGAAGGGCTCCCTCATCCTGATCGATGACGGCCTGGTTGCCCTCGAGGTCGAGTCCGTCAGCGGCCAGGACATGACCTGCGTCGTTAAGAACGACGGCCTGATCGGCGAGCGCAAGGGCGTCAACATGCCCAACGTCAACATCTCGCTGCCCGCCATCACCGAGCGCGATCGTCAGGACATCCTCTTTGGCCTGACCGAGAACATCGACTACATCGCCGCTTCCTTCATCCGTGACGGCGAGTCCGTCCGCGGCATCCGCAAGCTTTGCCGCGAGAACGGTGGCGAGCACGTGACGATCTTCCCGAAGATCGAGTGCGCCCTGGGCGTCGAGAACTTCGACGAGATCCTCGAGGCTTCCGACGGCATCATGGTCGCCCGTGGCGACCTGGGTATCGAGATCAAGCCCGAGCTCGTTCCGCACATCCAGAAGGAGATCATCGCCAAGTGCAACGCGGCCTACAAGCCCGTTATCACCGCTACGCAGATGCTCGACTCCATGCAGCAGAACCCGCGCCCGACGCGCGCCGAGGTTGCCGACGTTGCTAACGCCATCTACGACGGCACCGACGCCGTTATGCTCTCTGGCGAGTCCGCTGCCGGTAAGTACCCGGTCGAGGCCGTTAAGATGCAGGCCAGCATTGCTCTCGAGACCGAGAAGTACCTCCCGGCCCACGCTCCGCTCGAGGTTCCGGCCGACGCTCACGGCACCCGCGTCGTCAACAACGTTGTGGGTATGTCCGCTGTGAACATGGCCACCACCGTTGGCGCCAAGTGCATCACCGTGCCGACGACCACCGGTCGTACCGCACGCCTGATCTCGCACTTCCGTCCCAACATGCCGATCTGCGCGTTCTCCCGCCACGAGTGGGCCGTCCAGCAGATGATCATGTACTGGGGCGTTATCCCGCACCAGGCCGAGATTACCCAGGGCACCGTCAACGGCACGATCGTCAAGGCGATCGAGACCGCTAAGGAGCTCGGCTACGTCGAGGCCGGCGATCTGACCGTCGCTACCGCCGGCGATCCCCGCATGAGTGTTCAGCTCGAGGACAAGGTCTCCTCGACCAACGTCGCTTACGTCGCTCAGGTGCGCTAAATCGCACTTGCAAGCACGCTTGCATTGCAAAAGGCCCGGAAGGCATTGCCTTCCGGGCCCTTTTTTAGACCTTCTTCGTATGCCGCATCATCGATTTGCGTTCAGTCGCAAGCCTCTCCGATGCCGAGCGCACCACCGAAGACGCCCTGCGACGGGAGCTGTTGGTCGATTGGGATGAGCTGTTCACTGCCGGGCCGGCCAGCTAGCAGCTAGCGATCAGGGGCAGAGCAGGAACACCGGGTGATGCGACGCGGGCGGCAAATCCCGCCTCGGTCAGCTCGATGACCTCGGTAAACGTTGCATCAAAAAACTCCTCAGTTAGCAGGCGGTATGGCGGATGATCGGGCTCGCCGGGGTTTTCGCGCACGATCTCGTGCATAACGCCAATGGTCTTGAGCACATACTCCTTATGGATGGGATACTGCCCAAAACGCGTCGCCGCAGTATACAGGCGATCGGTCGCGCGCGGGATGGAAACAATGCCGAGCGTCTTACCAAACCAGTCAAAGTCGCCTTGCTTTTTAATGCGGAATTCCTCGCACGGCTTGCCGCCGTGCGCCTCCAGGTACTGATTCACGCGCGTATTCCATACGGTATCGGCCACCAGATGCGACCAGACGCCCAGCGTTAAATCGAGCAGCGACTGCGCCACATCTTCGGACGCAAGCGAGAACTCACAGGCGCCTGGACCGACAACCGGCTCGGCATCCCTGTAGCGCTGAGGATAGTGCACGCGGTTCAGTCGCTCGCGCTCCTCGACAATCGAGGTAGCCTCAGCAGGTTCGCCCGCGGGTGCGCCTTTAAGCAGCGGCGCCACATAGGTATCCCAGAACTCGTGCTCGCGCGGCTTAGGGATAGGCTCGGGCTTTGCAAAGTGCGTAATGCGATACGGAATGGGATCGGCGATGCCAGGGACCATATAGCCCACGAAGATATCCGGAACCACGCAGCCAAACAAAAAGGCATTGCGGTCGCGCACGCTATCGGCAAGCACGCTAGCACGTGCCAGCAAGCGCTCCGTTTGAGCGATATGAATGTTCCAGCTTGGCATAGCCACCCCCATAAAAAACCTGGATAACTATACCATCACGGCAAAGCCGCGCGGGCGGCTACGCATCCTCTACGCAGCAACTATTCCGCAGCACCGCTTTCGGTTCCATACGACGGCACGGGCGCCTCGACCACATGGTGATATCGATCGATATAGATGGCACGGGCCCCCAGGCGGCGCACCAAATCTTGATGGTGCGTACTCATCAAGACCGTCTTACCGGCAGCAACATAGGCCAGTAGAAAGTTGACCACGATGTCGCACGAGTCCTCGTCAAGTCCGTTGGTAGGCTCGTCGAGCACCAGGATATCGGGGTTCATCGACACGACGGCAGCCAGCGCCACGCGCTTCTTTTGCCCGCCCGAAAGCTGATAGGGCGAGGCATCGACCAGATCGGCAACCTGGAACAGCTCCATGGCATCGCGCACGCGGCGCTCGAGCTCGTCTGCCGGCAGCCCCATCTGCGCGGGACCAAAAGCAACTTCCTCGCCCACCGTAGCGCAGAACAGCTGGGCGTCGGCATTTTGAAACACAAAACCTACGCGCTGATGAAAACGCTGAGCGGCCGCGGAATCCTTTAGAAACGCCGCGTCGATCGCGTGCCCGTCAAACAGGTATACCCCTGCGTCCGCGAGTTCAAGGCCGTTGATAAGGCGCATAATCGTCGTCTTACCGCAGCCGTTGGGACCGAGCAGGGCAACGAGTTCACCACGATCGACCTGCAGCGACACACCATCGACAACCGTATGGCCCGCATAGGAGAACACCACGTCGCGCAGCTCGATGAGCGGCGTGGCCTCGGCGCCGCCCGCACCGTTCGTGCCCGCCGCACTATTCATATCGATCGTCAAAACGTCGCCCTTCCCTAGTTGCATCCCCAGCCGGAACCAGCAGCGCCTACAGCACCGCGCACAACACGGCGAGCAGAACCACGCCGGCCGCATAGACCGCATCGCGCCAGCCAAACCCGGCGCGTGCAGGCGCCGGATACACGCCGGCAAAGCCGCGGCAAAGCATAGCCTCGTCCATCGCGCGGCTGCACTCCATCGCCTTGATAAACGTCATGCCCATGATACCCGCCAGCGAGTCGGTGCGCGAAAAACCCGCAGGCGCGGAACCGACGCTGCGCAGCATGACCGATTCGCACAGATCGTGCGCCGTGCGTCCCAGCACCTCGATATGCTTGAGCGCCATATCGAAAGTAAAGATGACCTCGTCGGGCAGGTGCAGCATCTTAAGCGCCGCCGACATGCGGCTCCAGGTGAGCGTCCACGAAACACCCAGCACCAGCGACACGTTAATGAACGTCTTGAGTGCAATCTTGAGCATGGCGCCCGTGGCGGAAGCACCCAGCAGCAGGGCAGGCAGCGCCAGAACCACGGCAAACCCCGCGGCAGCCAACGCCGGCACAAAGGTAGCGCGCAGCCCGCGTACGGGGCGCACCGCGACCAGCACCAACGCGATCGCCGCCATCAACATCAGGTACAGCGGGCTTTGCGTCAGACACACGCACAGAACGCAGACGAACATCCCCACCAGGCGCACCGGAGCCGAAACGCAAGAAAGGGCGCGGTCGACCATCGACCCGCCCTCGTTCGCGCCTCCACCCAGGCGAACCCGCTCAAGCAGGCTCGCCAGGTGCAGGACATTCTTTTGCATTACACGATGCCGAGCCCCCGCGGGCTCGTAACACTGCTCGACCGCAAGCCAGCTAGGCAGCTCGGCTATTGCCATGAGCACCGCTTTCCCTGACCGTCAGCGAGACCAGGCGGAATGCGATGGTGAGCACCGCCACGCCAATCACGCCCGAAAGAATATACATCGCAGCCTGGCCAGCAAAGCCAAGGCCCTGTTCCTCGGAATAGGCCTGCAGATAATCGCCCGTGGGCAGGGCATCGGCAAAGGTCGGGGTGTCGAGGCCGACTGAAGCCTGCAGGCTGTCGTCGCCAGCCTCCTGAACGGCAGTCGCGGCGCCCTCGGCGTCCCACTCGCCCCAGGCGTCACCCGTGGCCAGCAGGCCCAGCGGCGTGGCCACGACAAGCACGGCGACCAGGATGAGCGTGGGGACCAGCGAGGTCTTCTTGGCGGCAGCGCCCTCGGCAGCAAGCTGGCCATCGACGGCCTCGGGCCCGACGATAACGCTCGGCGCCGTCTTCTTAATGAAACCGTAGATGGCGGCCGTCGCCACGCCCTCGATCACGCCGGCAACCAGCATATGCGGGATCAACATGGCCGGAATGGCAACGGACAGCGGGAAGGGGCAGTACAGCGGAGCGCCCGAAGCGTTGGTGAAGAGCATCGGCTGAATACCGAACTCGATTGCCGCGCACAGGGCCGCCAGGCACAGGCCGACCCAGCCGCTTACGATGGCCGAAACCGAGGTGCCCCAGTTCTTGTCGCGCAAACGGCTGTTGAGCGCACGGAACACGATAGCAGCGGCAAACGGCAGCACGAAGGCCATGTTAAAGCAGTTGGCGCCAAAGGACAGGATACCGCCGTCGCCAAACAGCAGCGCCTGCAACGCCAGCGCGACCGAAACCGCGATGGCCGCGGCCTCCGGGCCTAGCAGCAGCGCGATGAGCGCGCCGCCGACGGCGTGGCCTGTGGTGCCGCCGGGCAGCGGAACGTTAAACATCATGAGCAGAAAGGAGAATGCGGCGCAGATGCCCAGGAACGCCATATGCTCGCGATCGAGCGTGGCGCGCACCTTCTTGATGCAGTGGACCCAAACGGGCACCATCGCCACCGCCATGACGGCATCGGTCTGCGGGGACAGATAATTATCGGGAATATGCATGAGCTCTCTCAATCAGAACGTTGCGTGTTACGTTTCCAACAATCCGTAACACCGACTCTGCATACTAACAAAAAGGCGCACCGCCGACAACGCAGCACGCCCTTGCAATACGTACGTTATTAACCCAGGTCCACACACCGCCCAATAAAGGGCCCATGCACTCCCAACTTTCCGGTCACCCGGAAGAAGGTGCGGTCCGCTCGCAACAAGGTTAACGCAGGAACCCGCCCTCGAGAGGGGTTTTCTAAGGCAACATCCCGCAGCCGCGAAGCGGCGAGGACGTTGCCGTGAAAACCCCGCAGGGGGCGGGTTCCAAACGGCAAAGATTACGAGCGGACCTCGCCGTTTACGCCCTTGCACACCTTGGTGACAATCTTCTGGTGCGCCTTCTCGACCTCTTCGCTGGTGAGCGTGTGGTCGTCTGAGCGATACGTGAGCGCAAAGGCCATGGACTTTTTGCCCACGCCCACGCGGACCGGATCGCGGTAGACATCGAACAGGCGCACGCCCTCGAGCAGCTTGCCGCCGGCGCTGGTAATGCGACGCTCAAGGTCCTCGCAAGTCACGGCGTTGTCGACCACAATGGCAAGATCGTGCTCAACAGCCGGGTACTGCGAGAACTCGCGATAGTTCTCCTGGTTGCGGGCGCCCTTGATCAGCTTGTCCAGATCGAGCTCAAAGGCAACGACGACCTCATCGATACCCATCGCCTCGCGCGCCTCGGGGTGGATCTCGCCGACCCAACCCAGCACGGTGCCGCCGGACAGAACCTCGGCCGCACGACCCGGCTGCAAAAAGGCATAGCCCTCGCCCTCGACGGGACGGAAGCGAACCTTCTCGATGCGCAGCTGGGCGAGCAGCTCCTCGACGATACCCTTGCCAAAGAAGAAACGCAGTTTACGGTACTTCATGTTCCAAGACTGCTCGCTCCACTGGCCCGAGAGCACACCCGCGACGGACTTGGTCTCCTTGGGCAGGCTGGCGTTCTCGCGACCGTGGAACAGGCTGCCGACCTCGTACAGGTGCACGTTGGGCGTACCGTGCGCCTCGTTGTAGGCCACGGACTGCAGCAGGCCCGGCAGCAGCGAACGACGCATCTCGGTCTGCTCGGCCACCAGCGGGTTCATGAGCACCACGGGGCAGCCGCGACCCTCGGTGGGCATGCCGATCTTCTCCAGGTCGCCCGGGGCGGCAAAGCCAAAGGTCGTGGTCTCGTTGAGGCCGCAGGCGCGCAGGATCTCGCCGACCTTGCGGGTGAGCTTCTGCTCGCGGGTCAGGCCGCCGATGTGGTTCTTGGCAGCCGGGATGGTCGCCGTCACACGGCCCATGCCCCATAGGCGCAGGACCTCCTCGATCAGGTCAATCTCGCGCGGCAGGTCGGGACGGAAGCTCGGCGGGGTAACCATAAAGTCCTCGCCGTCGCGCTCGACGGTGCAGCCCAGACGGGTAAGCGAACGCTCGATAAAATCGGGCTCGATGTCGGCACCGCAGATGGCATGCACGCGGGCCAGGCGCAGCTTGATGCTGTCGATGGTCTTGGGCGCGGGGAAAACATCGACATAGCCGGGAGCAACCTCGCCGCCGGCGATCTCCTCGATGAGCGCGCAGGTAACGTTGGCGACATCCACGCAGCCAGTCTCGTCAACCTGGCGCTCAAAGCGAATGGAGGCGTCGGAGATCAGCGACAGATCGCGGCTGGTGTGCGAGGTGCGACCGGCGTTGAAGCAAGCGCTCTCGACCATCACGTCGACGGTGTCGTCCTCGATCTCGGAATCCATGCCGCCCATAACGCCGGCCAACGCCACGGGGCGCTCGCCGTCGGTGATAAGGCCCATG
Organism: uncultured Collinsella sp.; assembly: GCA_902497025.1. GTDB lineage: Bacteria > Actinomycetota > Coriobacteriia > Coriobacteriales > Coriobacteriaceae > Collinsella. The sequence continues at coordinate 18,037 of CABVDJ010000028.1, read as the reverse complement.
CCGGCGTCGAGCACGCGCTCTTCGCCATCGAGCGTCGTGAATTTCTCATCCTGCTGGGCGGCGCGAACCACCACGCGACGGTGGCCATCGCGCTCGGCAAAGGTGTCCAGGTCAAAGGCGTGCAGCGGCTGACCGGTGAGCATCATCACGTAGTTGGTGATGTCGACGATGTTGTTGTGCGGACGCACGCCCAGGGCGTTAAGGCGCTTGACCATCCAGTCGGGCGACGGGCCGACCTTCACGTTGCGCACGATGCGGGCGACATAGCGGTCGCACAGGCCCTCGTCGGCAATCTCGACGGAAAGCTCGTCGTCGGTCGCGCGGCCAGTCTCCGCCTTGATGGCGGGCAGCTCCACGTGGAAATCGCGGTCGAAAATGGCACCGGTCTCGCGGGCCATGCCGATCATGGACAGGCAATCGGGACGGTTGGGCGTGATCTCGCAGTCGAGCACAGTATCACTCGAGCCCACGTACTCGGCAAACGGCATACCGCAGGGCGTGTCCTCGGGCAGAATCATGATGCCGGAGTGGTCGCCACCCAGGCCGAGCTCGCGCGCAGAGCAGTTCATGCCCATGGACACGACGCCGCGAAGCTTGCTCTTCTTGATCTTGACGTCGCCGGGCAGGACAGCGCCGATCATGGCCGTGACGATGTGGTCGCCGGCCTCGAAGTTCTGCGCGCCGCAGACGATCTGCAGCGGAGCGGGATTGCCGTCGGCATCGAGGTTCTTGTCGCCCACATCGACCGAGCACACATACATGTGGTCGCTATCGGGGTGCGGGGTCTTGGTGAGCACCTTGGCGGTCACCACGTGGTCGAAGGACTCGCCCACGGTGTCGATCGCCTCGACCTCGGTGCCGGTACGGATATATTCGTCCGAAAGGGTCTTGGGATCCTCCGGAATATCGATCATGGTCTTGAGCCAGTCGTAAGAAACGCGCATCTAACTGGTCTCCTTTCATCTGTAACGCCTGCAATAAACAGTCGGAAAACTCCAGCTACGGAGACGGGTTTCCGAGGTGCCGCAGATTGCCTTGAAAGAGGAGGGCCGCGTACTTAGGTACGCAACCGACGATTGAAAGGCAAGGTGCGGTGGCTCGGGAAGCCGCCGGGACAGGTCAACTTAAAATTGGTTCAAGAAGCGCATATCGCCTGTCATGAGCGTTCTGAGGTCGGGCAGGTCGTAGCGCAGGGCCGCGACGCGCTCGGCGCCAATGCCAAAGGCGAAGCCGGTGTACTTCTCGGGATCGATGCCGCAGTTGATCAGGACGTTGGGGTCGACCATGCCGCAGCCCAAGATCTCGATCCAGCCGCTGTGCTTGCAGAAGTTGCAGCCCTTGCCGCCGCACACGTGGCAGCTCACGTCCACCTCGCAGCTGGGCTCGGTGAAGGGGAAGAAGTGCGGGCGGTAACGCGTCTTGCGATCCTCGCCAAACATGCACTTAACAAAGTAGTCGAGCGTGCCCTTCAGGTCGCCAAAGGTGATGCCCTCGTCGACGACCAGGCCCTCGATCTGGTTGAACTGCGGCAGGTGGCAGGCATCGGCCGTGTCGGGACGGTAGACGGTGCCCGGGCAGATCATGTAGATGGGCGGCTTCTGCGACTCCATAGTGTGGATCTGCACGCCCGAAGTCTGGGTGCGCAGCAGCACGTCGGACTCGCCGTGGGCGTGAGCCTCGGGGTGCGCGACGCTGCCGGGGTTGTTGTCGACCACGTAGAAGGTATCGCGGGCCGAGCGGCTCGGGTGATCCATGGGAGCGTTGAGCGCGGTGAAGTTGTAGTAAGAGGTGTCGACCATGGGGCCGGACTCGACGGTGTAGCCGATGCCGCAGAAGATGTCCTCGGCCTCCTCGATGATTTGCTTGATCAGGTGCTGGTGGCCGATCTGCGGACGGATGCCCGGCAGCGTGATGTCGACGGCGTCGTGCTCGAGTGCGCGCTTGAGGGCGGCGGCCTTCATCTCGGTGTTTCGCTCGTCGAGCATGCCCTCGATCAGCTGGCGCATCTCGTTGGCGCGCTTGCCCATCACGGGACGATCCTCGGGGGCGAGCTTGCCCATCATGCGCATCAAGCCGGTGATACGACCCTTGCGACCGAGCAGCTCAACACGCGCAGCCTCGAGCTTGGCGGCGTCATCGGCGCCTGCGACGAGCTCCTTGGCCTCTTCCTCGAGTTTGACCAGATCATCAATCAGACTCATGTCTTCCCTTTCGTCTCTCGCGCATCCACTTGCCGCGGCGGCTGGAGCCACCCGGAGCTGCGGATGTGCGGCCCGGTTCGGTAACAAAAAAACCGCCCTCGGGCATGTGCATTGCCCAAGGACGGTTGAATTCCGCGGTACCACCTTGTTTGACCCGGCGGATGTCTGGCCCGCCGTGCCCACTCTGCGCCCCTTATCGCGAGGCTCACGGCTTCCCTACTGGGGCTTCGCCGCCGCTAGCCGCGCGCCCGTTGAGGTCGCTGCTCGGGAGTGAACGCTTGGCCCTTGCCACCGCAGGAAGGCTTGCAGCCCATGACCTTCCCTCTCTTGCCGGCGACGCGGCGGGCAAAACCCTCTCCGTCAACGCATTGGGCTATAGGATACCACATTGTGTGGGCGTATCGCCGCGTTCCGTTTTGTTCGTGCTGGGTACAAGGCAGGTAGCTGTGCAAACTGGCCGCGCGCCCACCCGAAGCGCTCGGCTCACGAGATCAAGGATATGGTATGGGAAAGAAACTCGATAAGAAGGCCGAGCCTGCAGCGGGCAAGACATCCAAAGGCATGAAGGTCGATAAGGCCGTCAAAAAACTCCGCAAGCTCGAAGGCAAGCTGTGGACTCGTGAGTACCTGCTCAAGATTGCCGAGTTTGACGGCGCGACCATTGCCCCCGCCAACGGCGCCGCGGCCCGCGCCGATGCTATGGGCACCCTTGCTGGCGAGCATCACAAGCTGCTGACCAGCAAAAAGTCTGTCGAACTTGTGCGCTCGCTGGCACGAGAGACCGTCGCGGGCGGACATGTAGACGACCCGCAGCTGCTCGACGAGATCCGCGTGCTCGGCCGCGACCAGCGTGAGGCAAGCGTCATTCCCACCGAGGAGGCTGAGGCCTGGACCAGGCTCACCTGCGAGGCCGACGCCGTGTGGCACAAGGCCAAGACGGCCAATGACTGGGCGAGCTTTGAGACCTATGTGGATAGAATCGTCGCCCAACTTAAGCATCAGGCCGAGCTCATGGACCCCAAGCGCGATCCATACGACGTTTGGCTCGACCAGTACGAGCGCGGCCTTTCCGCCAAGAGCTTCGACGCGTTTTGCGACGAGGTCAAGGCCACGGTCGTGCCGCTCGTGCACGCCATCGGCGAGCGCGGCCAGCAGCCGGCTGCCGACTTTTTGCACGCCCACGTACCCGAGGCTGCCCAGCGCGCCATGAGCTTCGACCTTATGAAGCTTGTCGGCCTGGACCTGGACGACACCACGCTTGCCTTTACCGAGCATCCGTTTAGCGAGGGCTTTGCCGTGGGTGATGCGCGCATCGCGACGCACATCTACGAGGACGACTGCATCTCCAACGTCTACAGCATCATCCACGAGGCGGGGCACACCATGTACGAGCTGGGCGTCAATCCCGCCTATGCGCGCACGTGCTTGGAGGGCGGCACCTCCATGGGCATCCACGAGAGCCAGAGCCGCTTCTTTGAGAACACCGTTGGTCGCAGCCGCGCCTTTATGGGCCCGCTGCTCGAGGTGCTGCGTCGTCACGCGCCCGAGGTCTACGGCGACGTCGACGAAGACACGCTCTACCGCGCCGTGAACATCGCGCAGCCGTCGTTGATCCGCACCGAGGCCGACGAGCTCACCTATCCGCTGCATATTATGGTGCGCTACCAGATTGAGCGTATGCTGTTTGCCGGCGAAGCCACGGCCAAGGACATCCCCGTGCTTTGGAATCGCTTTATGGACGAGTACCTGGGCATTCCAGTTCCCGACGACACGCACGGCTGCCTGCAGGATACGCATTGGAGCGGCGGTTCGTTTGGCTACTTCCCCACCTATGCGCTGGGCAGCGCCTACGACGCCATGTTTGTGCCGGCCATGTGCCGCGACGGCGTCGACCTTACCGGTGCCTGCGCGAGCGGCGACTTGGCACCCGTCCGCGCGTGGCTGGGCGAGCACATTTGGCAGTGGGGCCGCGCCAAGGACGCGCCGGAACTCATCAAGGGTGCCTGCGGCATGGATTTTGACGCCCGCTACTACTGCAGCTACCTGCAGGACAAGTTCACCACGCTGTACGAGCTGTAAGGATTGACCAGCGCGCCATCGCCAACGCCAACCATGTTGACGCCAATGTCTTGGCAACGTCAGCGAAAACGACCCTAAGCGAGCAAGGTAACGTGAAATGAAAGGGCGCTGACCTTCTGGTCGCGCCCTTGAAATTGAACGTCAGATTGCCGCTTAGGGGCGTTTGCAGCGTCGAGCAGTTACGCGGTTTGGTAAAACCGCGTAACTATAGAGCCTCGAGTGCGTTGGCGATGCGCTTCATGGCGGCATCGGCGGATGCTTGGTCGGGCGCCTCGGCCAGCACGCGGATAACCGACTCGGTTCCGCTCTTGCGTACGAGCACGCGGCCCTCGCCTGCCAGCGCAGCCTCGGCCTCGGCGATGGCGTTCTGCACGCCCATGTTCTCGAGCGCGGCGTCCTTGTCCGCCACGCGCACGGCCACCTGCGCCTGCGGTAGCAGCTTGCACGGAGCCGTGAGCTGCGAGAGCGTCTCGCGCTCGGCACGAATCACTTCCATCACGCGCAGTGAGGTCATAATGCCGTCGCCCGTGCGCTCGATATCGCCAAAGATCGTATGGCCCGTCTGCTCGCCGCCCAGGCTGTAGCCGCCCTCGCGCATCTTGGCATACACGTGACGGTCGCCCACACCGCTGGTCACGGCACTTAGGCCGGCAAGCTCCAACGACTTGATCAGGCCAAAGTTGCTGGCAATCGTCGGAACCACGGTACCGCCCGAAAGGCGACCGTGCTTGTTCAGGTACACGCCGCACACGTACAGGATCTGGTCGCCATCGACCACGCGGCCGCGCTCGTCCACGGCCAGGCAGCGGTCGGCATCGCCGTCATAGGCAAAGCCCACGTCCAGGCCCTGCTCCACCACGTGGCGCTGCAGACGCTCCATATGCGTGGAGCCGCAGTCGACGTTGATGTTAAAACCATCGGGCGCGGCATTTATCACGCGCACGTCGGCGCCCAGCGCGTCGAACACCGGCTTGGCCACCGAGGACGCCGAGCCGTTGGCGCAGTCGAGACCGATCTTGACGCCCTGCAGCGAAAAGTTCGCGCTGGCGATGAGCGAGGCAATGTAGCGGTTGCGGCCCTGCATGTAGTCCACCGTGGCGCCGATGTGGTTGCCCGTGGCCAGCGGCACCTCGCTCTTGCCATCGACGTAGTCCTCGATGAGCTCCAGTACGTCCTCGTCCATCTTAAAACCGTCGCTATTGACGAGCTTAATGCCGTTATCGCAAAACGGGTTGTGGCTCGCGCTGATCATGATGCCGCAATCGAAGCAGCCTTCCACGGTCTGATGCGCTACACCCGGCGTGGGGATCACGTGCAGCATATAGGCGTCCGCACCGCTCGCGACCAGGCCACTCACCAGCGCCGCCTCGAACATATAACTCGAGCGACGCGTGTCCTTACCCACGATGACGCGCGCCTTGCGCTCGCGGTTGGCGCCGTAATACCAGCCCACAAAACGGCCAATCTTATAAGCGTGCTCTACCGTCAGCCCAACGTTAGCCTCACCGCGAAAGCCGTCGGTGCCAAAGTACTTCATGCGCTCTCCTTACAAAATAGGGGCGAACAGATTGCCTGTCCGCCCCAAAATGGTACTCGATTATCTGCGCTACCAGAAAAACCCTACGCCGACGCGCTGTCGCGAGCCGCCTGGCATGTAGGAGTCTGACGCAGCGTAAGCGGCTTGTCCCCCGCCTCGGCTGACGTGGTCAGCGTATATGTGATCGTCGTCGTCTCGCCGGCATGCAGGTCAACGGTGCCCGAATAGAAGGGGATTCCATGCCACGTAGCGGCGCCAAGACCAAACTGGGTGCCCTCGACGGTCAGATCAGTAATGTTGCCGCCCGTCGGGGCAAACAACGAGACATTCAGACGCTCGTCGTCGCGCGCGGCATCGGGCGCGCTCGCCGCGACGTAGTCGGGCAGCTTGCCGGCCTCCTCCTGCGTCATGATGTTCGTCAGGGTAACGGTGATGCGATACGAGCATGTGCCGTCACCGTTCTTGATGCCCTGGCCAATCTGCGTATCGGCATTCAGGTACCAGTCGAGCTTGGAGAAGCTCAGGTTGTTAAAGTAGACACCAGCAACGGGATCTTCACTCGGGTCATCCGGATCGGGCAGCGAGGCGTCGATGTTCATCTCCTTGATAGCGTTCTGCTCGTCATCGTTTTTCATCCACGCGATCAGGCGGCCCTCTTCGGCACCGCGCTCAACGGCGCTGACAAGCTTCGTAACATCGACATCGCCGATACCGCCAAGGATCTTGTCGAAGGCGGCGCTGGCAACAGCCGCAAAGATACCGTCCGACTCCTCGACCGGATAGTTCCAGTACACATCGTGCATGAGGACCTTTGCGGCGTTGGTGCCGTCGACAACCGTTCCGTCGGGCAGCGACACGTTACCGACCAGGCCCAGCAGATACTGCAGGAACACCGGGTCGATACCCACGACGCCGTCAACGTCCTGGCCATATTGAGATTTCCACAGGGCTGCGACACGCTGCGAGTTGCGGGGCCAATCAGGCGAATAGGTATTGCCCGAGTTGTACAGGTTACTGTGGTTGCCGAACAGCGCCTCATCCTCTTCGTCGACGCTCTCGACTGCCTCATCCTCGCTGAGTCCAATGCGGGGAACAAACTCGCCAATCGACATCTGGCCGTCGGTGACCGAAATCAGGCCCTGCGAACCGCCAAAGCCGCCGCAGGCACGAATCTCGACGTTGTTCATGGCGTACACAAGGTAGTTGCGCGTCTGGCCGTTGGCGCCGAGCATCTGCGGAAGGACGGGGGCGGCCTTCTCCGCCGCGTCAACCGCGCCGTTGAGGGTGGCAAAGCCGTCCTTGGCCTTATCGACCAGCTCGGTCACCTGGGAAATATGAGTATCGCCAATGCCCTGGATCTTCTCGTTGGCGCTCTTGAACACCTTCGAGCTGCTGGAAAGCGAATCGGCGACCGCCTGCAGCGCGGACACGTTAATCATGCCGTCCTGAAACAGCTTGCCGGGCGTGGCCTGCGAAAGGTTATCGGCCATGGGAACCAGCGCATTGCTCGAGACATCGGACAGGGCGTCGATCATGGTGCGGGCCGCATTGATGTCGCTGCCATACACCGGGATAAACGAAGCCACCGTCCACAGCGGGCTCGAGGTCTCCGCCTTCATGCTGTCGCAAAGCTCATCAATCTTCTTCGCGTCGTCAGGCAGCGTCGAAAAATCGCCCGACGTGACCTTGTCCTTAAGGCCACCGACAATCTCGACGGCCTCCTTCGCTTCACTCTTTACGGTCTTTGCCGAGTTAAGCAGCATAAAGCCGCTTGCGCCAAGCGCAACGAGAAGCACCGCGACTACAGCGGCAATAATGGCGCCGGTGTGACGCTTTTTGCGTTCGCCCTTGCGATGGCGATGACGGACCAGACCGTCAGAGGTCGAACTCGACGAAGCGTCACTACCGTAGTTCAAGCCAAAATCGTAATAATCTTCCTTGGAACCCGAGCCCGCAAACTCGGCACCGCTATCATCCAGGCGGGCGAACGTGCCAGTCTCGGAGGCGCCGGTGTAAATCGTGCCAAGGTTACCCGTAAGCCCCGCGCCACCGGCAGAGGGAGTATTGTTGGCGGCCTTGCCGGCATTAACGTTGCCGGCGGCATTCGCGGCGTTGGTAGCACCTGCGTTGTTCGCAGGTACCGAAGGAGCCCCGCTCGGCTGCGACGCGGAGGTTGCACCGCCCGCAAAGACATTCCCTCTTGCACGGCCGGTCTTTTTTGCCTTTTGAGACTGCTCGTACAGAGCGGTAAACATCGCCGTCTCGCCCGGGGACACGTGCTTACCGGAACCGCCCTGTCCAGCGCCGCCCGGCGTGCCGGCCTTACCAGCCCCGTTCGGACGCGGCGGAACTGCAGGACGGCCGCTATCGCTGCCCTTAAAGTGATTACCAGCCATAAAGAAATCCTCGCAATTGAGTCGCAATGAAAAAGTCCATAACGTTACTAGTCTATGGCATTTTGAGCATCGACAGCTAAACTCCAGACGCGGACATCAATTGGCGAAAATGTGGCACAACACCTTTTCCGTCTTGGCGGCGGCGCCAGCTACACCGTGAGGAACATCATCACGATGATCATGGCAAAGCCGATAAGGTCGGTCGGCAAAAACACCGTGCCCAGCATAACGGCGCTGGTGATGGTCGCCGAAACCGGCTCCACAGTTCCGATGAGGCTCGCACGCACCGAGCCGATGTCCTTAACGCCCTGCATATAGAGCATGTAAGCAAAAAACGAGCCGATAACCACGAATACCGCGAGCGCCTCGACGCCGGCAGCGTCGAGTGCCGGCATATGCGCCCAAGGCTGCACGAAGACGCACGAGACCACGCCCGCCGTGAGCATTGCCGAGCCCGTGACGATGGGGCTGCCGTATTCGGGCAGGATCTTGGCGGGAATCACCGCCATACACGTGGCGCTGACCGCACACATAAGACCTGCTGCCAGGCCAAGCGGCGAGATATTCAGGCTGGTGGGGTCGCCGCCGGTGGCGATTAAAAAGGTTCCACCCAGAGCCAGGCCAATGCCGATAACTTCGCGAGTACGCGGCCTGCGGCAATCGGTCACGCAGGTGTAGCCCATGATGATAACGAGCTGCAGGCACTGGAGCACCGTCGCGGTTCCGGCGTTCGTCAGGCGCACGGCCGATAGATAGCAAAACTGGTTGAACAGCAGGCCAAAGGCGGTAAAGAGCAGCAGCTGCTTGCGATCGGCGGGTGTGGTCCAGAGCTTAACCAGGCGCTCGCGGTCGCGCGTAACAACCACGGCCATAAAGAGTAGACCGGCGAGAATCTGACGCACGCTCATAAGCCACAAGGTGTCGACGTGGTAGGTATCGAACAGAAAGCTCGCGCTGGTGCCCGAGAAGCCCCAAAACGAACCGCCCACCAGCGTAGCCAAGACGCCCGTGATCATCTTGCGCGTCGAAGCGCTGTTCAGGCGCTCGCGCCAAGCGCGGCGGGTGCTACGGCTGAGCTCATCGGTGCCCTCGGGCACATCAATGTTCGATATATCGGTCATCGGCACCGAAGCCCCTGCGCCTTCGACCTGCTCGACACACTCTTTGCTCATTCCACTCCCCCGAAACAGCCTGGAAACAATTCGGCTTACCTTACCACGGCGAAGGCATCAGCTAGAGGCTTGTCCGCTTATCGGTAGGACAATTCCGCAGGCGTCTTTCCATAGCTCGATACCGCAATGGCCTTGCATTATGCGACAGCCAAATCGCGGCAGCAGGCTCTTTTGAAATGGATATAACAAAGCCCCCGAATTCCACAATGTAAGCGATTTTTAAAAATGTTCTTGCCACCGAGTTCAGGCTCCGTTATATTATCCCTTGCGCGCTTGCGCACCCTTGATCGGGCGTTTAGCTCAGGGGGAGAGCGCTTCCCTGACACGGAAGAGGTCAGAAGTTCAAATCTTCTAACGCCCACCAAATGTTCGCAGCTCAGAGACTATGTCTCTGGGCTGTTTTGTTTTATGTCGCCAAATCCGCTGGCAGCTCCAACCGCCCAAGCAACCACCCTGCCCATGCACAAAACCGCGTCAATAGCCACCGAGGCCGAGACCAACGCGTCTCGAACCCATCCGAGCCGCAACTTCTCGACAAAACGCCGCGATGTCTGCGCCCTGCGGTATCCTTGAGCCACTTGCACCTGCAGCACCAAGGAGCCGCCATGCGCACCGAGCTCGATGTCCCCTTTTCGCACAAAGAAGAAGCCAAGGCGCTGGGCGCCAAATGGGACCGGACCAAGAAGATCTGGTATGTACCCAGCGGCGTCAACCCCGAGCCCTTTGCCGAGTGGCTGCCCGGTGTTGACCGATCCGACCCCTCAGCGCCGTATATATATCTAGTACTGGGCAAGCGCGAGTGCTGGAAGTGTCACAAAGAGACCTCGGTCGCGGCCTTTGGCATTCCCTATCGAACCGATAACGACGAGAGCATCGCCATCGTGCACGCGCCCAACGAAGCCGGGCACATTGCCATCGACACGGCCAACGCCAACGCGCTCGCCATCGTGCCCGCTGTTGGCTGCGTGCCGGGCGAGATCCGCGACTACCTTCATAAGCGCTGCGGCTACAAGCCCGTAGGCGCGCGAGCCTCCAAAGCCCCGTCGCTCGGCAACACGTGCACCAGTTGCGACGCGCTGCAAGGCAGCCGCTATCTGTTCGAGGAGCCCTCGTCCCCGTTTGCCCTCACTGCCATCAACAAGCTGCCGGCACTGGAGTTTATACGCGTCGAAGTTGCCGGCGTCTTTGGCGTCCCGGCCACGCGTACCGACTTTGACCAGGCGCTCTTTACCTGGGCACGCGACCATCACGCCGAGTTCCATAAGCAGCTTGGTGAGGGGATTTATTTGTAGGGGCAACATCGAGGTATCGAGGAGCAGGGGTTGATTGTTAAATAATCTCGAAACGCTACAGCCCCAGAATATGCTCCAGGTAGCCCTTGTTGAACCAGAACGATTGCTTCGTCATCCAGCGCCCGTCGGGCAGTTCGTAAGCATTCCTTGCGATGTCACCGATCTCTGTTCCATCGGCAAACTTGTAAGCCGCTTTTGACGTATGCGGGCGAACGTGAACAATTGGATTGTCCGCCATACCGGGCAGATTGTTAGTCACTTTGAGCTTTCCGCTCGCATCCCGATACGGATTGAGCTCAACGCCCTCACGTATTACCTTTCGCGTCTCATCCCAACAAGCTTTCGCTGGGCCTTCGATTTCGTTTTCTCCCATTGCCCAGAACAAACAACGATCGAGACGCAGCACGCCATCGTGGTCCTCACGGAACACAACGAAGAAAAAGCGATTGGTCTCAAGGCACGCATGAAGAGGCGACGTCTCCCAGTCTTCTTCAATCAAACGCTTGAACTCAAACGGTGGGAACGACATAGCCTGTTCGATGTGCCCCCTGTTGTTAACTCGAACAGTTCGGACGGAAATGCCTGCCTTGACGAATTCCTCGGCAGCATTGTTTTTGATTCCGAGCATACGATAAACGAGCGTTGTCCACTGCGCCTTATTGCCCGTGTACTCCAGTCCATACTGTTCGGCAATTTGACGATCGGTCTCACCGTAATGGCGCTCGATAAGTCCAGTTACGTAACTTTCGAAATCGATAGACTTGCCATCGTCCTGAACAATGCTCTCCCCGACTCGCGGAGCACCGAGGACATAAGTATGGAGCACATAGTCCATATACGAGCGCTTGAGGGAAAAGGCGCGACGCTTTGCGCGATGGCGCTCAATCTCGCCCGTATCGGTATTGAAGTATTCATAATACTGGTCCGCCCACATTGTGGCCTCAGTTGCGCCCTTCGTGCAAGCACCCAGATAAGTCGTCATGCCTTCTGAAAGCTCGTCCGCACGGCCATCCTGAATATAGGAAATGATCTTCTCGTAGTCGGCGCAAATGATTTTCATGTCCTCTTCGGGCAGACGAACCATGACCGCACGCTCAATGCGTTGGTCGTATTTATCGATGGAACGATCTCGGCCGTAGTAAATCAACAGGATATTGCTGAGCTTGGTCTTGAGGTGAGAACTGTCGTAGTCGAGCGAAACAGGTCGGTCATAAGGAATCATGGTCAGGACAAGGCGCTCGCCAGCAGACTTCCGGCCGTTCTTGAGCACATCAAAACACGTTGCCTTGAGCTCAACGCCCGCCTCGGGAAAGTCGGGGCGATCGTCACTATTGGCCTTGTAGCCAAAGTAACGTTCTTCGATAAGAGTGCCCATACCGCCTTTGTACTTCTTGAAGCCAAAGTCCTTGGGCGCACTCTCCCCCTCCGGAGCAATACCGAGCTCGAGAATATCGCGGAACGTCATGCCATCGAGATTGGCAGCATAGCGCTCAATACTTGAGGGGTCAGAAAAATCAGTATCGTCAAGCATGCGCTTGAAATCGAGGCGCTTCTTAGACACGGGATACCTCCGAAACTCGCAACTAACCTCATGGTAGTTCAGAGCAACTACTAACGCCCAGAAAATTGAGGTCTTGATTGTCCCCTCGATCGGTTATTGTTGTGACCACCATAACCGGACACAGCAGCGATTGGAGAAACGTGTCTGAGATTAATATTGCCGAGCTTTTTGCGGGCGTCGGTGGATTTCGTTTGGGTCTCGAAGGCTATGCCGACCCTCGCCATCCCGAGTTTTATATGAAGCCCGCCGGCCCCTTCCGCACCATTTGGGCCAATCAGTGGGAGCCGCCCGGAACCAAGGCGCGTCAGTTCGCGGCCCGTTGCTACATGGATCGCTTCGGCAATGATTCCGTCGTCAACGAAGACATCAATAAGGTCCTGGAGCAGGCCGAGGCGAAAGAAATCGAAATCCCCGATGTCCAAATGGTTGTTGGCGGTTTCCCCTGCCAAGACTACTCTGTCGCGCGTCCGCTCAATCAGGCACACGGCATCGAGGGCAAGAAGGGCGTCCTTTGGTGGGACATCTATCACTTCCTCGAAATGAAGAAGCCCAAGTTCGGTCTCTTTGAGAACGTCGACCGCCTGCTCAAGTCGCCCGCGTCTCAACGCGGTCGCGACTTCGCCATCATTCTAAGCTGTCTTGCCGACCTCGACTACACGGTCGAATGGCGCGTGGTCAACTCTGCCGAATACGGTTTCCCCCAGCGTCGCAAGCGTGTTTATATCTTCTGCGAAAAGGACGCTGGCAAAGTTGATCTCGTTAATCGCATGCACAACGGCGTCATGGCTAAAGCCTTCCCCGCCATCTATCCCGACGAGATGTCCGAGCTCGACGTTTTGCCCGACCCCTACGAGAACTCAACTCGTTTTGGCGTCGGCCAAAAGACCTCTCAATTCAAGAATGCTGGCGTCATGCAGGGCTGTCATGTTCTGACCTGCGACTTTGCCGAGGACTATCACGGTGAGCGCCACGTGCTTGGCGACGTGCTTGTCGACGAGGCTGATGTCCCGGAGCAGTTCTACATCTCCGACGAAAAGCTTCCCGACTGGCGCTACCTTAAGGGCAGCAAGCGCGAAGAGCGCACTAACAAAAAGACAGGCTTTACGTACACGTATTCCGAGGGAGCCATGAGCTTCCCGGATGCCACCGACAAGCCGAGCCGCACCATCCTCACAGGAGAAGGCGGCACGGGAGCGAGCCGCTTCAAGCACGTCATCGAATGTCCCGATGGCCGTTTCCGCCGTCTTGTTCCCGACGAGCTCGATCAGCTTCAGGGATTCCCGAAAGGTTGGACCGATACGGGCATGACCGACGGCCATCGGGCCTTCTGCATGGGCAACGCACTCGTCACCGGCGTGCCCCATCGCATTGGCGAAGCTATGGTCGAAGTGTACGGCCTCTAAGGCAAGCAATCCGGAGCCGGCAGTTCACGCTGTCGACTCCGTTTTTCCACCCCACTTCCCTGTATACTGATGTAGCACGTGTTTCATCCGGGCTTGTTGGGCCGGGTCGTTCATGGGAGGTTCTTGTGGCTGTTTCGAATCCGCCCAAGGGAAGCGTTTCTTCTTCGTCCATCAAGCCGGTTACGCGCAAGGCCGTGCGTTGCCAGCGCGAGGTCGCTTGGCTTGTCACGCAGGCGGCGGGTAGGCTCGTGGCGACCACTCAGGACGTCAACGCACCTACGCCGAGTTTTGTGTTAGCGGCAGCCCTGGATTTTGTGCGTCAATTGGAACTTACCGCACAGGATGCCAGCGGCCACCTCGACTACCAGAATGTTATGGCGCCCGACCTGCAAACGTTCTGCCACATGGCCAAGTTGCCCGCCGCACCCAATGCGCTTTCGGACGCAGGTTACATGTTTACGCTTTCGGGCGCGGACCTTATCCGCGACATCTATGCATACTCCAGCGAGCTCGCCGAGCACCACGTCTTTGGCACGGCTGAAGTCAAACCGGGAAATGTCATCAAACTGGTTCTTAGGCTGTTCTTGATGGACGGGTTCGGGGCCATGCCGGCGTAAGCCGAGTCTTTAGCATCACCGTCGACTGGGCGACAACCGCTTTAACTTAGCGGGCGCCAATTGAGGGTCGATTATTGGGTCGCCTCGTCCACTAACGCATTTATTCCACACGCTCTGACAGTCGATACTTGCGATTGCGGCTCGTCGCCGCTGCCGTAGGCTCAATCTCGCCCTGAGCAATAAGCGCATTAACGCGCGTCCTAACTTGAGAGACGGTAAGCCCCGTGTGCTCTGCCAGCTCGCGCGTTCCCAACTCGTCATAGCGCTTGAGGGCCGCCATGATCAGGTCCCCACCATGATCGACCTGCTCAACCTTAGAGCGATAGAGGACAACCTTAAACCGGTCAAAACCAGGGCAAAACAGGGGCTCAGCCAGACCGTGCGCACGCATGGCATCGACCATCATCGGAATACCCGAACCGTTACCCTCGGCAGGCGAGCCCGCGCCATCGGGCAACGGGACAAGCGACATGAGCTTCACGAGCGTCGCGTTGCGGCACCGCGAGCTGCCATCAAACAAGTTCTCGCGAGTTTTTCCGCCATAAAGACCGCCGGGGTTCGTCACCTCGATACGGTCATCAAAGACGTCAACAGCGATCGACTGCCCACAGAACCGATCTCCATATTCTCGGTGGATTACGGCGTTCGCAATTGCCTCGCGCAGGACCTCCTCGGGGATCTCCAGCGAGTCGATACGCGAGACGCCTTGAACGGTCGAGGTGCGACGCAGGTTTTTGGCGACAGCCGCGACAGCATCCGAAATCATCTCGCCCAGGGTGCCCTCGCAGACTGTGCGGTCCATAAACCTTAGCGGCCCCGCAGTGCCCTTTTGAGTTCCCGCATGGACAGCTACATCAATGAAGAGCTTGGGATAGAACTGCTGAGGGTAAACGCCCGCGGCAAGGAGGCCAGCCTTGGTAACATTGCCCTGGGGGTCGAGGAAATTCAGACGCTCCATCTTTGTCTTCCTGTCCGTCGCACCGTGCATCGCTCGAGGCGTCAACGAATAGGCACGCTCTATCGTGCGGTCGACCAGCGACTCGTCGAGATCGCCCACACTCGTGCCGGGCACCGTATCGCGATCGCTAGGACTCGTCCGTTCGTATGACGACAGCGCCAAAACCTCGGTCGACGAAAGCGGCACGTCTTTGTCATCGATGCGCTTGTAGCTGCCGCCCTGGGCGCCCCGTTCTATTACATAGCAAGGCTTGCTCGACGGGTCGAGCTCCTCGATTGTGATGACGAGAACAACAGCACCTCGAAGCTCCACGCGCTCAATGGTGTATTTGGGCGGATTGGCCAGCTTTCCACGACCGCCGGCATCGCCCATGCCCGCCACGAATTGGTTGAGCACTTTCTCGGTCTCAAAGTTTGCAACTGGGACAAAACCCGCGCGCTCGCTCACTCCGAGTACGATGATGCCGCCGGCGGTGTTTGCGAAAGCGCTGACCGTTTCCCATACGTCGCGGGAAAGCGTCGTGACGCTCTCCTTTACTTCGACGCTAAAGTCATCCGAACCCATGCGCTTTAAAGACTCGAGCAAACCGGCCAGCTCGTTTTCGTTCATTTGCACGTCCCTTCGCTCGGTCCTACGGAGAATGCTGCAGACGGATTTCCCTCGTCTCTCAGTTATCTCTCGTAATTATCTCTCATCTTTCTGTTATCTCTCGTATTAGATATGAGTGAAAGATGAGAGATAAGATATCTCTACGTGCTTCATTAAATCATGTTTTTGCTGTTGGAACAATCGATATTGAGACAATACCATGGTTGCTTGTCTCTTTGCTGCTGGGCTATCTCTCATAATTATCTCTCGTCTTTAAGCTATCTCTCGTGTTAGTGACGAATGAGAGACGAGAGATGCGTGAGTGATGCATGAGCGTGGATTATTGGACGGTCGGAAAATCCCTCAAACAAAAAACGGGGCCGGCCTTACGCCGAGCCCCGTTTTCAAACGGTCAGTTAGTTATCCAACGCGCGAGCATAGCAGTCAACATTACGCCGCCGCGAACACTCCCAAGCCCGTTCCGATGATGCAGATCGCAAAGATGCCCAAAATGATCCAAATGGTCTTGACGCCCTTTTTGTACAGGGCGACGCAGGCAAAGGTTGCCAGCAAGGGCAGCAGACCGGGGAAGATCGAATCGAACAGATCCTGCAGGACAATCTCCGAACCACCCACGTTAAAGGTCAAAGCAGTGGACAGTGAGACCTGTGCCGCAATCATGGCGCCGATAACGGTCATTCCGAGGACACCGGCAGCATGCGTCATGCGAGACATAAGGTTGTTCTCTTCGGACTGCTGCAATAACTTGGTTCCCAGGTCGTATCCCAGATGGGCGGCGACGATACGCGTTGCAAAATTAATCACCGAGTAGATGAGCGCATACACGATTGGGCCGAGCGGGTTGCCCGTCGACGCGATGCCAATACCAATGCCGGCGGCGACCACGCGGAACGTACCCCAGTAGAACGAATCGCCGATGCCGGAAAGCGGCCCCATGAGACCAACCTTCATGGCGTTAATCGAGGACGTGTCGAAGTTCTTATCGGCAGCCGCCTGCTCTTCCATCGAAACCGTTAGGCCGGCTACAAACGGAAGCACATGAGGCGTGATGTTAAAGAACTCGGTATGGCGATCGAGCGCCGCATAGTAATCGTCGTCGTTGGGATAGATCTTTCGCAGGGGCTTCTGAATGGTGTACATAAAGCCCATTGCCATCATCTTGTCGTACGACTGCGAGCACTGGCTCGTAAACTGGCGAAGGAACATGCTCCGATACATATCGGGAGTCATAATCGCGTCCTTCTTGGCCTCCTTGAGGTCGGTGTTCTGGGTAGCCATTAGAAGTCCTCCTCTTCATCTGCAGCAACCGTCTGCGGACCGGACGAGCCCTCGCGGAAGGCCAGGAGCAGCGCGACGCAAATGGCAGCTGCGGCGACGCCGACCACGTCCATCTTGAGGTAGATGACCATTATGAAGCCGATGAACAGCCAAGGAAGCAGCTTGTTGTCGCCCATGGTCCTAATAAGAAGAGCGAAGCCGATGCAGACCATGACGCCGGACGCAACGTTGAGGCCGTCCATCACAAACTGCGGAATCGCGTTGAGCGCATTGTTGATGAGGTCGGCACCAAAGAACAGCGAGCAAAACACCAGCAGTGCAGACGGAATGCCAATCGACAGCGGCACGATGGTCAGATGGTACAGATTCGCCTTAGCAAGATCGCGATTTGCCAGAGCGGTCTCAATCTTCTTGCAGGCAAAGGCGCCCGGAACGGCGTAGCAGAAGTTGCGCCACACCTGAAGGAAGACGGAGACGGGAAGGGCGAGCGCGACGGCAGTTGCCGTGCCCGTACCCGTAATGACGGCAAACGCGCAGCCAAGCACGCCAGAGGCATAGACCTCGGGAGGAACCGCCGCGCCGACCATGATGGCGCCCATGAACATGGACTCCAAAGCAGCGCCGACGATAACGCCCTGCTGGACATCGCCAAGGATCAAGCCGACAAACAGGCTTGTAAACAGCGGACGACCAAGCATCGTAATGCCAAATAATTGCTCGTCCATGGACGCAATAAATGCGACCAGTGCAACTAGAAGATACTGGACAACCATTTCGTTCAACTCCAGAAATAGGTCTGCAGGCGAGGCATTCTGCGCAGCTCGCCTGCAGACAACCGCAGCAATTTGAGAGGATTAGTAGTTCATCTGGTGATAGTAGCGACGCGTGGTGAGCGGGTGGTTGCGGACGTGCTCGAGATGGCAGCTCAGGCGCT
>CABVDJ010000027.1 GCA_902497025.1 uncultured Collinsella sp. | reverse complement strand
CCGCCCGCCACGCCTACAGCGTGGACGTGCTCGTGCCCAACCGTCGCGAAACGCTCGAGGCCTTTCCCGAGATTCCCTGCGATCGGGTAACCATTGACGACTATCTTCGCCTCACGCTGAAAGGGGCTTCAAAATGAAACGCGCCTTTATGTCCGAGCTCGCCATCGTTCGCACGCTCATCCCGAGCATCGCGGGCGTCGGCCTGTTCATCTTCGTCGTGTTGACGCTCGCCAACGCGTCGGATGGCGATTCCGGTATGAGCGCCGGTGCCTGCGCCGTCAGTGCCATGTCGCCCATCATAATCATGAACTCACTGGCTGGCTACGATAACCAAAACGGTTGGGAGCGCTATCGGGCAACGCTGCCGTTCTCGCGCAAAGACATCATCTGCGCACGCTACCTGTGCATTATTGCTTTCTCGGCCGTCATGGCATGCGCCGCCGTGCTTTTGAACATCATCGCCCTTCCGTTCTTCGATCACACGGGCATTCCCTCGACGGGACAGACCGTCTTTGAGATCACAATAGCCTCCGCCGCATCGATGCTCATCTCCCTCATGATGGTGTTTTTGGCACAGCCGCTGTTCTTTCGATTTGGACACATGGAGGCGCTGCGCCTATCCGTTGGCCTGTTTGCCCTACTCGGATGCCTTGCCATGGCAGCGCTGAGCTCCTCCAACCCCATTAGCAACTGGCTCATGTCGATTGCCGGAGCGAATCCCGATCCTGCCGTTCTGGGCTGTCTGTGCACAGGAATTGCCGTGCTGGCCCTCGCGCTATGTGCAATCAGCTGCACCGTCAGCACCAAGGTTTATCGAGTACGCGACCTGTAGTCACGCGAGTCTCAATCCACGAAGGGCGCGATCGCCCCCCCCTCCCCGCAAATCCGTGGCAAACGGCATGTCCCTGGCGTGCGCCACCGTACTACTTGCGCAGCGGCTTGGGCAGCGGAATGCCGGCGGCGATGACGGCCGCAATGATCATGCAGACGATACCCTTGAGTGAGAAGCACATGAGCAGCAGACCCACGACCATGACCGGCTGGCGCATGACGGCGCCCATCGTCGATGCCGTGCAGACGGCGACGCAAAAGACCGGATTGGCGCCGGTGAGGATGGCAAGGCCGTAGCCCAGGCTCACACCCGAGAAGATAACCGGGAAGAAGTGGCCGCCACGCCAACCAAGGTTGATGAGGGCGGGCGTCAGCATGGCCTTAACAAGACCGGTCGCGATAAGCACGCCAGCGGGAATGGTCAGGTAGGTCTCCATGAGCACGTCGGCCTGGGTCTCGCCGGCAAACATGGTGTAGGGCAGAACCGTGCCACAGATGGCGAGCGCCAGACCGGCTAGCATGGCCTTGACGACAGGACGCTCCCCTATTGCATGAGACAGCGCCTCGCTCGCATGCTCAGAGACAAAGTACAGCCATCCGCAAACGGTGCCGACCAACGCCAGCGGAATGAGCCAGACAAGTTCCAGGTTGCCCACCACGGCGGCCTCGAACCTCGGCATGCCCATGCCGCCGCCCATGAGCTGGCCGAGCAGCAGGTAGGTGCCCAGACCACCGGCAATCGCAATGCCGTAGACCACCGTCTTTTGCGCCTTGGGCAGCTTGATGGTGATCTCGCCGGACGCGGACTCATCGTCGGCGTCTTCGCCCTGGCCGTCAGTACTTCCGGCAAGCGGCGCCACAAAGCCAAAGACGGGCGCGGTAAAGAGTGCCGTCAGGGCAGCCTGGGTGCCCAGCAGCGTGAGCTCCCTAAACTCGGCGCCAAAGCGACGCATGCGATCGCCGACCCAGCTGCACAGACCCGCGATGACGCCGGTCAGGCCGGCCTCCGGTCCAATGCTGCCGCCAAACAGCAGCGGCAGCAATGCCGCGAGCGAAAGCTTGCCCAGATTGTCGTACGGGTAGCGTCCATCGCGCTTTACCTTGGCCATCACCTGGTTGAGGTCATCGGTCTTGGTGCCCGTCGTCTTTTCGTACAGACCGATCAGCAGGCCGCCCAGCAGGCAGACGAAAAACGGGTATGGCAGAAAGCCAAACGGGCCGCTGGCAAGCTCGGGCGAAGCGACGCCCAGCGCGTGTGGAATCTCGGTCCATAGATAGTCGATGCCGTGCTCCATCGCAAAGAAGAACAGCCAGACTGCGGCACCTGCGAACGCACCGGTCACGGCAACGCTAACTAAAAACAGCGCGCGGTTTGTGGGTTTGGCAAGGTTATCCATCGGGTCCTCCCGCGGTCAAAGTCGACATAGATACGTTTTATTGTAGAGCGAGCGTTACCCGAACGAGCCAACCACCTGCGCCGCAAACGGCACCATTGGGAGCCATAGTGGGGCAGGCTCAAGACTTATCCGTTGATAATCGAGGCAATCTCGCGCAAATCGTCGGCAAAGTAGATACCGTGCTGGCGCTTCAGGCTCGAAAGCCCCTTATCAATCATGTGCCCGAGCAGCGCCTTGAGGTCGTTGTAGTAACCGTTCAGGTTGTACAAAATGCACGGCGCATCGAGATGCCCCAACGACACCGCGGACATGACCTCGGCAATCTCCTCGAGCGTGCCCGTCCCACCAGGAAAGGCGATGAACGCATCGCCGAGCTCAATCATCTTGGCCTTGCGCTCGGCCATATCGCTCGTCACGATAAGGTCGTCGATACCGTCATGCTGAAACTCGGCCTCGATAAAAAAGCTCGGCTCAACACCCGTCACATGTCCACCTGCCTCGAGCACGCTATCGGCGAGCGCACCCATCAGGCCCGACTTGGACCCGCCGTATACCAGCGCGTGTCCGTTGGAGCCAATCCAGTTGCCCAGCTCCTGCAGCGCGGGCAGAAACGCTGGGTCGTTACCAACGCTGGCACCCAGATACACGGTGATATTCATATTCAGTCCCCCAATCGTGACGCGCGGCGCCCGTTCTAGCGTTGGCGGCGGCGATATTCGCGCACGCGGCGCGACAGGTCGGCGAGCTCGTCACGATCGAGCTCCTCCAAATGCTCAAGATCGTCCATAAAGCGCGCCATAGTGTCCTTTTGGCGCAGCTTGATGAGCGTATTGCAGTAGTTCACCGCCACGCCCGTAAGCATGGCGATATAGAAGATACTGATGACGCTTAGGATGACGGTAATGCCGCGGGCAACCGGCGTTTCTGCTGGGATATCGCCAAAGCCGATCGTCGAGACCGTCTCAAAGCTAAACCACAGGCCATCACCAAAGGTGAGTGTCGTAGGCTCGGACAGCCAGACAGCCGTCGAGCACAGCAGGTAAAAGATAAGAAACAGGCCCGTGATGCGTGCAAAGCCAGCCTGTCGCAGCACATCGGCAAGCGTCCTCAACCTGTTCATCGCGACCCCTTTTCCCAGACGCCCAATCACATTCGCTCGATATTGTCCCACAACCGACAGTTAGGAACGCTCCTTTTGTGCCGGCAGAAAGGGACTGTCCCCAACTGCCGGGCGGGACCGTTTAGCGGTGCAGCTGCCGACTGGGCAGGCTGAGCTGGTATCCTTATGCGGTAATGTCTCGATTCGTTAGGATTGCATGTGAGAGCTTCCGCTGTCCTTCGTTCAGTTATATATCGCACCTTGGCCGTCGCGCTTGCCGTGCTCGCCGTACTGAGCACCATCATGCCCGCCCCCGCCTATGCCGCCAATACCGATCAGCAGGTCAAAACGGTCCGCGTTGGTTGGCTTGTCAACAACGAGGGC
The DNA here is from genome assembly GCA_902497025.1 of uncultured Collinsella sp. Taxonomy (GTDB): domain Bacteria; phylum Actinomycetota; class Coriobacteriia; order Coriobacteriales; family Coriobacteriaceae; genus Collinsella. Next base: position 28,133 of record CABVDJ010000027.1, on the reverse strand, counting down.
TTCCAGGACGGCACCCCCGGCGAGCGTCTCTCGGGATGGGGTTACGAGTACCTCCAGACCCTCTCGTACTACACACCCGGCTGGCAGTACGAATACGTCTCCGGCACCTTCGCCGAGCTTATGGACATGCTCGAGGCGGGCGAGATCGACCTCATGCCCAACATCTCCTACTCCGAGGAACGCGCCCAAAAGCTGCTCTTTTCCTCGAACCCCGAGGGCACCGAGCGCTACTACATCTATGCCAGGCCCGAGCGCGACGATCTGGCCAAGGGTGACCCCCAAGCGCTCCAAGGCCTTACCATCGGCTGCAACCCCGACGTTATGCAAACCTTCGTTGGCCAGCAGTGGCTCGCCAACGAAGGCATTACCTGCACCTATAAAGAAATCGACACTGGCGGTGCCCTCTTTGACGCACTCGCAAACAACGAGGTCGATGCCATCATCATGAACGACACGACCTCGTCGCCCAGCGCCTCCCCCATGTTCTACATTGGTTCGAGCGACTACTATTTTGCCGTCCCCAAAAGCCGCCCCGACCTGATGGACGACATCAATGCCGCTATGTCGGCAATCGCCCGCGTCAACCCACGCTATAACGACGAAGTCAAATCTAGCTACTCGACCCAAAACAGCGGTTCATCATCGCTCAACGGCCCCGAATGTTCCTGGCTCAAAGCAAACAACAACGCCATCACGCTCGGCTACATTACGGGCAAACTCCCCTACTGCAACGAGGACGAAGACGGCGAAATGGAAGGCTCGCTCGCATCGCTTGCGACGACGCTGCACGATAAATTTGGCATTACGGTCAAAACCGTCGCCTTTGATAGCTACAAGATGATGTCAAAGGCCCTGTCAAAGGGAAGCATAGACGTTGCGCTGCCGGTATACCGAGATTACTGGTTTGCCGAGCAAACAGGCGTTGTGCAGTCGGTATCGTTGGGGACCATATCCCTCACCGCCATCCACACCGGCAGCAACCTGAACAAAGACCTTCAGAACATCGCCTGTACCAAATCATCGTTTGTCAACAAAAATGCACTTGAAAGTCTGTTCCCCACAGCAACCGTAACCGAATACCAATCCGACGATGAAGCGTTCGACGCCCTCAGGAAGGGAACGGCGCACTGCATCGTCGCTCCCAGTTCACGCGTAAAAACCATCGGTGACCGTTACGATCTCGAGGACTGCGAGACGACCGAGCTCCCTGACACCTGTGAGCTCTCGTGCTGGATTTCGCGCGGAAAACCCGAGCTGTTGGGAATCATCAACAAGGGCATCATCAATGCCGGAGAATCGCTCTCCGCAAGCAATTTCTCCTCCACGTCGTACACGGCCCAGGAATCCAACACGCTTCAATTCCTTTTTCGCAACCGCACCGCCATTGCAGCTACCCTCATCGGTATGTTGTCGGTCGGCATCGTCCTGCTCATCTGGGCGCTCGTGCGCGCTCGAACCGAGCGCAAAAAAGCCGATGCCGCCAACGCCGCTAAGACGGCGTTCCTCACGCGCATGAGCCACGACATCCGCACGCCGCTCAACGGCATCCTGGGCCTTATCGAGATCGAGGAATTGAAGGAAGGCGATATGCAAGTCGCCCGCGAGAGCCGTGCCAAGGCGCGCGTTGCCGCCAATCACCTGCTCTCGCTGATCAACGACATCCTCGAGATGGGAAAAATCGAAGACCGCAAGCTAACACTGGAACATGTGCCTTTTAACCTCAAAGAGCTCTGTGACGATACGCTGGTGCTGTGCAAGCTCCGCGCGTCCAGCAACGGCATCACAATGCAGGACAATAGTCTGCCGTACGCCACGGGGCCATACATGATCGGCAGTCCCACCCATATCCGACAGATCATGATCAACCTGTTAGACAACAGCATTAAGTACAACAAGCACGGCGGCTCCGTCACCTTTAGTTCAAAGACCAAGCCACTCGATAACGGGCGCGCGCTCTTTTGCTTTAGCGTTTCGGATACCGGCATTGGCATGGCTCCCGAGTTTTTAAAGCATATCTATGAGCCGTTTGCCCAAGAAGGAGACGATGCGCGCAGCAAGTTCCAAGGAACCGGCATGGGCATGCCAATCGTCAAGTCGCTTATTGAACTGATGGGCGGCACCATCGAAGTCACCAGCGAACTCCATGTGGGCACCACGTTCTACGTGGAAATTCCGCTCGATATCGACAAGAACCCCCGGGCGCGGGCGAATACGGTCGAGAGGGCGCTCGACTGCTCGCTCGCCGACATGAACGTGCTGCTCGCCGAAGACAACGAATTGAATGCCGAGATTGCACAGACGCTGCTAGAATCCGAGGGCGTCGTGGTCACCCGCGCCGTCAACGGCAACGAAGTCGTCGATCTGTACCTGTCTCATCCCGCCGGCAGCTTCGATGCGATCCTGATGGACATTATGATGCCGGACATGGACGGCTACGAGGCAACCCGCGCGATTCGCCTGAGCGAGAAGGTCGATGCAGCCGATATCCCCATCATCGCGCTCACCGCCAATGCCTTTGCCGAGGACGCCAAGGCGGCACACGACGCCGGCATGAACGCCCATCTGTCCAAACCGCTCGACTTTAACAAGCTCAAAAACATACTCGCCCGCATCAAGAAAAACGGATCCGTTTCGCTATAGTTTTTGCAGCAACCACGCACGACCAGAAAGGAAGCCAACGATGTTTAGGCCCTTACGTCGAAAGAAACGCGCCATCACCGACGAGGAAGCGCGTAAACTGCTCGCCACCTGCAAGCGCGGCGTCTTTGCCGTCAACGGTGACGATGGCTACCCGTACGCCATTCCCGTCAACTACTTCTTTGACGCCGAGCACGACAAGATTTATTTCCATGGCGCCAAAGCCGGCCACAAGGTCGACGCACTCAAGCGCGATGACAAGGTCTGCTTTACCGTTTACGGCAACGAGTGGTACCAGGACGGCGACTGGGCTCCCTACGTTATGAGCACCGTCGTCTTTGGCCGTTGTCGCCTGGCGAATGACACCCCCGCGTTTATCGAGGACAAAGTCCGCCAGCTCGCCCTTAAGTACTACCCTTCTGCCGAAGAAGTCGAAGAGGAAATCGCCAAGGACATTAAGGGCGTCCAGCTCTACGAGATTACGATTGAGCATCTTTGCGGTAAGCAGATTCAGGAAAAATAAGCCTCAAGAGCAGACCTCACAAATAGCAATAGGGCCCGGTTCCAACCCACCTTGGAACCGGGCCCTATGCTTATGAAGCGTTGGCGGCGATGTGCGCTAACACCTCAACGAGCTCCTGCGAACTCACGGGTTTACTCAGGTGCGCGTCCATGCCCGCCTCACGCGAAAGCCTGCGGTCGTCGGCAAAGGCGTTGGCACTCACGGCGATAATCGGCGTAGTCGCGGCATCCTCGCGATCGAGTGTTCGAATTCGACGCGTGGCCTCAAGGCCGTCGATACCGGGCATCATGATGTCCATCAACACCACGTCGTACTCGTACGGCACGCTCGCGGCAAACATCTCGACGGCAGACTCGCCATCCTTAGCATGCGTCACGACGGCACCGGCACGGCTGAGCGTAAACTGCGCGATCTCGGCATTCAGATCGTTATCCTCTACGAGCAAAACGCGCAGGCCCTGGAACGCATCGCCGTCGCCCGCATCTACGCGAACTGCCTGAGGAATCTCGGAGCGGTCGCACTTCTCGAACGGCAGGCGGATGGTAAACGTCGTCCCCTGCCCCAAGACGCTCGTAAAGCTCATGGTTCCGCCCATAAGCTCGACCAACTGTTTTGCGATAGGCGCGCCCAGGCCAGTTCCCGATGAAGCGCCTTCCACCTGTTGCTCCTCACGGCAAAACGGCTCGTAGAGGCGCTGTTGGAACTCCTCGCTCATGCCAATACCGTTGTCGGCGATCGTGTATTCATAGACGGGGACGCCATCCGCTGGCTCCACCTCGCGGCACACCAGGCGAACATAGCCGCCCTGGCGGTTGTACTTGACGGCATTGCCGGCAATATTGAGCAACAAGCGCTTGAGGTGCGTCACGCTCACCCGCACATAGGGATGATCAAGCGTCTGCTGGTCGCAGATAATTGTCACCAGACGCTCCTCGGCCTGGCGCTCCAGAATATCGCGCACCTCGTGGTTGAGGGTCACCAAGTTTGTGGGAACAAGCTCCAGATCGACCTGCCCGCTCTCCAGGCGACTCATATCCAGGGCCTCGTTGGCAAGGTCGAGCAGCAGTCCCGATGCCGTCCAGATCTTTGAGCGGCACTCGGTCTGCTTTTGAAGATCGTCCGCATTGGCATCGCCGACCTCAACCATACCGCGAATGCCGTTGATGGGCGTGCGCAAATCGTGGCTCATGCGACGCAAAAACTCCGTCTTTGCCGAGTTGGCAGACGAGGCCTCACGCGCTGCCTTTGCCAGCTTGTCGCCATAGTCGCGCTCCTGCTGCAGCAAGTCCGTCAAACGTCGACGATCAGCGCGGCGACGCACCATCACAACAACGGCTATAACACCGCTGTAGAGCACCAGCACGCCGGCAGCAACAGCCGCGACGACCTCAAAGTAGCGCCGCGCCGAGGCATAGGTGTACACGTAGAACCCGCGCGCTTTTCCAAATGTGCCCAAATACCACTCGCCGCTGGCGTTGACCAGTCGGACTTTGCCGGGCAGGCATCGATCCTTAATACCGTCGACAATAAAGACATCCGTTGCAGGCAGATTGAATACGCCCAATATGGTGGGTTCAACGGCATTGGTCGCAACGACTTTGCCATCGCTTTCGATCACGATATTGCCGCTGTCGATGGTCTCATAACCACCGAGCAGGCTCTGCAGTTTGAGCGTATTGCTTGCAACTGCCTTCGCGCTCTGATGCCTGACCGCGATAACGATGCCCTCGCCATCTTGCCGGGTCACGCAACCAATGTCTGCAACCGAATCATCCGAAAGCGTAATGCGGGCGGTATAGGACTTAAGCGGATGGGCTGCCACCTCCAGCACGGGTGCTTCCTTGAGATACGTAGCGAGCGACTCGTAGCCCACGCCATCCGTCGAGGATTCGGACACCAAATTGCCCGATGCGTCCGTCACGATCAGTGCGCTCACGTTGAACTGGTCGGCATATTGCTCCAGCATGGCGTTATCCACCGAACCGTCGCGCTCAATATCGCGCGCTGTCTCTCCGGCGATCTCCATAACGCGAATCAGGTTTTTGGTCGTATAGGCGCTATTGAATGCATCGTAGGAAAGGCTCTGCGTCGCCACGTAATCGACAACGTCGGCAAAGCGCTGCTCGGCTTGGGCCGTCGTGTAGCCGTAGCTCATCATGCCGGCAACAACCGAGAGCGCTATCCCCAGCAGGGCGACAAGGAGCCATACCCCTGTCGAACGATTGCCCCGCCCCTGAGCGGCGTGGTCGGGCGCATCGATCATGACAGGCCCTCCATATTCAAAAATGGCGAAGGGTCATCAAAGTACTTTGACACCAGACGTTCCATGGTGCCATCGACAAGCATTTCTTGGTAGGCATGAGTGAGCTTAACGTCGATGCCACGCGTATCGTTGATATCGAAAGCGGTGCCCAAACCAACCTCTAGCAGCGGCTCATCCAAAATGCGATACGTTACGCCATAGTCTTTTTCGTAGGTGAGCAGCGAGGACTCATGCGCGGCGATGGCGTCGACCAGACCCTCGACGAGCGCCGGGTTCAGATACGAACGGTCCGAAAAGCAGTAGAGCTCTTTGATCTGCGGAACGTTTTCATTTGTATGATTGAGCAAAATGTCCTCGGGCTTGGTGGTGGACTGGACCGCCACGACCTTATCCTCAAGATCGGCAAGCGTGTAGATATCGCTCTGGGGATCGACCGCGACCACCTGGCGGCTCGCAAGGTACGGGCCGGCCCAACGATACTCGTTTTCGCGACCCGTCATGCTAAAGCTGCCCATGACGCAATCGAGCTCGCCGCTCGCCAGTAGCTCGTTCTTCTTTTCCCAATCGATCAGCTGGTACTTTGGCTTGTAACCAATGCGGGCCAAAGCCTCGGTCAATATCTCGACATCCAGGCCAACGATATCGCCGTACTCGTCGGTATACACAAACGGTGGATAGAGGTCGCTGCCGACGTTGAGCGTCTTAAGGTTGTCGTCTTTGGCCTGCGAGGCGTCCAGGCCTTCTAATGCAAACGTCGAGACCCTGCCATTCGACCCGGAACAGCCGGCTATCGCTACGACAAAGGCACACGCTCCCGCAAGCGCAACAAACAACGATATGGCAACCGAGCGACGGGGTCTTTTCATCGAGCTCCAGACGATCCTGTTTACAGACTGAAATGGTTAAAGATAATAGCAAACGAAACCACGCGAGTGCCCAATGGTTACAGACGTTCTACCATGCGGGGCCTTCCAGCCGACTTGGCAGAAGGTCCCGCATGCAGCGCACGCCTACCGTGCATTAAAAACGTAGCGGTCCAGGCGGTCGCACGCTTCCCTCACGCGCGAAAGCGGCAGCGCCAGATTCACGCGAATGTGGCAGGGCCCGTGGAACGGACGGCCATCCTGGTAGCCAACGCCCACGCGCGCCCCCTCGTCGAGCAACCACTGAATATCGCGGCCATGCTCGCGGCACCACTCGGTGCAGTCCAGAAACACCATGTACGTGCCCTGCGGACGCGAATAGGACACGCCCTCAAAATGCTCGTCCACGTAATTGCAGAAGTACTCGATATTGCCGGCAAGCACCTGATTGAGCTCGTCCACCCACTCATAGCCCTGCGGCTGGTAGGCACCGATAAGCGCATGCATGGAGAGGACATTCATCTCGTTGTAGTGGGTCTTGTTGGACACGGCGCACACGCGGTCGCGCAGCGTCTCGTTATAGATGATGTGGTAGCTGCCGACCAGGCCCGCCAGGTTGAACGTCTTGCTGGGCGCGTAGAGGGCAACCGTGCGCATGCGAGCATCCTCGCTCACCGACTGCGTCGGGATATGCTTGTGGCCCGGCAGGATGATATCGGACCAAATCTCGTCCGAGATCACCACGCAATCGTGCTGACGATAGATGTCCATGGCGCGCTCGATCTCGTCACGCTCCCATACGCGGCCGCAGGGATTGTGCGGCGAGCAGAACACCGCGGCATGGATGTGGTTTTGGGCGAGCTTGTGCTCCATGTCCTCAAAGTCCATACGCCACACGCCCTGGTCGTCGAGCTTAAGCGGGCTGTGGACAATACGATAGCCCGCGGCCTCAATGGACTTGGTAAAGCCGATGTAGGTGGGGCTGTGGACCAGCACCGCATCGCCCGGCTGAACATACGCACGCAGTGTCGACACGACACCGCCCAGCACGCCGTTTTCGTAGCCGATATGTTCAGGGCGCAGGCCCTCGACGCCATTGCGGCGGCTCTGCCATTCGATGATGCGGTCGAAGTACTCGGCGCGCGGGTTAAAGTAGCCAAACATGGGATGCTGAGCGCGCTGAATGATGTACTCCTGGACCGTGGGCACCGTGGCAAAATTCATGTCGGCCACCCACATGGGAATGCGGTCGAAGCCCTCGTCGGGTGCGTTCGGAGCCATACCGGGGATCTCGCCCCAGGAGTCAACGGCGATGGAGTCCATGCCGTGGCGGTCGATAAGCGAGCTAAAGTCGTATTTCATGCTGAGCTCCCATGCAAAGTAGACTGTTTCGATAGGCGTTATTGTCCACCAGCGTGGGCGGTTTTGGCATGGGGTTTGGCGTTGTTTTTGACGGATACGGACGGATGGTTAGTCTTGCGCGTCGTTGACGGCGACTACGGTTAGCTGGGTTTCGTCGACCGTAAACGATATGTCGAGCCCGGCGTAGGTCAGATGGTAGACGCGGTTTGGTTCGTGCTTGCTGCCCGCGCGGCGCGGATCTTGGCGTAGAACCTCGACCAAGCCGGGGAGCTTTGCGGGCGGGACCATATCCTGCAGTGCTTGCGGAAACTTAACATCGAGCTCTTGCCACGGAGCATCCTCGATCCAGCCGCCGGTCGCATCCGAGTGGCAGTCCGCAAACGGAATGTAGGGCTTAATGTCGTAGATGGGCGTGCCGTCGCGCAGATCGGCCCCCAGCACATAGATGATGGGGCCATCGTCGGTGAGCTCGACACGATCGAGCTTGACGCAGGTGAGACCGATGGGATTAGGGCGAAACGGGCTGCGCGTGGCAAAGACGCCCACACGCTCGGCTCCACCCAGGCGCGGCGGACGCACGGTCTTCGACCATTTTGCGTTGGTACCGGACCTGTCCTGCGTTTTGGCATCGGCGGCTATGTCCTTAGCCGTGCCGCCGGGCGTTCCGTTTTCGAAGCGCCACAGCAGCCACAGGTGAGAGAAGGAGTCCAGACCCTCAACCGCTGCATTGGAGGCAAATTCCGGCTCAAAAACGATGCATCCCTGCAGATGAGGCGCCAAAAAGCTGTTGCGCGGAATGCCGAACTTCTGCGGCAGGTCGGTATGTATGTGTGCAATAGGTTCCATGCCGGTCATTGTACGGCATGGAGGCGTGGGGCGTTGCGCGCAATTCTTCGCCGTGGACTCCTGTCGTGCAACCAACGGTTGCTTGGAAGGGCGCCTGCCGCCGCGTATGCTTAAGCCATCAACCAGCAGAAAGGAGCCGCTATGGCCTTTGCAGAAAAGCTCATTGCCGTTCGTCGCGCCCATCACCTTACCCAGGAGCAGCTCGCCGCCAAGCTCTTCGTCACACGCCAAGCCGTCAGCCGTTGGGAGCGCGACGAGGTCACCCCGGGCATCGACATGATGAAGCTCATTGCCGCCGTAACCGGCGAGCCACTGTCCCACCTGCTCGAAATGCCCGAGCATTATTGCCAGAGCTGCGGCATGATACTCACGCCCGACGACTGCGGCACCGATGCCACGGGCGCCACGACCGACCATTACTGCAAGTGGTGCTACGACCACGGCAAGTACACCTACGACACCACCATGGAGGCGATGATCGAGGATTGCGCTCCGCGGCTGGCGCAAAACACCGGCATGTCGCTCGACGAAGCCGTCTCGCTCATGGGCGCCGTCCTGCCGCAACTGGAGCGCTGGCGCACCGTGCAGGAAAACGAGGAGCGCTACGGCGCCGAGGCTCGGAAGCGCTACGGCGACGAGGCGATCGACGCAGCAAACGAAGCACTGCTGGACATGGACCCCGAGACATGGAACGACATGAAGGAACTTGAACGCGCTATTCTGGGCCAACTCTCGATTGCCATGGGCGATGGCGATGCGAATGGAAGCGAGGCTCGCAAGCTTGTCGCGATGCATCGTCGTTGGATTGGTCTCAACTGGGGACGCGAACCCCAGAACGAAGCGTACCTGGGCCTCGCCCACGGCTATCTTGCCGACCAGCGCTTTATCGACTACTACGACAAGCCCTGCGGCACCGGAGCTACGGCGTTTCTGGTCCAGGCCATCGAGTCGTCTTTGGCGCGTGCATAGACCGCGGCGGCTTTGGGTATTTCAATCGAAACCTCAACCGATTGGAGACCCATGGCTACTAATCATGAGCTCACGCTGTACGTTATGACCGGCTGCCCGTATTGCATAAAGGTCAAGCGCTTTTTGGCCGATAGCAGCGTGACCATTCCCGAACGCAATATCTCGACCGATACCGAAGCCGAGCAGACACTCATCGCCGTCGGCGGAAAACGCCAGGTTCCCTGCTTGTTCATCGACGGCAAGCCGCTCTACGAGTCAAGCGACATCATCGCATGGGTGCAGGAGAATCTGCTCTAGTGTGCACACTCTGTCCGTCCAGGGACCCAGCCCATACGGCCCAAACATGTACACCAGCATCCAAAGTCGACATTTTTCGACATCTTTGGATGCTGGCGTACAACTTTTGGGTAGCTATGGACGCTCTTAACCGGCTAATTGTTTGAGGCGACCTTTGGATTATGGCTGTTTGATGCCTCGGGAAAGAGTTTCCGAGGGAGCAATGGTCAAAAAAGGGCAAATATGAGTACTGCTACCTGTTTAGTAGCAGCAATTTTGATCATTTCAGGAACTATTCAAAGTTCCACTCGTCCGCAGACGACGTTATTTCTCCTCATATGTTCAATAAACGTAGCTCTTAATGGGAACAAATCTCATCAGGAGCTACTATTTATAGCAAAATAAATGCAACCATAATTGCAACAGTACTCATATTTGCCCTTTTTTGACCACGACCCTCCAGAATAGTCGCTGAGAACGACACTAAATGACAAAATCCGGCACTTGGACGTTCTTGTATGACTAGCCATTGAAGGACACCCAACGACTACTCCAATTCGCGACACACTGTGTCGCGAATTAAGCTGGTCCCATTACCGAAGACCAGTGAGAGCTCCTGCCCAGAATCTCGATAGCTTAATAAAGCGCTCCCCTCCGGAAGTTCAATGAGCATCCAAATTCCAAGCTGAAAAGCAAAGGAGTAGCGAAGTCGTCAATGCTCATTTCCTATCGAACAGGCGGGTCAAAACAAGCTAATTAGCCCGATAAACTGCTTGTATTTTTGTCTACAAAATTGTATACAAAAAGAGAATCCGAGAACCGGCGCTCGACATTATGTCGATCGATAGGAGGCGCTATGGACGCTAAGCAGCTCGAAAAGATGATGGGGTTTGCTCCCGGAGAGTTGGAGAAAGCCGCAGAGGCATACGAAAAAGATGGGTGGCCGAAGGGTCGCACCATCAAGCTGGGAAGGCCGTCGATCTCTGATGAGCCAAGCGTTGTTTTATCGGCACGTGTGGGTGAATCGGTCCTTGAAGCCTTTGACGCAAAAGCAAAGCGCCATGGGCAAACACGCACGGAGCGACTCAGAGAGCTCATCACGCTCGATGCAATGATTGCCTAGACTCAACTCCCCCGCCGACCCAAACATGTACGCTAGCATCCAAAGTCGACATTTTTCGACATCTTTGGATGCTGGTGTACAACTTTTTATAGCTAGTCATTGGGGACGTTCTTAAATGACTAGTCGTTAAAGAACGTCCCCAACGACCAACTAGCCGTGGAAGCGAGCTATGAGTGCAAGTGGCTGCTCGCGAAAGACTCGCTCGACGGCGGCGCGATATTCGTCGACCTTTTTAGTCTTGCGTACGAGCTTGTGAACGGTAGCGGGGTCGGCGAAAGCGCACTTGGCGTAGAACCACCACTCCTTCATACGAAAGACCGCGTTACCGCCAATCTCTTCTGCATAGGCCGCAAACAGCGTGTCGTGGAAGCGCTGCAGCTCAGCAGCCGTGGCAGCAGGGCCACCCTTGACCATGCGAGCCAGCGCGGGGTTCGCGAGGAGGCCGCGCCCCAGCATTACATGGCGCGTGCCGGGATAGGCCTCCACCAGCGCATCCATATCCTCAAGATCAAAAATGTCACCGTTATAGGCGACCGGAAACGGCGCACGCTCCAGCGTTTCGCCATAGAACTCCTTGCGCGGCGAGCCCGTATAGCGGTCCTTTTGCACGCGCGGGTGCACAATCAGCTCTGCCAGCGGCATGCGGCAATACAGATCGAGCACGCGCTCGTATTCGTCGTCGCTCTCCAACCCCAGCCTGGTCTTTACCGATACCGGCAACGGCGACCGCTCGCACACATCACTCAAGAACACCTCGAGCTCGTCGAGATTGCGCAAGAAACCCGAGCCCTTGCCCTTAGTGACAACCGTTCCCGAAGGGCAACCCAGGTTGAGATTGACCTCCCGATAGCCCATGTCGGCGAGCACCTGTGCCGCCCACACAAACTCGTCCGCGTTCTTGGACATCAGCTGAGGCACCACGTTGAGCCCCTGGTTATTGGCAGGATCGATCTCCTTAAACACCTTGCCGCCAAAGCGGTTTCCCACCCGCGGCGGCGGCAAAAACGGCGTGTAATAGCAATCGAGCGCACCGAAGCACTCCGCATGCACGCGACGGAACACATGCCCGGTAATCCCCTCCATAGGGGCCAACGAAAGGATCATCTACTCTTCTCTCATATCAACGGACGTGACAAAGGAACTGTCCCTTTGTCGCATTATTCAGAGCGCAGGGCTTCCACGGGGTCCTTTTTGGATGCGCTGCGGGCAGGCAGTAGACCGGCAACGACCGTCAACAGCACCGAAATTGCAATGAGCACCAGCGCATCCTGCACGGGCAGACTCATCAGGTTGGGGACCTGTTTGGCCGCAAGCGCCCAGGCATTAACCGGAAAGCTCACAGCCACCACGACGACGATGGCAAAGACGCCGGCGATGAGGCCTTCGATAAAGGTCTCGGCATTGAATACGTTGGCCACGTTGCGCTTTGACGCGCCGATCGCGCGCAGGATGCCAATCTCCTTTTTGCGTTCCAGCACGCTGATGTAGGTGATGATACCGATCATGATGGAGCTCACCACCAGGCTGATACTCACGAATGCGATGAGCACCAAGCTGATGGTGTTCACGATGTCGGTCACCGACCCCATGATGATGCCCATGTAGTCGGTGTACGAGATTGCCCGCTCGTCGTGGCCGGCGGCTTTGACCTGCTTGTTGTACGCATCGATATGGTCGAGTACGCGCTCCTTGGCCTCAAAGTCACGCGGGAAAATCTTGACCGAGATGGGGTCCGCCTCGTCCGCATAACCCAGTGTGGTCAGGTTGTTGTCATAGGTGAGCTTCGACGCCTTGGCATAGCTCATCATGAGCGAACTCAGGTCCTCGACGTCCATGTTGAAGTGAATGGCATTGGCAAAGGCGCTCGCATCAACACGCATGGCGCCCGCCAAGTTGGCAATACTCGACGACATCTGCGTAGCCATCTGTCCCATGAGCCCCGCCGCGCCTGCTTTAAGCTGGGACGATACCGTCGACGCTATCTGCTCGCTGATCGCCTTCATCACCTGATCCATAGCCTGCTGCAGATACGGAGCCAGCTGCTTTTGCACATAGTCGGTCATCGCCTGCTGCAGGCGCTCGGCCAGGGCATCGCCGCCGAGCGCTTTGAGCTGGGCCAGGATTTGCTGGGCTGCCGTATCACTCTCAAGATACGTCGAGAACGCGGCGGCAAGCTTTGACGCGTCCTTAAGATCATCGGGTGTCAGCGCCTTAAACTGATCAGACTGCAAAAAGCCCTCAAACAGCTGGTTGGCCAGCGTTCCCACCTGCTGCATTTGCTCGGGCGTGAGTTCCAGACCGTCAAAGATACCCGAGAAATCTGGGGTTGGCGCTTTGGCCATGATGTCGCTGAAGTCGATGTCCTTACCAACGCCAGAAAGGTCAATGTCCAGCCCGGACAAGTCGATGCCAGAAAGGTCCATACCGCCGGCAGCGCCCGAGAGCGCAGGCGTATCGAACGAGAACGCGCTCTTCAGCGCCGCCTCATCCACGCTGAACATACTGCCCAGATCCACGCCTTGTTTGGCCTCGCCCTGCAGCTCATCGAAAGACTTGCCCGTAAAGACATCCGTCTCGGGGTGGGCGAGTTGCTCCTGCACAATCTGCGAATCGGCGGCGCGCTCCATAAGCTGGCGAGTCAGCGCATGCGTATAGGCAATGCCCGGAGACAACGCGCTCGCATTGGCCGTCTCGTTAGGTCGCACCACGCCCACAATGTGCACGTCGATGCCATCGGCAACCTTGGCGGCCATAAAGTCGGCGTCGCCAGACATGTCAGTCCACATGCCGGTCTCTTCGTTTTTGCGATAGGCATCGGCCGGCGACAACACCTTAAACGTCGTGGACAGCGCATCGTCGTAGGTAAAGTCGGCGCCGGTCTCGGGCGTCTCGACCCCACCGTCAGCCGTCATGGCGCTGTTAACCAGATCGTTGAGTTCATTGATATCCAACGCACCGATGCTGTAGAGCGTGTAATCGCCCACCGTGCCACGGCTCGAAAGCACCATCACGGCTTCGTTAGCAGACGTAGGCCAATGCCCCGCCACGACATCGTACTGGCTGTCGAGCAGGCTCTGGTCGTCAATCATTTCGTTGAAGACCGAGGTTCCCATGGACTCCATGCTCACCGTTGCTGCCGAGCTCGCGCCGCCGCTCATGGCCTCGGTCATAGCGTTGGGCACCAGCCGGACGGGCTTCTCGTCGCCCTTACTCGAACGATAGACAACTGGCGTCACGCCGTAGCCATACTGGATGGCGTTGACTTCTTTATCGATGCCGTCGCCACCGGCATCGAGCCATGCCTTAAAGCTCGTCATGTCGTTGGACTTAACGCTCGCAAACATATCCTTTACGGCCGTGACCACGGGAATTTTATCGGTTCCCTTAGCTTTGCCACCAGTACCGTCGGATAAATCCTCGCCGTTGGACGCCTCGTCATCCGCAGCCCCCTGTCCGCCCATCATGGACGACAGGTCGTAATCCTGCTTGGAAATGGTGAGCGGGTAGCTCGAAAGCGTATCCTCCTCGACCTTTTTGATGTAGCCGTTTACGCCGTTGGACAGCGCCAGAATCGCCGCAATGCCGATAATGCCAATCGAGCCCGCAAAAGAAGTCATGGCCGTGCGACCCTTCTTGGTCATGAGGTTGCGGGCAGAAAGCCCCAGCGCCGTCACAAAGCTCATCGAGGTTTTGCGCGTAGGTTTGGCCTCGCGGCGCGTGGCCTTCGCAGCATCAAAGGGGTCGGAATCGTCGGTGATCTTGCCGTCCGCCAGGTTGACGATACGCGTGGCGTACTGGTGCGCCAGCTCGGGATTGTGGGTGACCATGATGACCAGGCGGTCGCGCGCCACGTCTTTGAGCAGATCCATGACCTGTACGGATGTCGTTGAATCCAAAGCGCCGGTCGGCTCGTCTGCCAGCACAATCTCGGGATCGTTAATCAGGGCGCGGGCGATGGCCACACGCTGCATCTGTCCGCCCGATAGCTGGCTCGGGCGCTTGTTAACGTGCTCGCCCAGGCCGACTTTCTCCAACGCCTCGCGCGCACGCTGGCGGCGCTCGGCATGCCCCACGCCCGTGAGCGTAAGCGCCAACTCCACGTTTTCCAAAATGGTCTGATGCGGAATGAGGTTATAGCTTTGGAAAACAAAGCCGATGCGGTTGTTGCGGTAGGCATCCCAATCGCGATCGTGAAAATCCTTAGTCGAAATACCGTCGATCAGCAGGTCGCCAGAATCGAAATGATCGAGTCCGCCGATAACGTTGAGCATCGTGGTTTTACCCGAGCCCGAGGGACCCAGAATGGCCACGAACTCGTTATCGCGAAAAGACAGGCTTACGCTGTCGAGCGCCACCTGCGTAAACGACTGGGTAACGTACCTTTTGCAAATACCTTTGAGCTCCAGCATCGATGGGCTTCCTCCCCGCACAGGGACGGGCACGTCAGCCTTTCCCCATCACTCGCGTGTAATGCGTTTTTCCTACCCCATCTCACCTTTGTCATACACGCTAGCAGGAGAATTGGCAGTGAGCTGGAGGATTGGATCACTTGTGGTGCTGCATTGGCTCCGGGTCCCGCGTTGGTGCCGACCCTGAGTAGGAGCCGGCTCTACGGTCGTACCAACGATGCTGCGAAGCCGGTCCCGCAACGGCTCCAAACGGGACTTCGGCAACGGTCTCACGTCAGCTCCAGACCCCAAAGAGTGGCGGCAAAGCGCTCATTTCCGGCCAAGCCGCCACTCGTTCACGGCAGTCCTCGTTCAAAGTTGCCCAAAAAGGCCCTACTTCTCCAATCCACACGGCATCACGTTATCGCTACCGCGACGGTCTTTGGTCACAGCAGCAAAGAAACGATAACCGCCCGAGAAGTTATAGCAGTCAAAACCGTGCTGAGCGAGAATGCGACAAGCGATGTAGCTGCGAAGACCACTTTGGCAAATAACATAAACAGGCTTTGCCACGTCAAGCTCCCCCAAGCGAGCGCGCAAGTCATCAATAGGGATGTTCATAAAGCCGTCGATATGACCGCGACCATACTCGCCAACCGTGCGAACATCGAGCAGCTGCACGCTTCCGTCGCGCGGCAGATCAGGCTCCTGTTCCCAATGCCACTGCTTGAGGATGCCCGAGTCAACGTTCTCGATCATAAAACCAGCCATGTTTACCGGGTCTTTTGCCGAAGAATATGGCGGCGCATAAGCCAAATCCAAATCCTTGAGCTTATCGGCCCGAATACCGGCCTGGATTGCCGTCGCCAGCACGTCGATGCGTTTATCGACGCCATCGACGCCCACAATCTGCGCACCCAGCAGACGCAAGGTTTCCCTCTCAAACACGACTTTCATGGTCATGGGCGTCGCTCCGGGATAATAGCCCGCATGCGATCCGGGCGACAGCACAACGCTCTCGCAATCAATACCTGCCGCACGCGCTGCTTTCACAGAAATTCCCGTGCTCGCAGCTGTCAAGTCGAACACCTTGATCACCGAAGAGCCCAACGAGCCCTGATAGTGACTGTCTAGGCCACAGATCACATCGGCGACGATACGCCCCTGTTTATTGGCGGGGCCCGCAAGGGAAATCACTGCGTCCTCGCCCGTCACCTGATGCTTGACCTGCACGGCATCGCCCACGGCATATACGTCGAGAGCGGATGTCTCCATGCGATCGTTCACCACAATGGAGCCCTTGATGCCCAGCTCGATGCCAGCTTCCTTTGCCAAATGGCTCTCGGGGACAACGCCGATAGCGAGCAGCACCATATCGGCCACGATAGAATCTTCGCCCGCCACATGAGTGACCACACGGCCATCGACCTCTTCAAAACCCGTCACGTCGGCACGAAGTCGCAGGTCAATGCCATGCTCGCGCACTTCCGTGTGAAGCAGCGTTGCCATATCGTAATCCATGTTGTTCATTAGTTGACGAGGGCGCTGCAGAAGCGTCACCGTAGGGCCCAGGTCGCGCAGGTTCTCGGCAGTCTCGATGCCGATAAAACCGCCGCCGATCACCACAGCGCTCTTCGGCCTATGCTCTTGTACGTAGTCATGGATATGCAGCGTGTCCTCGACCGTTCGCAAGCTGAAGATCTTATCCGAATCGATCCCCGGAAGCTCAGGGCGAATCGGGTGCGCGCCAGGCGAAAGAATCAGCTTGTCATATGTCTCGACAAATTCTTCGCCGGTGAGCAGGTTGCGGACGTCAACCGCATGCACATCGGGGTGAATGGCGATCACCTCATGACTCGTCTTCACGGCAATGCGGAATCGATTCCAAAATCCCTCGGGCGATTGCAGCGTGAGCGCAGACTCCTCCTCAATCACGCCGCCAATAAAGTATGGCAATCCGCAATTGGCATAGGACACATAGCCCGTGCGCTCGAAAACAACAATCTCCGCCTGCTCGTCAAGCCTGCGCAAGCGCGCCGCGGCCGATGCGCCGCCGGCAACGCCTCCCACGATAACCACCTTCATGGTTAACGCACCACCTTTCCACCGTAGCTATTGATTCCGCCAATGTTCTTCACGTTGCTGTAGCCTGCACGCTGGAGAAAACTCGTGGCACGACCGCTACGAGCACCACTCAAGCAATGTACAAACAGCGGGGCGTCCTTCTTTGGATATTCGGCAAGCACGCGGTCGATGCTATCGAGGGGAATGTTGACGGCCCCGGGGATATGCCCCTGCCGATACTCATCGGCGCCGCGTACATCAATCAATACCGCGCCTTCGGTCGCCTGGCACTCCTCAACACCTTTGTTGATATCCACCCCAGCAAATAAATCAAACAATCCCATGATGAGCTCCTTTGCTCGCTTGTCCTATCGCTTGATGCCAGTATGTCCGGAAGACATAGGCCGGTTCCGTGACCAAGTCACCATACGGGTGGTTTTCTTGAGAGCAAGCAGCGAGCATCGGGCGGATAGGCACCACAGCAAAGTCATCGCTACGGCAGGCGCGCCAAACCGTCGACATCCAGAACAAGGATGCGCCCGCGCTTCACCTCGATAAGGCCCTCATCGGCAAGACGACGCAACACGCGTGTCACCGCCTCGCGAGCAGAATTGATATCACGCGCCAATTCGTCTTGAGTGATCCGGAGCTCCATCGACTCCGCTGCCCGGCATCGCTCAACCAGATAGTCGGCAACGCGCTGGTCAAGGCGCCTGAAGAACATCTGCTGCAGCACGCGAACCACCTGGGAGTAGCGCTGCGCCTCTACTTCGAGCATGAAAACCTTGACGTGGATATTAACGTTGGCAAGATGCTCGCAAACACCAATAGGAACAACGAGGAGCGTGGATTCTCGTGTCGCAGTTACGAGCGTGTCGAATGAGATTTGCCGAATAACGCACGACGCGGTGGTGACGCAGCATTCTCCCTCACCGAGCCGAAACAGCGTAACCTCCTTGCCCTCCTCGGAAAGAAGGCTGACGCGGATATCGCCGTGGACAATGAGGAAGACGCCCGTGCAAGAGCTGTCGCTGCCGCCAATAAGCTGTCCGGCATCAAAGGTGCGCAAGGCGGATTGCCCTAAAACAAGAGCGCGTTCGTCGTCAGACAAATGCTCCCAAAACGGAAACTTCTTTACGATATCTTGCATCCCGTCCATTTGTGGCTCCTTTCCCCATTAGGTTTAATCTAGCAGGAAAGATGCAGGTGAAAAGGGACGGCGGCATATAAATGAGCTGCCTCCCATTTCTTGGAAACGAGAACATAACAAGAGCAGATTTGATCTCGAAGAATCGAAATCAAAGAGGCCCCGGGAATCCCGAGACCTCCTCAATATACATAGTTCAGCTTGTTTACTGCTCGCTATTCGCAATCGCCTGGTCGATAAGTTTGTTGAGCGCTGCGCGCTGCTCAGCGGAGCTGATGGCTCCCACGATTGGATCCCCTACGATGTTGCCATTCTGATCGATGACATACGTTGTCGGGAACGAGAACAAATTTGACGTAAACTTACCGGCATCGCTATCCGACTTAAACCAGATGTTCTTATATGTCACGCCCTTCTTGCTCAGCACGTCCTTGGCATCTGCAATCTCGCCCTTGTTGCCATCGAGCGTAAAGGAATTGACGCCCACGACCTGGCCGCCCTTCTTGGCAAGCTCCTTATTCAGGTCCTCAAGGTCGCCCAACTCACCCACGCACGGCTTGCAAGTGGTGAACCAGAAGTTCATGACGGTGACCTTGTTCTTAGAGAACAGCTCGTCGCTGCTCACGTCGTTGCCATCCAGGTCTTTGCCCGTAAAGCTGGGGAACTTCGTCGCCTCGCTCGAAGCATTGGCACCAGCCGTCATGCCAGCGGCCGAAGCGTCGACGCTCTCGCCTGCGCTCGGCGTGCTTCCACAGCCAGGGAACTCCTTCTCCAAACTCTCGAGCTTGTCCTCGATCTCCTTGATCTGCTGTGCACCGGCCTTGAGCGTCTTAAGCTCATCCGCCGTAAACTCATCCTTGGCGCCGTCGATGGTCTTGAGCAGGAAATCGCCGTAATTGCTGCCGTCCTCAATCATTGCCGATTCTTTATTTGCCGCATTGAATACCTTTTCCCACAGCGCGTTATCACTCGAAAAGATATCGTTCTCCTTCTGCATGAGTTTTGCATACAACTCGGCAGCCTCGTCGGCATTGGTCGGCTTCTGCGCAGTGAGTTCTGCGATCTTAGGATCGGAGCCTGCAGATTCGCTCGCATTGCCACCAGGTGCCGAGCACGCCACAAGACACAAGGCCAGTACCGGCACCATAAACAGGGCCGCAATCTTAGAAAGCTTCATGGTCATTCCTCCGTTTTGTCGAAGCTTGTTTACTTTTTATCGGCGGTCAAGGGAAGCTTTTCCGCCGACACATCCAGGCCATAGCGATAGCTGATGGCATCGACGGGGCAGGCCCCGATGCACTTTCCGCACCGGATGCATTCGGTATGATTGGGCGCGCGGACCACATCAACGTCCATCTGACAAACCCTTGAACACTTGCCGCACGAGACGCATTTGCACGCGTCAACCTGAATCCCCAACAAGGACACCTTATTCATGAGCGCATAGAATGCGCCGAGTGGACAAATCCATTTGCAGAAGGGGCGGTAGAACAAAACGCTCAGCACTACCACGGCAATGAGAACGGCAAGTTTCCAAGTAAAGAGATGTCCCAACGCAGATCGAATGCCGGCGTTGGCAATGGCCAGCGGAATGGCACCCTCGAGCACACCCTGCGGACAGATGTACTTACAAAAGAACGGGTCGCCCATGCCCACGTCGTTAACCACCAAGACGGGCAGCAGCACCACGGCAAACAGCAGCACGACGTACTTGATGTACGTGAGCGGCTTGAGCTTTTTCGTGGAGAACTTTTTGCCGGGAATCTTGTGAAGCAACTCCTGCAGCCAGCCAAACGGGCATAGAAAGCCGCATACAAAGCGTCCCAGCAGCACGCCGAGCAAAATGAGCGTACCGGTGACGTAGTAAGAAAAGTTGAACTTGGATGAACCTACCACCGACTGGAACGACCCGATGGGGCACGCACCCGATGCCGCGGGGCACGAATAGCAATTAAGTCCAGGTACGCAGACTGTTTTTCCCGCGCCCTGATAGATGCCGCCTTTGGCAAAGTTTGGCAGGTGAATGTTGGTGACGAGCGTCGCCGCCGCTTGAATGAATCCGCGAAATCGAGCCAAAACATGCGACGCAGTGTTTTCTCTTTTATCCAATTCCGATACACTCCAAGCACAGCCTAATCGCTTTGGCCAGCACGGCATCCGCCTCGCCACGCATAACGCCAAAGCACACCATGGCAATTCCGACGATCAACAAAGCGACCTGTACCACGGGTTTTACCGCTTTGAACAACCCAACCACTCCTTTCGTTACGCGACCATTGGACCATATCGACTATAAAATCCGTGTTAAGCGCGATTTGGAATGTGCAAGGAGACTGTTATGCGTATTTTGATCGTCGAGGACGAGCGGGCGCTGTGTGACGCAATCGCGCGCAGCTTGCGAAACTTGGCGTACAGCGTCGACTGCTGTCACGACGGACAGGAAGCGCTCGACCTACTGGACGTTGAGGCCTTCGACCTCGTGGTACTCGACCTCAACCTTCCCCGTATCGACGGCATGACCGTGCTCAGGGAACTTAGGAAAACCGACTGCGAGACCAAGGTGCTGATTCTGTCCGCGCGTGGCGAAGTATCCGATAAGGTCGACGGACTCGATGCCGGCGCCAACGATTACCTCACCAAGCCTTTTCATCTGGACGAACTTGCGGCAAGGATCCGCAGCCTTACCCTCAGGCGCTTCGCACAAAGCGACATAGTATTAACCTGCGGAAAACTCAGCTTTGACACCAAGGCGCGCATCGCTTCCGTGGGCAGTGAGGCCTTATCTCTTACACGCAAGGAAACGGGAATCTTGGAATACCTGATGCTTAATCAGGGGCGACCGGTAAGCCAAGAGGAGCTTATCGAGCACGTTTGGGATAGCACCGTGAACAGCTTTAGCAACGCAACCCGCGTTCACATCTCGTCGCTCCGAAAAAAGTTGCGCAGCGCTTTGGGATACGACCCGATTCGCAATCGGATTGGAGAGGGCTACGTTATGGAGGATAGCGAATGAAAAGGCTTTCGCTGCAATGGCGCATAACGATCATGACGGCGCTGCTGACGTGTGCGGCGTGCGTGCTGACGAACTGCCTGGTCGGCTATACGGGCATGCGCTATATGGATGCCATCGGCAGTGACATCTCGGCCTTTAACGCTGCCGGCGCGGATTCGCCCCAGGTGTTCGACCCAACGAAAACGGCCCTCGATGACAAGGTCACAATCGTCGTAAACGACGCACAGGAGTCTTTTGGCACGACAGCCTGGTACATCACGGCTGGAGTCACACTCCTTGGCGGCACGCTGGCATACTTTGTGAGCGGTCGTGCGCTCAAACCGCTACGGGCTTTTGCAGCCCAGGTTGAGCGTGTGCAGCCTGACAACCTAAGCGAAATCAGACTCAGTAAAGATGTGCCCACCGAGCTACAACGATGCAGCGCCTCTTTCAACGACATGATCTCCCGTCTTGGCGAAGGGTTCTCTGCACAGCGTCAGTTTACCGGCAACGCCGCACACGAGCTGCGCACCCCGCTCGCCCTTATGCAAGCACAGATTGAACTATTCATCTCCGAGCACTCCGGTTTGCAACCCGAAACAGCCGAGCTGCTCGGCCTGCTACAAGAACAAACTGAGCGCATGTCTCGAATGACCAAGGTATTGCTCGAGATGAGTGAGCTCCGCAGTGTCCCTTGCGGGGACGCTGTTGAACTCGGCCCCCTGTCCGAAGAGGTCCTCACCGACCTTGCGCCACTTGCCGAGAATAAGGGCATAGCCCTCGATTGCGCCGGAGACGCTTTAGCAATCGGAAGTGATACGCTCCTCTATCGGCTGATGTTTAATCTGGTCGAAAACGCCATCCGTTACAGCCGCTCCGGCTCGACTGTCAACGTCTCCATCAGCGACAGCGACAGCCACGTGCTCCTGCGAGTCAAAGATGAGGGCCCGGGAATACCCAAGCAGTACCGAGAGAGCATCTTCCAGCCGTTCTTTCGTCTAGACAAATCCCGCAGCAGGGCATACGGCGGCGCAGGACTCGGGCTAGCGCTCGTTTGGGAGATTGCAGCGCTTCACGGTGGCACGGTAGAGGTCGAAACAAGTTCCGAGAACGGAACCACCATGCTCGTAAGCCTTCCAAAACGATCCGCAGCGTTAACCGAACAGTAAAACGAAAGGGGTCCCGAGCAACAGGAGTACAATTGCTGCTATTGTTGCCAGCTGTTGGGAGATGGAAGATGGACTGCGATGGCTACCCATGCGTTCCCATGCCGTTGATGTGCACCGCCTTTGTGCCAGGGCAGATTGACGCTGCGGTTGCAGGCATTCCCGACCCCGATTCACGCACCATCGCCACGGCAGAAGCGCTGTACTTTCGCGGACAGGCCACCCTCGCCGCCGAGACAGCACGCCCCTATCTTGACGCCACCGATCCCGCACTGCGCTATTCCGCATGCTTTATCTGCGGATACGCCAGTCTGTCGCTCAACCGTATCGCCGATGCCCGCCGTTGCCTTGCGGGCATCCTCGATACACCGGCCGACGAGGAATCGCCCGCCGTCCACGCCACGCATATCCTGTTCGCCTCCGCCACGAGCGTCCTGCTGCACTTGCCTTCCCCGTATTCTGCCGAAGAGTTTTATCCACTTGCGGCGCATCTGCCCGAAGGCCTGCGCCTGTTCGCCAGTTACGTGATGGCGCATGCCCTGTACCTGCGCGGCGAATATGGCCGCAGTCTGGGCATGGCGGAAAACGCCCTGATCATGAAACAAGGGAGCTATCCGATCTCGGAACTGTTCCTGCACCTGGCAGCCTCCATGGCATGCATGAGCCTCAAGGACATCGACGCCGCAAAAACGCACTTCGGAGTTGCTTGGAACATTGCGCGTCCCGACGGCCTTATCGAGCTCATTGGCGAGCACCACGGCCTTTTACAGGGGCTCATCGAGGCGTGCCTAAAAACGCAATACCCTGACGACTTCGCGCGCATCATCGAGATCACGTACCGCTTCAGCTACGGCTGGCGACGCATCCACAACCCCGATTCGGGCGAGGACGTAGCCGACGATCTAACGACCACGGAGTTCACCATGGCCATGCTCGCCTGCCGTGGGTGGACCAACGCCGAAATCGCACGCCATATGGGTGTGTCGCCGGGCACCGTCAAAAACCGCCTATCCGGCGTATACGCAAAGCTTGGCATCGGCACACGCGCCGAGCTGGTCACGCATATGTTACGTTAGCGACCGGACTGCCAAGCGCATCGAACGCGTTCCGGAACCCGGCGCTTCGCTCGATCAATTTGGACATTTTGACCCTTGAACGGCACTACCGCCACGGGGCGCCTTCTCGCAAAATTGGATTATTTCCACCGATACCTGCGGGATGGGAGCCAAAGATGCTTGATCGCCGTTCGTTACTTGTTGCCGGAGCGTCCTCGCTAGCGAGCATTATGTTGCCTCGCGTGCCGGGAAGCGCAAACGCCTTCATATTGCCGTTCGCGCCCACCGAAGCCCATGCCGACGAAAAAGACCCCTTCAGGGTGCTCGTGCTCTCGCGCACCATGTTTGGTGTGGTCGTGGTCGACGTCGCCAACAAGAATACGCCCATCACGGGCGCCCAGGTCACACTCACATCGCGCTACGCCGCAGGCAAGCAGCTCACCGCCACGACCGATGACGAAGGCACGGCCATCTTTGAGGTCGCGCCGCTTTCGGAAGGCTACGTGGACGAGGCGACGCTTCTCGACGCGTACGACTTTAACGGCGGCATCTCCATTAGCATGGCGGGCTACCGCGATGTCGAGATTCCCCTCGCGCGTGTCCAAGGCGGCACCGCCATTACCGCACCCACACGTCCGCTCTCCGATGGCGAGCCGTACTTTCGCCAGCTCACATTCGACGAATGGGACATCCAGTACGCCGACGCCACGTTTATGGCAATGCCAGCGGACGAAGCAGCAAACGATCAGCCCGACACGCACGCTTTTACCGTGCAGGCCCATCTGCCGCAGAGCGGGCAGGCAACGTTGCATATCAATAAAGTGATGCCCGCTGCGGGCAGCTCATCCGAAACCGTCACGCAGATTGGCCAAGTCACGGCCAGCGCATCGGGCGCGGATAATCTGGCGACGTTCACGCTCGAAGACAAGTTCCTCGATGCAGCGTCGAGCCTTCTGGAAGAAGGATGCAAGCTGCGCTTTGTCCTCGACTATCAGGGCAAAACCTACACGCTCTCCTCCCCCATGGCCGTTGTCACCGCACCGGCCGCAAAGGCGGAATCCGGATCGACCACTATCGTCCCCACTACCATGGACCAAGAGATCACTCCGTTTGATTTCCCAGCGGCGTTTCCCGGCATCGGCGGCAACAAGTTCACCTGCTGGATGCCCTCGTTCCCCATTCTGTTCGATTTCTCGTTTGCCGGATACGTGCTGTTTGGCGGAGGATACAAACCAGCCAGCTATATGAACGATTCGGGCAACCCTGATCCGGAATACTGGAAGAAATCGCCGCGCGAATCGGGCGCCAAGCAGGCAAACCGCTACCTCGACGAGATGGAGGGGAAGTGGAATCAGTACAAGAGTATGAGTGCCGGTTCGGGCACCGATCCAAGAAACACTAAGCTCCTTCGCCACCATTGCACGCCGCTGTTCACGATGGATATCGCCACACAGCTGTATGGCTCGCTCGCCTACGATTGGGTGGGCAAAACCTGGGGCAACAACAACGATCCCGCATACGGCAATATTAAGGCTCTCTTCCAGGTAAGAACCGACCTCAATTGGACCGAGCAGTTCACCTTGGGACCGGTGCCCTTTTTCCTAAACGTCAACCCCTGGGTGCTGGCGAAGCTGGCGCTCGCCGTGGGTGCCCACACGCACGGTAGCGGCGCGGCGTTTTTCAAAAACATATCGCTCGACTATTCAAACACCTCGGGCTCGTTCACCATCCAGATCGGGCTTGCCGTCACCTTTGGCGCCGGCGTTGCAGGCGTCGCTTCGTCCGCCGTGCGCGGCGCCGCATCCCTCACGCTGTTCATTGGGTACGAGAAGGCTGATGGACACCAGCTTCCGCGACTGCGCGTAGGTGCAGACGTCGATGTCGATGTGATACTCCAGTTCGTGATGTTCAAGTGGACCACCAAAGCTTGGTCGGGGTCGTGGCCCACACTCCTCGATTCGTGGAATATGTCGGTGAACAACGGCGACCAGTATGTACTCCAGCGCTCTGAGCTCGCATTGGGTGGAGATACGCCCTATACACTAGATGCCTGCTTCGGCTCAGCCAGCAACGCCGAGGCGGGCGGCGTTCCGCAATTTATCGCATCGGCCACCATTGTCACCAACGCCGAGCTGCTCGCACGCGCCGAGGTTAAGGCCACTGCCGTAAACGTCGCGCCTGTCGTGCGCGATTGGGATCAAGCGGTCACGCGCATTGAGCTCGAGGCAGATGCAGAAAGCGACGACACGGGACAGATCGAGCATTTCGTCCATGCACTGATAGGGAACGGCGAAAACGCCGCGTCGATGTACGAGTACACCTATATCGGGCAGGCGACGAACGCTGTTGCGGACCCCAGCGCCAATTCTGTTGGTGTATCGGAGGACGAGCGTGGCGGCATCAAACCCTCGAGCGACAACGTGCTGTTTACTGGCGTGCTCAGCGAAGCTCACATGAAGCTGGCAATGATTGCCGGCGCAGAATGCCTGTTCCGTATCGCCTCGGTGCGCTACGGCGACAATGGCCGCTCGCGCCTGGTGGTGCACACAAAGGCAAACGGCACGTGGTCCGCTCCCGCGCCCGTGGACTTTCCCCTTGGGTTTGGCGAGGGCGACGTGGAGCGCGACGGCATATACGATTACGACTTCGACGTGGTGGAATACACGGACGGAAGAGGAAACCAGGACGCCTACGTGCTGCTGGTCTCGGGCGAGCGCCCCGACGGCGACAACACCCTTTTCGATGCGGCGAGCACATCCGGCATACTGTCCGTTGTGCGCCTGCGCATAAGCAACGGCGGAGTTCGCGTGGTGTCGCATACGTCATGGCGCAGCATCTCGCGCGGCCGCCTGCAAGAGGATGGCTACCATTGCCTGCAGTGCCCGCGTATCACGGTGGGCAAGACGCTGGTCGACGGGCGCCTGTCGGGTGCCTACCTCCACCGCCGCGGAACCACCGCAGAAAAGGCGCTCGGCAGCGAGGCTGAGGTTGCGCTGGAGTGCTTCACCCTGTGGTCGGATGATTTGGGCGACAGCCTGACGTTCCGCCAAGTTCTCCGCTTTCCGCAAGCACCGTCGAGTATCGAGCTGGGCGAGCCCGAGAATATCAACGGCAAAATGGTGGTGCCCGTTGCGTACGAGACCGCAGACGGTTGCGGCTGCGCATCGTACGCCGTGATCGGCCAGTCCATTGCGGGCTGGGGCGTTATGTCACCAGACGCTACGGTACCCCGTGCGGTACCGTGGCCACAACATTCGGGCTTTTTGGCAACCGTCAACGAGCAACTGCAGCATATTACTTGGACGCGAGGCGCATCGGCATTTGCAACGCAGCCCGTGGGTGCCGCAGGCTGTGGCCCGGCATCGTTTAGCGTAAGCAACAACGGCAGGTGCGTGCTCTATGTAGAGAATACCGATGGCAAGGTGGGACAAACCTACGACGAAGAAGGCAACCCGGTAGCAGTGATGGGCAAGCACTTCCGCATCTTCGCCAGCACCTTGGCAGGCGATCTGTTCACGGAGCCGTTCGTGATGTGCGAGCTGGACCATCCCGTCGATCAGATAACGACATTTTTGACGTCGGGAGGCATGCTCTCCGCGCTCGCCACACACATTGTGAGCGCGGAGAAGAGCGAGGCAGAGCTGCACGGCATCGAAGTGTCCTTGGTGGCGTGTGCCACTCCGACGGGCGCGGTCGCTACCTCGGGCGCGGTGGTGCCCGGAGCAGCAGGTGAATCCTTTATGGTCACGGTGCGAAACGACGGTAACACCTTGCTGACCGCCGGCACGATCGATCTGTACCGAGAGGGCTCCAGCCAGCCGTTCTCCAGTGCATCCATCGGGTTCGGAGCGAATGCACGAATGGCATCGATCTACGATCCGGAGCTCGCCGAGGATGCTTCGGCCAACGACATGGCACACGTGAAGTACGCGCTCGAGACGCTGGGCGCACGTTTTGCGACGCACCCGCTGGTTGCTGACAATGGCAACGCCGTGCTGGCACCAGGCTGCACGGCACAGTTCCGCATGAGCTTCGCCATTCCCGAGAGTTGGAGCGACGAAGTGGGCAAACGCGTAACGCTGTATGCGAAGGCACGTAATCTGGTGGCGCTCGATCCCGTAACGCTCGAGGAAATTCGACCGGGCGCAAACTCGGCGCTGGATGCCGTACTGCACGAGCTTCATGTGCCCGACGCGGCATGCGAACGCTCAGAAGTTCAGGTCGGCGTATGCGACAGCGCGGATACGACGGGACTTCACGATGCGCAGATGACGGCGGACGGCGGTGGCGACTCGAGTGGCGGCGGTACTGACAAGGGCGGCGGCTCCAGCGGAAGCAGCTCCGGCAGTGGCAAGGACCACGGCAATAACAAGCGCTCCGGAAAAGCGGGCGCACTTGCGGGCACGGGCGATGTCAACGTCCCCCTTACGGCAGCCGCTGCAGCGCTCGCCGCGGCAGG
>CABVDJ010000026.1 GCA_902497025.1 uncultured Collinsella sp. | reverse complement strand
TCGAGCCAGCCCTCGCCGTCCGACTCCCGCCCGAAGAAGATGAGCAGGAGCTCTCGGACTTTGCCTCTGTCGTCCGCCGCGTCCACCAGTTAGACGTAGTTTGCCCCCGCCCCAGTGGCGTCGGCGTAGGAGCTCGCGTGGCTGCCGGGCTCGGGCGCGGGCGCCCACATGGCGATCTCAGGGTTGGGCAGCACGCGGTCGGTGATCGAGCGCAGCGCCGACCCCCAGCCGGCGTCGAGCAGGGCATTCCCGCCCAGGACGAGCGCTGCGGAGAGGAGGACGAGCATGGCGGCGAGCGGCCTCCTACGCATCCGCCCTCCCGTCCTCGAAGCGGCAGAACCAGGCGAGAAGGACGGCGTCGGCTAACAGGGTGAGCACGAGGCCAGCGAGCGCAGTCGTGAGGAGAGGGCCCGCCGCGCGTGCTGCGTCGATGAAGGCCTCCACCCCGAGCGACCCCAGGCGCGCGGGCCAGGCGAGCGGCACCCAGCTCAGGGGCGTCGCCAGGGCACCGGTGAGCTCGCCGGTCATGAGGCCGTGCGCAAGTCCGCCCACTGAGAAGAACGCGAGGAGCATACCCGCAGCGCCGGCGCCGATGGCGGCGTTGCGGCCGAGGCGCAGGGCCACGCCGAGCCCCAGCGCGTAGAGGGGCAGGCTGCCCAGCACGATGCCCGCCCAGGCGGCCGCAAGCGGAGCGGGCCCGAGCGGCAGGCGCCCGGCGACGGCGATCACGGCCCCGAACACGCCGAGCGCCACGGCCAGCGCGCCCGCGCCGAGCGCCGCAAGGGCGAGCAGCTTCGCCGCGACGGCGCGCCCGCGCGAGGGGACCGCCGTGAGGTTGGCGAGGCGCCCGGCAGCGCGCTCGTCGTCCACGGCGAGCCCGCAGACGATGGCGGACATGAGCGGCATGAGGGCGCCGAGGAACTGGGCGTAGGCGTCCGCGCCCAGCGCCGGGTCCCATCGGGTTACGGAGAAGTACTCGCCGCAGGCAAGACCGGCTGCCAGGCCGCAGACGAGGTGCACCGCCGTGAGCGGGGAGCGCGCCAGGCGCAGGGCCTCGGAGAGCAGGGCCCGCGGGAGAGTCATGCGCGGCGTCGGGTCGGAGAGTCGTGTCATGGCCATCACCTCTCCTCGGAGCGCGCGAACCAGGCCGCGCCCGCCGCCGTGAGCGCGGCGAACGCGAGCGCGCTGACCGCAAGGCCCGCTAGCGTGAGCATGCCGTCCGCCGCGAGCGCCCCGCCGAGCGCCATGTCCGCCGCGAGTGGCTCGCCGCTCGGCAGCACGGGGATGAAGCTCGTGGGGATGACCATGCTCGCCGACGGCGGAAAGAGCTGCGGCAGCGGCACCAGCGACCAGGCGAACCCGCCCACGAGCTGCGCGGCGAGCGGGCAGAAGATGCCCGCGAGCATTCCGAGCCGCGCCGTGAGGAAGAGCCCTGCGGGGATCATCCACGCCGCGGTCACCGTGTTGGCGAGCGCGCAGAGGAGCATCGTGAGGGTGCCCGCGGCCGTGAGGCCCTGCGAGGAGAACGCCGATCCCGCGAGGTAGATGCCGAAGACCACGAGGTTCGAGAACGTGCAGAGAGCGAGGCACCAGAGCGCCTTGGCCCACCAGGCGCGCCCGAGCGGGAAGCCCAGGCCCAGAAGCCCCCGCATCCGCGTGCGCGCGTCCGCCCGCGCGACGCACGCCACCACGAGCGAGAGAGACACGGGCAGGAAGAGCGCGTACCAGTAGTTCCACGCGCTGAAGATCTGCACGCCCCGGTAGGGCATCGCGCCGAGCAGCGGCATCGGCAGCGCCATGAGCACGGCCAGGCGAACCGGTGCCGCGTGGCGCGACTTCAGGGCCTCGGCGCGCAGGCCCGCGAGCAGGCCGCCTTTCTCGCCCGTCATGCCGCCACCTCCCCGCGTGCTCGTCGCCCTTCCCGGCAGAAGCTCATGAAGAGTTCCTCGAGGTCCTGCCCGGGCCGAAGCGCATCCTCGTAGGCGAGGCGCCCCCCGCAGATGATGCCGATGGTGTCCGCCATCTGCTGCACCTCGGAGAGGATATGGCTCGAGACGATCACCGTCGTGCCCGCCGCCGCGAAGCCGCGGATCTGGTCGCGCAGCTCCTCGATGCCGATGGGGTCGAGGCCGTTGGTGGGCTCGTCGAGCACGAGCAGGCGTGGCCGAGCGATCAGCGCCAGCGCGAGCCCCAGGCGCTGCCGCATGCCCATCGAGAAGCGCCCGGCGCGCTTCTTCCCGGTGTCCGCGAGGTCCACGGCGGCGAGCACCTCATCTATGCGGCTCTCGGGAAGGCCCAGCAGCGTGGTGCGCACGCGCAGGTTCTCGCGCGCGGTGAGGTTGGGGTAGAGCGGCGCCTCCTCGATGAGGCTGCCGATTGCGTAGAGGTCCTCGCGGCGCCAGGCGTGCCCGGCAAAGAGGATCTCCCCGGCCGTCGGCCGCAGCATCCCGCAGATCATCTTGAGCGTTGTCGACTTGCCGGCGCCGTTGGGACCGAGCAGCCCGTACACCTCGCCCTCGCGGATATGAAGGCTCACGTCGGCCACGGCGTCCTGCGCCTGGTCGCCGCGGCCGAAGCGCTTGGTGAGCCCACGCGTCTCGAGCATGTAACCCATGGGTTTATCCTTTCTCTTCCGGGCGCGCGGGCCGATTCACCATGCCCGCGCGTCTTACCTTTCGGGTTCACCATTCATGGTGGGGCGCGTTTCTAACGAAGCCGTAACGGCCGATGGGCTCTTTTGGTGCCAGCCAATCTCGACCCGCACGCATTTGCTTAAAGCAACAACTTTCCCGATCGATGTAATCACCGAATCAAAACGTGTACACCAGCCACCAAAGATGCCGAAAAATGCCGCTTTTGGAGGCTGATGTACACAAATGCAGAATCCAGCGCAGCCCAGGGCGCCCTCCACATGTCTGGACTCTCTATGCTTACGCTGGATAGACATCGCCGGAACGGGTATAGTATCGAAAGTTTTGTCGTTAACCAGCGGGGGAGTCCTGTGGGCATCAAAAAGAAGATCAAAAAGGAGCTTATCGGCACTTCCGATTACCCGTCGAATAAGATCTTTACGATCTCCAATTTCATCACCTTTACGCGCCTGATCCTCACCCTGGTATTTCTGTACCTGTTTGTGACGGATAACAACCGCGTCATCGCCATCGTTATCTACGCCGTTGCCGCCTCCACCGACTGGATGGACGGTCAGATCGCCCGCATGACTAAGACGGTCTCGTGGCTCGGCAAGGTCATGGATCCCATTTGTGACCGTGCGCTGCTGTTCACCGGCGTGCTGGGACTGGTGGTTCGCGGAGAGCTGCCCATCTGGGTCTGCGTGCTCATTATTGGCCGCGACATCTATTTGGGCATCGGCACGCTTATCGTGCGCCATTATCACCGTCGCCCCATCGATGTCGTCTTCCCCGGAAAGATTGCCACAGCGCTGCTCATGACCGGCTTCTCGCTCATGCTACTCGGGTTCCCCGTTATTGACGGCCTGCATCTTTTGCCTTCAGCCCTTACGGCCTTCCCAGGCCTCAACGGAAGCTCGGTGCCCCTCGGCATCTTCTTTGTGTACGGCGGCGTGATCTTCTCCATGCTCACGGCTGTCATCTACTCCATTAAGGGCGGAGCGGCCATTAAACAGGCTCTCATGCATCCCGAAGACGAGGACATCGACTTTCTGAACCCTGAAATCGAAGACTGATTCGTTGGGGTATGATTACGTACGGTTCATTATTTGCGGCACGTCCGCGATAAGTTAGGGGTTGTCATGGACAACATGGTTAACAATATGCCTCAGAATGATAAGACTGCTGACGCTACCTGCGTATTCCGCGTGCCTTCAAGCGACGTCACCGTTCCCGACCTCATGGCCAACGTGCGCATCACCGCCCCCGTTCTGTCCATCGTCAAGGGTCCGCAGACTGGTGCCGCCTTTGAGCTCGAGGATGACGTGACCACCATCGGCCGCGATCCCGCGAACGGCATCTTCCTCAATGACATGACCGTTTCGCGCAGCCACGCGCGCATTATTCGCGAGGGCCTCGGCGCTCGCATCGAGGACTTGGGCTCGCTCAATGGCACCTGGGTCGACGGTGCCATCGTCAATGCAGCCCCGCTGCACGACGGTTCTTCCGTCCAGATCGGTACGTTTACGCTCATCTACCACGAGAGCACGCCGGAGCGCATCGAAACCGGTGAGTAGGGCATGGCCGAACGCAACTATCTGAGTATCGGCCAAGTCGTCAACCTACTTCGAGGCGCATACCCCGATCTTTCGAACTCAAAAATTAGATTTCTAGAGGATGAGGGGCTCATTACCCCTCATCGTACGCCTAAGGGATACCGTCAGTACTCCAAGGAGGACGTTGATCGCCTGGAGGTCATCCTGCACTTGCAGAAGACCCGCTACATGCCGCTCAACGTGATTAAGCAGCGCTTGGAAAACGCCACGGACCTCTCAACGCTCGCTTACGAGGTGGGCTTGCTGTCCGATGTTCCGCTCAAGACGGAGCCCAAGGAGACTAAGCAAAAGCTGCATCCCATCGAGACCATTCCCGATATGCTGGGCGTCGAGATTTCGTTTATCCGCTCACTCGCCGAGAACGACCTCATTCGCATCATCAAGAGTCCGCAGAATCGCCAGCTTGTCGATGGCCGCGATTTTCCGATCATCCGCTACTGCTCCGAGCTGTCACGCTTCCATATCGAGCCGCGCAACCTGCGTCAGTACGTGTCTTCCGCCAACCGCGAGTCCTCGATGTTTGAGCAGGTGCTCGTGAGCATGCTCGGAATGGATACCTCCGATGACGAGCGCGACGCCAAGCTCGAGCGTGCGTTTAAGAAGCTTCACGACCTGACGGAAGGTGTGCACACTGCGCTGCTCAAGAACCGCGTTTTTGAGTCGCTCAACGCCGTGGTCGAGGACGCCGACATCGATGCACTCGATGAGGAAATCACTCGCTCCGAGTCCACCAAGGCCAAAAACGAAGAGACAGCCGCGCCGGCTTCGCACGAGGATTCTCTCGTAAAGCCGCTCAAGGTCGTCGCCCCTTCGCAATCCGGCACCGCCACCGCGGGCATATAACCGCTGCTGAAATTTCGGCAACCCATTGAAAGGTCATGCAATGTACGACTTCGAATCTCAAATCGTCGATATCCCCGACTATCCCGAGCCCGGAGTCATCTTTAAGGACATCACGCCGCTCTTTGGCAATCCCGAGGCGCTCAAAGCCATGACCGATGCCCTCGTCGAGCACTTTGCCGGCATGGGAATCACCAAGGTCGTGGGTCCCGAGGCTCGCGGCTTTATGGTTGGCGTACCGGTGGCTGTAGCCCTTGGCGCCGGCTTTGTTCCCGCACGTAAACCTGGCAAGCTACCGCGCGAGACCGTAAGTCAGAGCTACGAGCTCGAATACGGCACCGATTCAATTGAGATCCACGCCGACGCTATCAGCTCTAAAGATACCGTGTTGATTCTGGACGACTTGGTCGCGACGGGCGGAACCGTCGAGGCAACAGGTAAACTGGTGCGAGATATGGGCGCAAAGCTTGTCGGTTACGGTTGTATCCTTGAGCTTGCGTTTCTCAACCCGCGCGAGAAGCTCACGCCGCCCGATGACGATGTGGAGCTCTTTAGCCTGGTGACGGTGGACTAGCCGTTACCCTTAGTTACTGGAAAGGAAGCTACATGCGCACAGCAAACACGCATAAAAACATGGCACGCTGCGCTGCTACGGCAACCCTCGCTTGTGTTTTGGGCTTGGGCCTCGCGGCTCCTGCCTACGCCGATACCGCATCCGACCTTGCCGCTGCTCGTACGAAGCTCGAGCAGATCGGTACCCAAACCCAGCAGATTTACGATGAGCTCGCCACGCAGACGCAGGCGCTCGATCAGACTGCCGGCGAGATCACGCAAAAG
The DNA here is from genome assembly GCA_902497025.1 of uncultured Collinsella sp. GTDB lineage: Bacteria > Actinomycetota > Coriobacteriia > Coriobacteriales > Coriobacteriaceae > Collinsella. Next base: position 26,833 of record CABVDJ010000026.1, on the reverse strand, counting down.
CAGCAGGAGATCGCCGATGGCCAGGCCAAGCTTTCCACCTACGTGGCAGGCGAGTACAAGACCGGTGGCCTGAGCCTACTTCAGGTTCTGACGGGCGTCGACGACCTGAGCGATATGCTCAACCGTCTGTTCTACTACGGCAAAGTTTCCGATAAGCAGGCTCAGACCATTCAAGAGGTCAAGGAGCTTAAGCAGCAGCTCACCGATAAGCAGGCCGAGCAGGAAAAGAACGTCGCCGCCACGCAAAAGAAGGTCGACGAGCTTAACGCCCAGCAGGCTGAAGCCCAGAACGTCGTAAACTCCCTGGATTCGCAGCTGCAAGCCGAGCTTGCCGCAGAGGCCGAGGCCAACGCCGCGCTGCAGGCCGGCATCAACGCCAGCACCGCCGAGAAGGCCACGGTGAGCAACGAGACTGCCGGTACGACCGAGAAGACCAACAACGGTGGCCAGACCAGCAATAACAACAACCAGGGCGGCAACACTCCGGCTCCTACGCCGGCACCTGCTCCGACGCCGCAGCCCTCCACGCCCGCTCCAGCTCCGACGCCTTCTGCTCCGAGCCAGTCCGTCGACGGCGGTTCTGTTGTATCGCGTGCATACAGTAAGCTTGGTTGCGCTTATTCCTGGGGCGGAATTGGCCCGAACAGCTTCGACTGCTCTGGTTTTGTTAGCTATTGCCTCACTGGTCGCTATTGCCGCCTGGGCACCACGGGTACCTTTATGGGCTGGACGCGTGTGTCCGATCCGCAGCCCGGTGACGTTGTGGTCAACTCGTACCACACCGGCATTTACATCGGTGGTGGTCAGATGATTCATGCTTCCGACTACAACACGGGTGTTATCATCAGCTCCGTTGCCGCCGGCATGAACAATAACTACATCTTCGTGCGCTACTAAGTATTCAGATAAAGCAATCGGATATGGACCTCGTGGCTTTGAGTCATGGGGTCCATTCTTTTACCTTTCGTGCAGGTCGCTATCTAGTTTTGAATACTAGATAGCGACCCAATCGGTCTGCAAGATGGCTATAATTGTTAGGGAACAATTAGAAAGGACCCTCTATGAGCTGGGCACTTATCTCCGATTCAAGCTGCAACCTCCGCGATTGGCAACCGACCGCGCCCCATACCACCTTTTCATTTGCGCCCCTCAAAATTCGAGTGGGGGAGCGTGAATTCGTCGATGACCTTTCGCTTGATGTTCATGAGCTCAACTGCGCTGTTCAGGCGGAGACGAACGCTTCTTCGAGCGCTTGTCCCAGCGTAGGGGAGTGGGCCGAGCTCTTCAAATTGGCAGACAAGACCATCTGCATGCCGATCTCTGAGGGCGTGTCGGGCAGCTACAACGCGGCAGCCACGGCTCGCGATATGGTTCTTGCCGAGGAACCGGACCGACAGATTCATCTAGTCAATTCACGCGCAGCTGGCGGCAAAATGGACCTCATTTTCCTGCTGTTCGACCGCTATCTTGCAAGCAACCCGAATGTCTCATTCGAGGATGCTTGCGCATACTTCGATAGTCTTGAACAGAACAGCAAAATCCTCTTCAGTTTGTGCAATTACGAAAACCTCGCCAAAGCCGGACGTATCCCTAAGGCAGCCGGCGTCATTGCCAACAAGCTCAATATCCGCATTTTGGGCACGGCGAGCGAGGCCGGTAAAATCGAACTCGTCGGGCACACGCGTGGCGAAAAGAAGATGCTCAACAAGATCATCGATACCATGGAAGCCGAGGGTTTTACGGGCGGTGAGGTCATCATCGATCACGTTGAGAACGAAGCTGGAGCCCAGGCGCTTACTGACCGCATAGTCGAGCATTGGCCCGGCTCCAAAACCATCATCATGCCCTGTAACGGGCTAGATTCATACTATGCCGAAATGCATGGGCTCATTATCGGCTACGGCATGGGCGTGGCTTCGGGCAAATAAAGTCCAATCAAGCAAAAATACGGGCGGTACAAAGCGACAGATGGCTTTTTGTACCGCCCGTTTTATACGTCGGCTAGCTATTAAACCCGTTGAACTTGAGATAGCTCATCAAGTAAGCCTTCGAAACGAAGGACGATACCGCGCTACGCACAAGCAGCGACTCACGCGTTACCTGATGCGCCGTATCGGGCACGGGAGTCTGCTCGACGGAAAACGCCGCACGAATCGATGCCTCGAGCTGATCGACCACATAATCAAAGGCCGTCGGGGCATCGTAGCTCAAACGCTGAATGTTAAAGAGTGCCTGTACCGCAGCAATAGGTAGCACCTGTTTAAAGATGCAGATAGCGATCAGGCGGGCAATCTGCTCACGGCCATATTGCTTTTTGACCGGAGCAGGCACCAGACCGACCTTCACGTAGTTATTGATCATCGATGGCGTAATGACAGGCTGCTCAACGCAAATAGACAGCGGCTCCATCCACAGCGCAACATACTCAATGACCTGGTCGCGGTAGAGCGTCACATTGGGCAACTGGTCATAGCGCGGCAGACTCAACGTATTGAGTTTGCGCACGATATCGGACTGAATAAATGCATCGGGCAGCACAGTGGGCTGAATATCCTCAGGCTTAATGCTGACCGACGAATCGGACATCGGGATAACGCGTTTGGCGTGGTTCATAAGGATCCTCCGTTCATTAGCTATATTGTATTCTAGGTTATCTAGTTTTGCATACCACATAGCCAGCAAGAAAATTGGCGGAACAGCGCACAGATGCATCGTCCCGCCATTTAGTTAATTGATAGCAACCTTACATAAGATATATTATCGTACTTATCCACGGAGAAATGCGTATGCGCTGGTTGCCGCTATGGCTCCATCAGAAACGGCGGTCACAACTTGGCGTAAACGCTTGGAACGGATGTCGCCAGCGGCAAATAGACCTGGCGTACGGGTCGCCATGGATTCATCAGTCAGAATGCCGCCATCAGGCGCCAAATCAACTAGATGCTCAACAAGCTCGGTATGGGGTTGCGTTCCGGTAAAGACAAAAATGCCAAACGAGCCGGGCTCAAATGACTCGGTATGAGTCTCGCCGGATGCATTGTCCTTAAAGGTAATCGTCGTTGGCATGACTTCGCCCGATAGCTCCACAATACTAGTTTGGTACCTAACTGTAATATTGTCCTTTGCGAGTACTTTCTGAACGACACCATCAGGCGCACGAAACTGATCGCTGCGCAGCACGATGGTCACGCTGTTGGCGATTTCTGACAAGAACAGAGCTTCCTCGCAGGCAGCATTGCCGCCGCCAATGACAAATACCTGCTTGTCGCGGAAGAACATACCGTCACATGTTGCGCAATATGAAACGCCACGACCGCGATACGTATCCTCGCCAGCGAAACCTGCCGGACGCGGCGTGGCACCCATGCAAGCGATAACACTCGAGGCCAGCGTATCGCCCATATCGTGATGCACCGTAAACAGCGCTGCATCGGCATCGTAATCGATACCCGTAACCATGCTCCATGTAACCTGTGCTCCCAGGCCCTCTGCATGCTGCTGAAAACGCTCGCCGAGTTCGGCGCCACTCAAGAGCGGAATGCCCGGATAGTTCTCGACCTCATTGGTTGTGGCGATCTGCCCTCCCGACATGCCCTGTTCAATCACGGTCGTCGTTAGGTTGGAGCGCGCAGCGTAAATGGCGGCAGCATAGCCCGCGGGGCCGCCACCGATAATAGCAACATCGATCGGCTGATGGGTAGTCATGAAGAGACCTCCTGTCGAAAGATTGGCGTTCTTTGCGCTCATACCCAAATTTACGTGAACATGACACTCATGCACTACAATGATAAATCGCGTAACAAATCTGAAGGGGAGTTATCGATGGATCAAACGCAGACGAGCAATAGCGCTCCCCTGCCCATGCAAGCCACTCCCCAACCGGAGCAAATGACCGTTTCACCTGCACAAAAACCCCTAGTAACCATTGTGCACGCATCGGTTGGATCGGGCCACAAAGCCGCCGCCAACGCGATTGCACAAGCATTGGACCTTATCCGCGGCACCAAGGGAATCCCTGAGGATATTGAAATTGAAGTGCTCGATATCCTTGATTTTGGACGTATTAAATTCGACGGCAATAAGACCGCGGCTTCTTTTACGGGAGCCACGCGCCCCATTTACGACCTGACTTGGCGATATACGCTTACGGGACATCTTCTCTGGGGTGGCGGCACGGCATGGTCGCGTATTATGTTCCCCGCCTTCAACGAATATATTCGTCGCCGCAGGCCTATAGCCGTGGTCGCAACGCACATCACAGCAGCCAATGTTGCCGTGGGCGCCCGCGTAATTACGGGTATCGATTATCCGGTTATCTGCGTACCGACCGACTACGAAGTCGAGGGCTGGTGGCCCCACAAGGACACCGATTTATTCTGTGTTGCCAACGAATTTATGGCCGAAACGCTCCGCCCCCGTAAGGTCCCCGAAGCAAAGATTCGCATTACAGGCATCCCCATTCGGGCCGGGTTTGACACGGATTACAGTCGCAAGGAAGAACTTCAGAAGTTCAACCTCCCCGTCGACAAGACCATTGTGCTGGTAATGGCCGGCGCCAGTTTACCTCAACCGTACGTTCGCTTTCGCGCGGAGATGGACCGCACCCTCCCCTTCCTGCGCAGCTTCGAGGACATGCACTTTGTCTTTTTGCCGGGCAAGGATGAGGAATACGCCACCCGCCTCAAGACGCTCTTCGACGCCATGAAGCTCGAAAACGTCACGGTTCTGGACTACGTGGACGACATGGCAGCCCTTATGCACGGCTGCGACCTGGCAATCCTCAAATCGGGCGGGCTCACCGTCACCGAGTGCCTGTGCGCTCATCTGCCGATGATCCTGCTGGGCAAATCATACGGCCAGGAAAAGGCCAACACAACGATGCTCACCGGCATGGGCGCCAGCATGCATGTCACCACCGCACGAGAACTAATCGTGACGTTGCGCCATCTCCACGATCATCCGGAGTCGCTCAAGGCACTGCTCATCAATGGCGAAGTACTGCGCCGCCCCCGCGCAGCCGAGGACATCGCCATCGCAGCCATGGAGCTCGTAGACAAACCCCAGAAAAGAAAACGCGCATTCTGCCGCTTCTACTGGGGCGATAAGCCAGCGCATATCCGCTAGCGTCTTAACGGCCGCTGCTCGGCGGGAGCCGCCCATATATCATTCCATGCTCAAACATTCTCGCTTCGCAGGGCGCACTAATCCCGCCCGTCCGGGACTCACCCATATCATTCCATGCTCAAACATTCTCGCTTCGCTACGCTCGCTGCGAAACTGCGCGTGGAACGATATGGGTGAGCCCCGGACGGGAGGCTTCTTGCTTGAAAACAAATTGAAATCCAACTAGTAAGCCGGTGCAACAAAGGAGAAATCCCCTTGTCGCACCGGCTTACCAATTGATTAATGCTAACGGTTACCAGCGAAGATACACGGTAGTTGCAAGCATGCAAACGTAGCTCACCCGTGGGAGGGCCCTATATATCGTTCCACGCGCAGTTTCGCAGCGCAGCGAGAATGTTTGAGCATGGAATGATATATAGGGGCCTCCCACGGGTGAGCGGACATTACAATACGCCGCTAGAACCGAAACCGCCGACCCCTCGGTCGGTTTTATCCAGTTCGTCTACCTCTATGAGGTTAACCGTGGGGACTTCTTGGATGACGAGTTGGGCTATGCGGTCGCCTTTGTTGATTTGGATGTTGTTCGTGGGGTCTAGGTTAATGAGAATGACTTTGAGTTCTCCTCGGTAGTGGGCGTCGATGAGGCCCGGCGTGTTGACTATAGACAGGCCCTGCTTGATGGCGAGACCGCTGCGGGGCTGGACGAAGCCGGCGTAGCCATCGGGCAGGGCGATGGCCAGCCCAGTAGAGACCAGACGGCGTTCGAAGGGCTTCAGGACGCAGTCCTCGTTGGAGCGCAGATCCAAGCCGGCATCGGTGGGATGGGCGTATTTGGGAAGCTCGACGGTGGGGTCGAGACGCTTTATGTTGACGGTAATGTTGGACATGGAATCACCTTAGCTTGTCGAGCTCTTGCAGAAACTCATCGACGTCTTTGAAATCGCGGTAGACCGAGGCAAAGCGGATGTACGCCACCTTGTCGATCTTGGCCAAGCGCTTGAGCACCATGTCACCCAACTCATGGGACGTGACGGCCGTCAGCGTGCGAGAACGCAGCTCGACCTCGATGTCGTCGATAATCTCATTGAGCTTCTTAGTGTCGATATCGCGCTTGATGGTGGCGCGCATCAAGCCAACGAGCAGCTTATTGCGATCGAACCGCTGCTTGGTTCCGTCTGACTTAATGACCTCGATTGGGTCTTCGCATCGCTCAAACGTTGTAAAGCGATAGTTACACGAGCAACATTCGCGACGGCGCTTAATGGTGTTATTTGACTCCTGCATACGGGAATCAACGACGCGGGTATGTGCCTTGCCGCATTTGGGACAGCGCATAGTACCTCCTCTTAAACGATAACAAGGGTACCATGCGCAGCGCGATAATGATTACGAACGAGCAGGAACCTTAAGATGCGCACCGGCGGCGAGCGAGCCATGCTCCAGATGATTGACGTTACGGATCATGTCGGAAGTCTCTTGCGTGGAAAGGCCTTCGATTTGATATTCCTCGGCAAGAGACCAAAGAGAATCGCCAGGCTGAACGCGAATGGTCTCGTAGGTAACGTTGGAAACGGACTCAGCATACACGGCGTGACGAGCGCTAAAGACCGACATAGCGAGGACAAAGAAGAGCGTAAGCGCAACGGCAACGGCGACAATCGTCGGAACCTTCAGGGCAACGCGAGCCGGCGCAACTACAGCCTGCTGATTGCGAGCAGGCTTTACGGTCAAAGGCTGAAAGCCGGAGCGGCCACCCTGAACAACCGTAAAAGTGGGTTCTGCAGGCGTCTCGAGCTTAAGGGCGAGGTTTCCCTGGACCATATTCGTTGCGTTCATCATGTTCTCCTCTCGCGTGTTTTGCTGAGAACAGTTTTATCAAGCCGCGCGGACAAAAATGTCTAGCGCGAGAACGAATGTTCGGTTATTATTATCTTCGAACAGTTGTTCCTGTCAAGCAAAATTCGAACATTTGTTTGACATGGGTAGAGAGGATGCCCTGATGGCTCGCAAAATTACCAAGCGTCAGCAGCAAATTTACGACTTCATCAAGGAATATCAGCAGGAGAAGGGTTATCCGCCCAGCGTGCGCGAGATGGCTTCTGCCGTGGGCCTTTCCTCCCCCAGCACCGTGCACGCCCATCTATCTGCCCTGGAGGCGCGCGGGCTACTCAAGCGCGATGCCACCAAACCGCGCGCCCTGGAACTCTTTAACGAGGACGGTTCCTCTGTCTCAATTTCTAAATCTGACGAGCCCACCGCACCTCGCGGAACGGTCTCGCTACCGCTCGTTGGTCGCGTCGCGGCTGGGATTCCCATTCTGGCCGAGCAGAATATCGAAGACACTTTTACTATCCCGACCGAAATCGCCACTGATCAGGGTTCCTTTATCCTTGAGGTGCATGGGAGCTCAATGATCAATGTCGGCATCTTCAATGGCGATTACATCATCGTCCGTGAACAAAAGAGTGCCATGAACGGCGAAATTGTCGTGGCCATGATTGATGGTTCAGCGACCGTCAAGACGTTCTACAAGGAGCAGGGACGCGTACGCCTGCAGCCCGAGAATGACACCATGGAGCCTATCTATGCAACAAATCCCGTTATTTTGGGCAAAGTCGTCGGCTTGATGCGCCGGTTCTCGTAATGCAAAAACGCATCACCATCTTTGATACCGTCCGCGGGTTTACGATGATTTCAATGGCAGGTTTTCACGCTTGCTACGATCTCGCGTACCTGTACGACTGGGATATGCCATGGTTTACCCAGACTGTCTTTCAAGACATCTGGCGCGCCAGCATCAGCTGGGTATTTTTGTTTATCGCGGGTTGGATGTGCACGCTCTCACGCAACAATGTTAAACGAGCGGCCAAGTACGCTGCCGCAGCTTTGGTCGTCTGGATCGCAACAACGCTCGTATCGGTCGACGATTCAGTGAACTTTGGCATCATTTATTGCATGGCGGCGTGCACGGCGGTGGTTGCACTCACCCGTCCGCTACTCCAAAAATTACCGGGCTCGTGGGGCATCGCGGCGTGCCTTGTTCTTTTTGCCCTAACCTGGGGCATTCCAAAAGCGGTCTACCCACTCCCCTACCTGGCATGGCTAGGATTTCCGGGCCCGGGTTTTGTTTCGGGAGACTACTATCCGCTCATTCCGTTTGTCTTTATGTACCTTACCGGCTATTTTGCTGCCCAGGTAGCACAAGCATCAAGCCTCGAAGCGCCAGAATGGACCTACGCCAATCCCATCCCGGCGCTCGCCAGCCTTGGACGCCATGCACTCCCCTTTTATCTGCTGCATCAGCCCATCATTCTGGGCATTTTGGAGCTCATCTACTCGGTACGATAACGCTCAAGCCGCGGTGCAATACGAGCCGGCAGTTTCGCCACAATGCGAACGCCGTCCTCGAGATATTCCTCATGCAGAAGGGTTCCCTGCTCATGCACCAGCGTGATGAGAGCGCCCTCGCGATACGGGATATCAGAGGAGAGCAACACATCGGTGGCAGCTGCCTCGCGAGCAATGCGATCGACGAGATCGTCGAGTCCCTCGCCCGTTTGGGCCGAGAACAGAACGGCTTCCGGATAGCGACGACGGAAACTTAATCGATCAACGCTATTGAGAAGATCGATTTTATTGAATACGGTCAGCGTTAGGCGCTCTCCGGCGCCGATCTCATCAAGCACGCGGTCGACAGCCTCCAGCTGCCGCTCATAGTCCTCGTCAGACGCATCTACGACTTTGAGAATTAGATCGGCACCCAACACCTCGGACAGCGTCGATTTAAAGGCATCGACCAGACCATGCGGCAGCTTTTGAATAAAGCCGACGGTATCAGTAATCGTCATGCCGCGACCGCCGGGCAGGCGATACGAACGCGTCGTCGGATCGAGCGTAGCAAACAGCTTGTCCTGAGAAAGTACCGTAGAGCCGGTCAGACGATTGAGCAACGTCGATTTACCGGCATTGGTATAACCGGCTAACGCGACGCGAAACGCCGGTGACTCAATGCGGCTCTTGGATTGAACATCGCGACGCTGTTCAACCTGCTTGAGCTCACGACGAAGCGCAGCGATCTTATTACGAATGAGGCGACGGTCGACCTCGAGCTGACTTTCGCCCTGACCAAAACGTGAGCCGATGCCGCCGCGCGTCTGCTCCTTGGCGAGATGGCTCCACATGCCACGCAGACGAGGCAACAGATATTGAAGCTGTGCCAGCTGTACCTGTAAGCGTCCCTCACGCGTCTGAGCATGAAGGCCAAAGATATCCAAGATCAGTGCCGTACGATCAATAATCTTTACCGGCTCGCCCACGGCTTTCTCCAAATAGGATTGCTGCGAGGGCGTCAGGTCGTCGTCAAAGATAACAACATCGGCATCCATGCGATGAACCAGGCCGCAAAGCTCCTCTACCTTACCGGAGCCGATAAACGATTTAGGATAGGGTTTGACCAGACGCTGTGACAAACGCGCCACGCACTGGGCGCCAGCCGTATGGGCCAGGCGCTCGAGCTCGTCAAGCGAACGATCGAGCGGCCACGCATTGTCGCGCCACTCAACACCAACTAATATGGCACGCTCGGGCTCGGGTGCCGTGGGAACAAGGGGAAAACGGGCCATTAGGCAGCCTCAATACGATGCAGGATATCCTCAACGACCTCATCGATCGTAAATTCATCCATATCAAACCACACGATACGGTCATCGCGCTTAAACCACGAAAGCTGACGTTTGGCATAGCGACGCGAACGCATCTTAATGAGTTCGCGAGCCTCATCCATGCTCGTCACGCCATTGAAAGCATCGATGATCTCTTTATAGCCAATTGCCTGCATCGAAGTCAGGGCATCTCCCAGACCCTGGTCCATAAGACCGCGAACCTCATCAACAAGACCCTGTTCAAACATCAGATCGACACGCAGGTTAATGCGCTCGTAGAGCACCTCGCGATTACGCGTCAGACCAAACCATAGGGCATGATAATGCTCGCGCGGAACACTAAACTGCGACTTTTGCTGCGCGTAGGACACTCCATCATCGTGCATTTCGAGCGCGCGAATCACGCGACGAACATTATGGGGGTGGATGACCGCAGCGGACTCGGGGTCACGCTCGGCAAGCAGCGCGTGCAGCGCTTCCTCGCCTATGCGCTCGGCAAGTTCCTGATACCCCGCGCGACGATCGTCCTCAAGCTCGCCCGAGGGAAAATCCATCTCATCCAGGGCGGCCTTGAGATACAAGCCTGTGCCCCCGCAAAACACCGGTAGGCGGCCCTCGCCAAGCAAACGCTCAACATGCACACGAGCGTCAGCCTGATAAAGCGCAGCAGAATATGCCACACCCGGCTCTACAATGTCGACGAGACGCAGCGGCGCCGTACACTCATCGGGCGCCATCTTTGCAGTACCGATGTCCATGCCGCGATAGATTTGCATCGCATCGCACGACAGCACTTCGGACGAAAGACGAGCTGCCAAACGGTCGGCAACATCGCTCTTACCAACCGCCGTCGGACCGACGATCGCAACGGCGGAAAGACCTGCCCCGGGAGAAACCATTAGCGCGGCTCGCCCACAACGGAGCCGGACAAATACCAGGTCTTGGCAACGTCGACGTCAACATCAACGATCTTGCCAACGAGCTGATCGATGCTGTAACCCTCGGGGATAGGCGCATGCACGGTCTGATTCTTGGGACTCTTGCCCAGCAGGACCGCGTCGTTCTTTTTACTCGTTCCCTCAATGAGCGCCGGCACCACAGTGTGAAGCTCACCCTGGTTATACTCGTGTGCCGTGGTCTCGATAACCTTAACCAGGCGGTTGAAACGCTCGAGAATAACCTCATGCGGCGTAGGATCGTCAATCTCGGCGGCCGGAGTACCGGCGCGCTTGGAATAGATGAAAGTATAGGCCTGAGCATAGCGGACCGTCTCGGCAAGTGAGAGCGTCTGCTCAAAGTCCTCTTCAGTCTCGCCCGGGAAGCCAACGATAATGTCGGTCGAGAGCGCGATATCAGGCATGCGATTGCGAATGCGATCGACCAGGCCCAGATAGTCCTCGCGTGTATAACGGCGATTCATCTCTTTGAGGATGCGCGTGGAGCCCGACTGAACGGCCAAGTGAAGCTGCGGCATGACGGCGGGCGTCTCGGCCATAGCGTCGATGGTCTCGGGCAGCAGATCCTTAGGATGAGAAGAGGTAAAGAAAATGCGCTCGACGCCCGTATCGCCCACCGCGCGCAGCAAATCGGCAAAACGCGGCTTGCCAAACAGATCGCGACCATATGAGTTAACGTTTTGGCCCAGCAGCGTAATCTCGCGCACGCCCTGGCGCACCAAACCGGTCACCTCGTCGACAATCTCCTCGAAGGGGCGGCTCTTTTCGCGACCGCGCACGTACGGCACGATGCAGTAGGTGCAGAAATTATTGCAGCCCGTCATGATGGGCACCCAGGCGTGATACTGGGTCTCGCGATGCCACGGCATGCTCATGGCATCCGTATCCTCATGCTCATTGGTGCGGATATGACGCTTGCCGTCAAGGAACGCCTCGGCAATGAGCTCGGCCACATGTGCGATGGAATGCGTACCAAAGATGACATTGACGTTATCGACGTTGGTGAGCAGGCCTTCGCCATCGCGCTGCGCGATGCAACCGCCAACGGCAACCACGCGCTTACCCGAAGGCGAAGGCGGCAGGCTTTTGCAGGAATTGCACTGACCGTACAGGCGAGTATCGGCGGCCTCGCGCACGCAGCATGTCATAAAGACAACGATATCGGCATGTGCGAGATCGAGCGCCATGAGGCAGCCATGCGAATCAAGCAGACCGCTCACACGCTCGGAGTCGTGCTGATTCATCTGGCAGCCAAAGGTGCGGATAAAGTAGGTTTTTCCGGCAAGAATATCGCGTACGGAACGCTGGTCCATGTGCATAAGTCCTAACGATGGAAGGGAGGCGAATCGAGGCAAGCAGAAGCTATGCCACAGGCTTAACATCATCAATGACGACGTTATCCATAGCAGCTCGATTGATCTGGTGAACGTAGATAGAAAGGCGGATGGCCGTGCGCGACTCCCCGTTAATGAGGATGTCGGAGAACACGGGCGCGCAGGAAATATCAAAACCGGTTGGAATCAAAAAACCGCGCGCGATAGCCACGGCCTTAATGGCCTGGTTGACCGCACCGGCGCCGACACACTGGATGTTGACGGGTACACCATCCTTGACCATGCCGGCGATGGCGCCGGCAACGGACGCGGGCGATGATTTGCTTGATACCTTCAGGCAATCCATGAAGAAACTCCTGCGTTTAAAAGTACGTTTTAACTGCAATAACTTTATCGTACCGAGTGGACTCGGTAAAGGCACTATTCCTCTTTGGCAAGATCGAAGGTCACGGTGATTCGATCACGCGAAACGCGAATCTTTGGGTCGCCGCAAAGGTTGAGATAGTACCGGGCGGCAAGGTCATTAAAGTCGCGCTCCACAGCGCGCGAAAACTGTGCCATGTCATCCTTAGCAATACGTAGCCCGCGACGATCCTTCGCGAGATCGACAGGAGCCGGCGCATCCGAAGACGAATCACGCTCGCGCAGCAGACGCGCGGTCACACCGCGAACGGGCTTAATCTGCCCTGCCAAAATGCGATGAGCCGTGCGCTCGGACATCTCAAGACCCAAACCCGAGCAGATACGGATAAAGTCCTCGGCATCGGAGGCAAGGCCTAAACGATCGACAACCGGAAGCTCGCTCTCGTCGTCAATGAACAGGAGACGGGACGTATCGAGCCGACTTGACGCCTGAGCATAAAGGGTCGCGGCAATCTCAGACGGAGAACCAAGATAAACATCGCAACCACGCAACTCCTCGAGCGCAAACTCACAAGCAGCGCGAATAATATTATGCGGACCGCGAGCACAGACATAACGTCCGTCCTCATCCTTGACGGCCTGGGGCCAGCTGGACTGATCGGCGCGCTCACTGAGGCGGTCGGCCGCAACGCTCACCTTAAAGGCTGAACCAAGATCGACACCGGACGTGACCACACGGGCCTCGTCGGTGTTCTGCTTGATCGAAAACAATGCCATGCCACGACCGTGAACGCCCCAACGGTCCATCTTCATGCTCTCGAGCTTGGAGGTAACGCGAGCATCGAAGATTCGCTCTTGCATATCCTGCGGAACACCCGAGCCGTTATCCAGAAAGACAAGCGTGCGGACGCCATCTTCCTTGGTCGTAGCGAGAAAGACCTTGTCGGCGCCGGCATCGCGAGCATTACGGAGCATTTCGATGACGATATCCTCGACATGCTGAATGTCGTGCTTTGCCTGGCGCCGCTCGGCCTCCGAAACGCGGAGGCGGACATACCCCTCGCCAAGGTTCTCCTCAACGCGAAGGTTGCCTTCCCCCGACATCGACGCGATAAATGAGATGAGCTCGTTCGCGTCACTCATGTTATTTAGCGATATCGACAGCGCGGCTCTCGCGAATCACGACGACGCGCACCTGACCGGGATACTCCATCTCTTCCTCGATCTGATGGGCGATATCATGAGCCAGAACCGTGGACTGGGCATCGGAGATCTTGTCCGGCTGAACCATGACGTGGACCTCGCGACCAGCCTGCATGGCATAGGTACGCTCGACGCCGTCATGGGAGTTGGCGATCTCCTCGAGCTTCTCAAGACGCTTGATGTAGTTCTCGGCAGACTCGCGACGGGCACCGGGGCGAGAGGCAGAGACAGCATCGGCGGCCTGTACCAGGACATCGAGCACCGTGTTGGGGTCGACGTCGGCATGGTGAGCCTCGATAGCGTGGACGATAACGGGCTTCTCGCCATAACGGCGGGCAAGCTCGGCGCCAATGACGGCATGCGGGCCCTCGACGTCGTGGTCAATTGCCTTGCCCAGGTCGTGAAGCAGGCCGGCGCGCTTGGCAGTCACAACGTCCAGGCCAAGCTCGGAAGCCATCACTCCGCACAGATCAGAGACTTCGAGGGAGTGCTGAAGCACGTTCTGACCAAACGAGGTACGGTAGCGCAAAGCACCAAGGGTCTTGACGATCTCGGGGTGCAGGTCGTGGATGCCGGTATCGAAGGCAGCCTGCTCGCCAGCCTCGCGCACGCGCTGCTGAACCAGGTCGGCAGCCTTGTGATACATCTCCTCGATGCGGGCAGGGTGAATGCGGCCGTCGGCGATGAGGTTCTCGAGGGCGACACGGGCGGTCTCACGACGGACCGGATCGAAGCTCGAAAGAACGACGGTCTCGGGCGTGTCGTCGATCACGAGGTTGACGCCGGAAACCTGCTCGAAGGTCCGGATGTTGCGACCCTCGCGACCGATGATACGGCCCTTGAGGTCATCAGAGGGAATGTGCACGGAGGTAACGGTGACCTCGGCAGTGTGGTCGGCAGCGCAGCGCTGAATCGCCAGGGACAGAATCTCCTGGGCGGTCTTGTGGCACTCGGCGCGAACCTGCTGCTCGGACTCGCGAATGATCGTGGCGGCCTCGTGGGTGACCTCGCCGCGAACCTTATCGAGGAGCTCCTTGTGGGCATCCTCGCGGGTAAGGTCGGCGATACGCTCGAGCTCGGAGGTCTGCTTTGCGCAGAGCTCCTCGAGCTCACGGGAGCGCTTCTCGACCTGACCGGCCTGACTGGACAGCTGATGCTCGCGCTTGTCGAGAGCGTCGTTGCGGCGATCGAGGGATTCCTCGCGCTGCATCACGCGGTTCTCGAGCGTACGAATCTCGCTCTTACGCTGCTTGTCCTCGGCCTCGGCGGCCTGCTTGTTCTTGATGATCTCCTCTTTAGCCTCGAGCAGAGCCTCTTTTTTGAGGGTCTCGGCCTGACGCTTTGCATCACCGATCAGGGACTCAGCCTGTGCGTGTGCCGACTGGATCTTTTCGTCGGCCTCGTGAAGACTACCCTGCTTGGCGGTGCGCATGTAGGCAATGGCGGCGATGGCACCCAAAACGATGCCAACGAGCGCTGCAATGATAGGCATGCTCACTCCTTTTTATGGATTCGTTACACAACAAAGCGAACCGTCCTTATGAACGGCTCGCGACATTTGAGTAATATGGGCGCAGCTTATGCGGGTCGGATACAGATAAACATATAAACAAACTCATCACAGATGAGCACATATCACAAAGCAAATGACAGTGTTTATCGTACGTTGAACCACAACAACTGTCAAATAAATGGCCCCAGTACGGCGGCTAAAACGCGGTGAACGGCGGGGCCACAAAACGCATACGCCTAAAGCGCACATTCCTCGCATTCGGCATCGAGACGTACCTTAACGGCATCGGCGGCGATGTGATACGAGAAGCCCTTGCCCATCAAAAACCGAACCAGTTTTTCGAATCCGCGCGTCTCTGGAACACGCCGCTTGGCGAGCAGGGCTGACGCACGCGCCAAATCGTCTTCGACGGCAAAATAATCCTCGGGATAACCGGGAATGTCATCGAGCACAACATGACGTCGCTTGAGCTCGGTCTCGATTTTGCGCTGTCCCCAACCGCGCCGCTTGCGTTCCTCGATAAAGTACGAGCAAAAGCGGTTCTCGTCTAAAAAGCGATACTCGGTGGCGCGCTCGACGGCGAAATCAATCGCGGGCTGGCGAAAGCCGTAGCGAGCCAACTTGTCACGGACCTCACCCGTCGCATGGTCGCGGCGCGATAACATCTCGGTCACCATGGTAAGTGCACATTTACGCTCGATGAGCTGCACCGCCTCACGAAAGTTGTCCCAATCACAGGGAAGATCGGGGCGGTTTTTGACATACAGCCGCGCGACCCGCACGGGAATCCAAATGGACCGCTCAAAACCGCCCTCAAGCTCACAATCGATATGTGCGCAAGGCTTTTTGGACGCATACCCGCTCGAGAACGAGGAGGCCGCCTTCTTATCGAGAAAGACGACCGTGGCCTCGGTCACCGTATACGACATGAGCGTAACCGCTACTCGTCGTCATCATCGAGCATGGCGGAACCATCGATGGCGTAAAGCTCGTCAAACTCCTCAGGCGCAGGCTGATCGGTCAGCTCGACCTCGGACGGAGCATCGTCATCAAACTCAAGCCCGCAGGCAAGGCGGACCTTATGCTCAATCTCGTCAGCGCAATCGGGGTGTTCGCGCAGGAACGCCTTGGCGGCCTCGCGACCGTTGCCGAGCTTGTCCTCGCCATAGGCAAACCAGGAGCCCATCTTCTTACAGATGCCGCACTCGACAGCCATGTCCAGAATCGAGCCCTCCTTAGAGATGCCCGTACCGTACATAATGTCGAACTCAGCAGAACGGAACGGAGCTGCCACCTTGTTCTTAACGACCTTAGCGCGCACGCGGTTACCGATAACCTCGTCCTTAAGCTTAATGCTATCGATACGGCGAATGTCGATACGCACCGAAGAGAAGAATTTAAGGGCGCGGCCGCCCGTCGTGGTCTCGGGGTTGCCGAACATGACGCCGATCTTCTCACGCAGCTGGTTAATGAAGATGCACGTCGTGTTGGACTTAGACAGCGAGCCGGCGAGCTTGCGGAGCGCTTGGCTCATCAGGCGAGCCTGAAGACCGACCGTAGTGTCGCCAATTTCTCCCTCGATCTCGGCACGCGGGGTCAGCGCGGCGACGGAGTCAACAACGATGGCATCGATGGCGCCGGAACGCACGAGCATGTCAACAATCTCGAGCGCCTGCTCGCCCGTATCAGGCTGAGAAATGAGCACCTCGTCGATATCCACGCCGATACGCGCGGCATAAGTGGGATCGAGCGCATGCTCGGCATCGATAAATGCCACAACGCCACCCATTGCCTGGGCCTCGGCCAGGATCTCGAGCGAAAGCGTCGTCTTACCGGAGGACTCAGGACCGTAAATCTCGACGATACGGCCACGCGGCACACCGCCGATACCCAGCGCGGCATCGAGTGCCAGAGCGCCCGTAGGGATGGCCTCGACCTCGAGCTCGGGGCCACCGTCGCCGTACCTCATGATGGAACCCTGGCCGAATTTCTTCTCGATCTCAGCCTTGGTGGTGGCGATCATCTCATCGCGCTCTTTACCCGTCGTGCGAGCATGAACGGTACGTACGGGACCTGAATTCTTGGCCATGAATAGCCCTCCTCTTAACAACCTGCATCGATAATAAACGAACGGCTGTTCGTGGTCAACCGTTCAGATAAATCATATGCAACCGACCTTTCCAAAACCCAACCAAAAGCCGACCAAACACTGACCAAATGCTTGACCATAAAGGGCCAAATAAGAACAAGGCAGGCAAAAATACACCTATGAACAGCACAAACGCTAAATTCTTCTGAGGTCCCCATCTCCACAATTAAGGGGCCCGGAGGCCCCTTAAAACACGTCTATTCCATAGAATCGAGCACGCAGACAATGCGACCCAATGCCTCCGTGACCGCATGGGCACGAACACACGAACGGTCGCCCTCATAGTGGCAGCGCACAGAGTCCACGACCGGCACTCCCCCATCGGCGGAACGATGTGCCCAGCCAATATAGAAAGTGCCAGCAGGATCGTCCTCAGTACCACCGCCGGGGCCGGCATAACCCGTTGCGCTCACTGCAATATCGCTCTGGTACAGCTCCAGCGAACCCGACGCCATCTCGCGCGCAGTTTGATGCGACACCGCGGTGTAGCGGTCGAGCGTCTCCTGCTCAACACCCAGCACGCGATGCTTAATCTCATCGCAGTAGGTCACCGCACCGCCACGCAGCACCGCCGAGGCGCCCGGGATATCCGCAATCGTCGAGGCGATCATACCCGCCGTCAGCGACTCAGCCGTCGAAACCGTCACACCCCGAGCGCTCGCGCGCTCGACGATATCGCGCGCCAGCTCCTCGTTATGTGCGGAAATCTGCTCAAAAGAGTCCGTCATACCCACCAGGACCTAGACCGAAAAGACGATCTTGCGGCAGTTCCAGAAGTACTGGGCGCCCGAGATAACGGTCAAGACAACGGCAACGGCATACAGGAAGCGCGACACCGAGTAGATGCCGAGCGTCAGCGCCACCGGGCCAAGGTGCAAGCCGGCCATAGCAAAAACGCACAGGTAACCGCAGATGGAGACCATCGTGGTCGCCGTCTTGTACTTGCCGAGCTTATCGGCCGCAACGACCACACCGGCCGCACTCGCGACCATGCGAAGGGCGCTCACCAGAAGCTCACGGAACAGGATAATGAACACGGACCACACGGTCACCGCGCCAAAATCCAAGAACAGCAGCAGGGCCGAAAACACGAGCAGCTTATCGGCGATGGGGTCCAAGAATTTACCGAAGTCGGTGATCTCGTTGCGCGAACGCGCCAGATAACCGTCGACCTTATCGGTGCACGACAGGATCACATACAGAATGAAGGCAGCGGCGGCGAGCGGGCCGTCGAAGGTGCTCCAATCCGTACCGGCAACACTCGTGTGAGAAAGCGCCGACACGATCATGAACACCGGGATAAAAACGATGCGAACGCACGTCACGATGTTGGCGGGCGTCCAAACACTCGTCAGTTCCTTATTGCTCTCGTTTGCCACGATGCTCTCCTACTCCACAACATGGCCGATAAGCTCATAGCAGAAGCTATCGGTAAACTCGACAGTCAGAATATCGCCCACAGATGCCTCACTGGCATCCAAGTGCACCGCGCCATCGGAATCGGGCGCCTGGAACCAGGCATGGCCGATCAGCTCGGCGCCGTCCTCGGTTTCTTCGATACCGTCGACGATCACCTGGGCGCGCTCGCCCACATGTGCGGCGGTGGCGGCAAAACCGAGCGACTCGGCCAGGTCCATGGCCTCCTGGGCGCGCTCGAGCTTGACCTCTTCGTCGACCTGACCCTCCATCTTAGCGGCCAGGCTGCCCTCCTCCTGCGAGTAGGCAAAGACGCTCGTGTAGTCAAAGCCGACGGTGTCCATAAAGTCGATAAGATCACGAAACTCGTCGTCGGTCTCGGTCGGGAAGCCGACCATGGCCGTGGAGCGAATCACGATACCGGGGATGCGCTCGCGAAGGTCGCGGAACAGGTCCTCGAGCTCCTGGCGCGAACCGGAGCGACGCATGGCCTTGAGGATGCGCGCGTCGCAGTGCTGCACGGGGATATCGATATAGGGCAGCACCTCGGGCGTATCGCGTATCGTCTCGATGAGTTCGTCAGTCATGCCCTCGGGCTGCAGGTAGAGCACGCGGACCCAGACGTTGTGCGGGCGCACGGCCTCGGCGACGGCACGCAGCAGCTGCGCCAGATTGCGCGGCGAGCCATCGGCGACGTCCTCGTCGGCAAAGTCGGTACCCCAGATGCCCGTGTCCTGGCCGATCAGCACGATCTCGCGCACACCGCCGGCAACCAGGTCGCGCACCTCGGAGATAATGCTCTCGGCATTGCGCGAATGATAGCGACCGCGAATATAGGGGATCATGCAGAAGCTGCAGAAGCGGTTGCAGCCATCGGAAATCTTGACGTAGGCGACAGCGCCCTCGACAGTGCGCTTGACCTGCGGAATATAGGCAGCAATCTCACGCTCGACACCCAGCACGCCATCGATGACCGCCACGATGCCGTCTTCCTCGTCGGCCTTCACAAAGGCAGCGACCTCGGGCAGCTCGTCAGGCAGATCGTCGCCATAGCGCGACGGCACGCAGCCGCACATGACGATGGGGCAAGAACGAACGCCGTCCTGAACCTCGTTGGCGAGCTCGAGCGTGGTCTCGATGCTCTCGGACGTTGCGGAGGCGAGGAACGAGCATGTATTGACGATGGCGATATCGGCATCCTGCGGATCGAATGCCTCCTCGTAGCCTGCGGCGGTCAAAAGAGAACGCATGCGGTCGGTGTCAACCTCGTTCTTAGCGCACCCGAGGGTGATGTAGAGCACGGAGCCCAACGGTGTATCCATGTTGGAGAGCGGTCCTTTCGAATGATATTAGCGGTAGTTGGTGAACTGCAGCGGCTGGCCGTAGTCCTGGTCGCGCAGAAACTGGATCACGGTCTGCAACGCGTCCTTCGAAGCAGAGGAAACACGCAGCTTGTCGGCCTCGATGGTCACCTTGACCTTGAGCTTTTGATCCTTGATGTCCTTGTTGATCTTCTTGGCGGTCGCCTGGTCGATACCCTCGACGATATGGCCGAGCACGCGCACGGTGCCGCCCGATGCCGCCTGCGGAGCATCCCACGAGACAGCCTTGAGGTCGATGCCGCGCTTGATGAGCTTGGAGCTCAGCACGTCGATAATCTGCTTGGAGACAAAGTCGGCCGGGGCGTTGATCGTAAAGAGCTTGTCGCCCTTCGAAAGCTCGATCGTGGCGCCGGAATCCTTAAGGTCATAGCGCTGGGAAATCTCGCGCGTGGTCTGCTGAAAGGCGTTGTCGACCTCTTGCATGTTGACCTCGGACACGACGTCGAAGCTGGAATCTTTAGCCATGATGTTTCCTTTCGCGTACGAGCGGCTTAGTAGCTATCGTACGAATAGTCGGTAGAATCGGTGGGCGTCTGACCGTCAGATGCGGTATCGGCGCCATCCGTGGACTGGGCATCGGCACCGTCGGTGGTATCGGTACCATCGGTGGTGTCGGTACCATCAGTACTTTCACCATTCTCGGAGTCGGTGGTCTCCTTCTTGGGAACGGTGATCGTCACGCGCGCCACGCCCGAGGTCTTGGTATCGTAACGGACCTTTTCACCGTTCTTGGTAACGGTGACATCGGAAGGCTTGGACGTGGTGATCTCGATTGAGGACTCGGGCGTGTACTCCTGCTCAAAGGGGCCAGTCGCCTGGGCGCCATAGACCGACTTGCCGTCGACCTTGACCTCAATCCACGCGGTCTTTCCCTTGGCAACCGAGACCTTGACCTTCGTGACCTCGTTCTCTTCCTTCTTTGCCGTCGTCTTGGTAGCGTCCGAATCAGCCGACTCATCCGTTGCCTCATCGGTGTCTTCGTCCTCGTCGACCGTTTCGGACTTCTTAGAAGATTTCTTGGTCGTCGTCTTGGTAACAGCGGGCGTCTCGGGCGTGGTCTCGGGCGTCGAAGATGCGCAGCCGCGCAGAAGCACCACGATGAGCACAATCAACAGCAGCACAACGGCACCGATCCCGGCGTAAACGATACGCGGATCGAGCCCGTTGTTTTGAGGAGTACGTGATCCGCCGCGTCCACGACTGGAACTGCTGCGGCCGCCTCCCTGAGGCATACGACCGCGATTGCTATCGGAACGGCCGCGATAGCCGCCCTGACTCTGAAGGCTGCGCTGACCCGAGCGGGGCGCAAGTTCACCGCGGCCTTGAT
This sequence comes from uncultured Collinsella sp., assembly GCA_902497025.1. Taxonomy (GTDB): domain Bacteria; phylum Actinomycetota; class Coriobacteriia; order Coriobacteriales; family Coriobacteriaceae; genus Collinsella. The sequence continues at coordinate 5,405 of CABVDJ010000026.1, read as the reverse complement.
AGCCACGCCGGCCCGAACGCGGAGCCGAAGAGCGCTGGCCATACGGCTGTGATTGAGAGCGAAGACGCGGCGTCAGCTGCGTGGTATCGGCATCCGCATAGCCACCGCGAGAGCGTCCCGTAGAGGCACCACGGTAACCGCGATCGCAATAGCCGCCGTCGCCGTAGCCGGCACGAGGGTCACGCGCCACGCCGCGAGCAGCGGGAAGTGCACGGTCCTCGGGCATCGGCGTACTGCGGAACCGGTCACGCTGTGAGCGAATCTCCTCGCCCGAACCCGTCTCGGTAATATAACCGGCCTGCTGAGGACGCTGTCCATAGCGGGTCGAACGACCGCCCTGAACCATCAGGAAGCGCCCGTTATCGACCGAGGAACGCGAATTGACGTAGCCGGCGGCGTCCTGAAAACGACCGCCCTGCTGCGACGTCTCGCGTTCGTATGCCATCAGGTCGTCAAAGTAGGCATTGACGACATCGCGCGGATTGAGGCCCAAAAAGCGAGCATAGCTCGAAATCATGCCCTGCGCATAGCCGCGCGGCGGCATCGAAGCAAAGTTACCGGTCTCGAAAAACTCGATGATCTGCGGCCTGATTTTGATGGTATTGGCGACCTGCTGAATGGAAAGGCCCATTCGGCGACGCTGCTCGAGCAGCATGTCACCAAAGCGTGCAGCCATCAGAATCCTCCAAACTCACGATCTTCACGTGCCATCTCGGCGTCGACAGACTCCAGCGCGGCAAGCCCCTCCTCGTCCAACAGGACCTCGCGCGGCTTGGAACCGTCGGGCGGGCCGACGACACCCTTTTCTTCCAGCATGTCCATAATACGCCCGGCACGCGCATAGCCAACCTTCAGACGACGTTGCAGGCCAGATGTGGAGCCAAGCTGCGATTCCACCACAATATGGGCGGCTTCCCAAATGAGCGGATCATCGTCTTGCGGCTCGGCGACTCCGGTGCGGACAATGCCGCCGCCACCCGCCATGGACATGGAAGCGGGCGCCACGGCAGACAGGATCTCCTCGTGGTAATCGGGCTCGCTCTGCGACTTGACGAACTCGACAATCTCGTTGATTTCGTCGTCCGAGACAAAGCAGCCTTGGATACGGCGAGGCTTGCCCCAGTCGACCTTGGAGAACAGCATGTCGCCCAAACCGGTGAGCTTTTCGGCACCCATCTGGTCGATGATGACGCGCGAGTCGATGCCCGTGGCGACGTTAAAGGCGATGCGGTTGGTGATGTTGGCCTTGATGAGGCCCGTCACCACGTTGGAACTGGGGCGCTGCGTGGCCACGATAAGGTGGATACCGGCGGCACGGCCCAGCTGGGCGATACGCACAATCGACGCCTCGACATCCTTACCGGCGACCATCATCAGGTCCGAAAGCTCGTCAATGATGATGACCAGGTAGGGCATCTTTTGCGGCGGGTTGTCGTAATGCTCAAACTCGCCGGCGGCCTGCTTTTCGTTGTAGGTCGAGATCTTACGCACGTTAAGGCGCTCGAAGACCTTCAGGCGACGCTCCATCTCGGACACGGCCCATTGCAGAGCGCTCGCGGCCTGCTTGGGCTCGGTCACCACGGGGACATAGAGATGCGGGAGACCGTTATAGCCCGCAAGCTCGACGCGCTTGGGGTCGACCATGATCAGGCGAACATCCTCGGGAAGGGCGCGCATGAGCAGGGTCGTGATGATGGAATTGATCATCACCGACTTACCGGAACCTGTGGTACCGGCAATAAGCAGGTGGGGCATCTTGGCGAGGTCGGCGACAACCGGCGTGCCCTCGGCATCGCGGCCGATGGCCAGCTCGAGCGGACCGCCCTTCACATAGGGCAGCACGTCGCCCAAATTGACGTTTTGGCGCTTGCGATTAGGAATCTCGATGCCCACGAGCGAGGTGCCGGGGATCGGGGCAAAGATACGCACCGACTGGGCAGCGAGCGAAAGCGCGATATCGTCCTCGAGGCTCGAGATCTTACTCACGCGCTCGCCCTCGCCGGGCTGAAGCTTAAAGGTCGTAACCGTGGGGCCGGCGATCCAGCCGACCACGCGGGCACTGCGGCCAAACTCAAGCAAGGTGGATTGCAGTGACTCGGCAGTCTGTTCCAGCTCCTTGTCAGATGACGCGGAGGACGCCGACTGCGGGTTGGCGTGCAGGATCTCGAGCGGCGGAAGCTTGAGGCCGTCCTCTTCTTCGCCCTCGTTATCTGCGGCGCCGCCGTCCGCTCCCCCATCGCTAGCCGCAGCCGATTCGACAGCACTCGAGGCAGACGCATCGGCAACCTTGGGATGCTTCAAGAAGTCGGGAATCTGAGGTGCTGCCGAGACGGGATTCACGGCAAACGGCGGCTCGGACTCGTCGATCTTATCGGGGTCGTCTTCCATCGAAAGCTGGCCAGTTACCTGGTCGCGCTTTGCATGGCGACGCGGCAGCAAAGTTGTCTTTGCGGTCTCAATCGGGGCCTCGTCGTCCTCGTCATCGCCCTCAGCGAGCTCAATCTCGCTATCGGACCAAGACGGGTCGGGCTCGCTTGTATTGAGCTTAGGCGCAGCCTTGCCCTTCTTGGCATGGCGGCGCGGCAGCAGCGTCGTCTTAGCGCGCTCAGCCTCAACCGACTCGAACACGTCGACAAACGGATCCTCGTCCTCGTCGTCATTGTCCAAAACCGGGTCCACATCGTTGCCCATAACCGTGGTCACGGCAGCATCGGAGCCCTTTTGACGAAGAATGCTCAGGTGAGGACGGGCAACGCCGGGCACCGACAGGGCTTCATCGTCACCCCACGGGCTCGCGTTGACGTCGGCACGACGGCGCTCGGCAAAATCGGCCGCACGGTCGCGAGCAGAGCGCAGCACGCCACCCACCGAAAAGCCGATGATGACAAAACCAACGACGGCCAGACCCAACAGGACCACCATCGCGATAGGCTTACCCAGGGCATTCTGCAGTGCACTCGCAATAAACGCACCGATGTAGCCACCCGCGGCGGACAGGTTTTGCGGCGTGAACATAAGGTCGCACGAGTCGCTCGTACCCGGCACCATCAGCGACAGAATGGAGACGACGGCGATAAAGACCACGGCGCCGCCCGCAACAGAGCGCGCGTTGAGCGGCGAGTCCTCGCCTAAAAAGAGCGTGGCGGCAAACAGCAAAATGACGATCGGCAGCACGTAGGCGCCCAGACCAAAGCCCAGGTGGTAGAAACCGGCAACCGCAGCCGTAACGGGTGCGGTCGCCGGCGAAATCACGGCAATGAAGGACGCAATCGCCAAAACGGCGATGACCACGCCGGCGATATCGCGGTTGGCCGAGGGCTCGACCAAGGGCTCAAAATCGTCAAAGTCGGCCTCGTGGCCCTTATTGGCACGCAGATGGGAACCGGCACCCTTAGCAGATGCCGGTTGGTTATTGGCCTTGTTGCCTTTGGCGTTTTGTGCAGATCCGCGCGCCAAACTAAACCTCCATGACGACCGGGATGATCATCGGACGGGTGCGCGTACGGCTCCAAATAAAGTTGGAGAGCGAATCGCGCACGGCCTTGCGAATGGCATCGGAGCCGCTGCTCGTAAAGCTAAACTTGCCCTTCTCGATCGTCTTCATGATGGACGCGGAGGCATCCTCGGAGAACTGGTCGTCGATGGCAAACGAGACACCGCGGCCCGAGAACTCGATAGCCTCAATCTTCTTGTGCTTGAGCGAGACGATGGCAACAGCGGTAACCATACCGTCGTTGGCGAGCTTCTGGCGATCGCGCAAGACGATGGGGTCGGTATCGCCGATACGCAGGCCGTCGACGTAAACGACGCCGGACTCGACGGGCGTACCACGCTTGACGATACCACCGCGCATCTCGAGCGTGTCGCCGTTATCGAGGATAAAGATATGATCGTCCTTGATGCCCATCTTGCGGGCCAGCTGGGCATGGGCGCGCAGATGCACGGCCTCACCGTGAACCGGCATAAAGTACGTGGGCTTGGCCATGGCCATCAGGAGCTTAAGCTCCTCCTGGCTGCCGTGGCCCGAGACGTGGACAAGAGCGCGGTTCTTATCCCACACGTCGCAACCGAGCTTGGCCAGGCTGTTGACGACCTGCTGGACGGCCTTCTCGTTGCCGGGAACAGGAGTTGCCGAGAGGATAACGGTATCGCCCTCGTGGATGGAGAGCGTCTTGTGCTCTCCGTTGGCCATGCGGGACAGGGCCGACAGCGGCTCGCCCTGCGAACCGGTGCACATGACGACGATCTTGTCGTCGGGCAGGTTATCGATATCGAAGGCATCGATGATATCGGCATCGTCGATGTTGAGGTAGCCCAGCTCGCGCGCGACGCGGGTGTTGGTGAGCATGGAGCGACCGGTCACAACGACCTTACGGCCGCACTTGCGGGCGGCATCGCAGATCTGCTGCAGGCGATGGATATGGCTCGAGAACGACGCGACGAACACGCGGCCCGAGGCGTTCTTGATGGCATGCAGCAGGTTGGGACCAACCTCGGCCTCGGACTTGGTAAAGCCGGGAACCGTGGCATTGGTGGAGTCGGAAAGCAGCAGGTCGATGCCCTGCTTGGCAAAGCGGCTGATAGCGGCATAGTCGGGCGTGACGCCGTCGATGGGCGTCTGGTCGAGCTTAAAGTCGCCGGTGTGCATAACAGTGCCCTGATTGGTGCGGATGAACACGCCCAGAGCGCCGGGGATAGAGTGCGTCATCGAGAAGAAATCGAGCGAGATGCCACCCAGATTGACGTGGCTGCCGCCCTTGACCTCACGGAACTTGGGCGCGCGGATGCGGAACTCAGAAAGCTTGCCCTCGATAAAGCCAAGCGTCAGCTTGCTCGAAAAGATGGGCACCTTTTTGTTGAGGTCCTGCAGCAGGTACGGAAGCGAACCGGTGTGATCCTCATGGCCGTGGGTGACGACGATACCGCGGAGCTTCTCCTCGTTTTCAAGAACGTAGGTGTAGTCAGGAAGCACCAGGTCGATACCGGGCTGGGAGTCGTCGGGGAACATAAGTCCGGCGTCGACGAGCACCATGTCGTCGCCGCACTCGAAGACCGTCATGTTCTTACCGATGCCGTCAAGGCCGCCGAGCGGAATGATCTTCAAGGGAGATGATTTTTTAGCTGCCATAGGTTAGTGTGGTTTCCTTTCTTCGAAACGGGTCTGGAACAACCGACGGGGCGCTTCTGGCAAACCGACCGCCGGGAACGTACAAACATGCATCACAGAGTCGATGCAATAACCACAGTATGATACCCATTTGCACAACAACAGACCACCCATGCATCAAAGCCCCATCTGAACCTGTGTATCCCGCCGGTCTGGGGCCATCGGGGCCGGGGCGGGTTAAGTTTGCTGCTCTACAGTCCTGCGCAAGACGGAAAGCACATTAAGTGCTTTCCTTTGC
>CABVDJ010000025.1 GCA_902497025.1 uncultured Collinsella sp. | reverse complement strand
ACGCGGTCGACCGCCAGGGCACCGCCGGCGGGAACAGCCGCGCGATGGGCGCAATCGAGCAGGACTGAACCCATGCGCTTAAGCTCGGCCTTCAGCAAACCAGCCGCGGAATCCGGACGGGTCGACTTAAACGAATTGGAGCAGACGAGCTCTGCCAAGTGATCGGTATGGTGAGCCGGGGAGCTAACCTGGGGGCGCATCTCGCACAGCTTTACGGCAAAACCGCGGTCTGCCAGCTGGATCGCGCATTCCGAACCCGCCAGACCGCCACCGATAACCGTCACCTGATCGAACTGCATCTGCAAACACCTTTCTAATTGACACGTTTTCCATTGTGACCGAAGGGTGTCTGGGCGTGAAGGGCAAACTTGGAGGGCGCATACCTTCCATCCATCATGCGCTCGATAAGACCCTCGAACTCAAGCGAACCCAGGAGTTTGAGTACGCCGACGGCATCGAGCGAGACGAGCGCCGCGATGTCGTCGACCTTGAGCGGAGAGGCGATGAGCGCATGCATCACGGTCTGCTGTGTTTGATCCAGATCGGCAATGCCGGGAGCATCGGGGCGCGAGTAGCGCAGGGTGCCGTAGATGCGTGAGATAGCCATCTCGATAGATTCCTCGTCGATGATGCAGCAGGCACCGTTCGCAATGAGGTAATTCGTGCCACGCGACTCGGGCGATAGGATCGACCCCGGCACGGCAAGAAGTTCTCGCCCCAAATCCATAGCAGCCTCGGCTGTAGAAAACGTCCCGGAAGGCATACCCGCCTCGGATACAAAGAGGGCTTGCGACAGGGCCGCGATCACGCGATTGCGGCGCGGAAAGGCAAACTTGCGAGGACCCATGCCCCACGGGGAGATCGACACGACCGCGCCACCCGTATCGAGCGTGCGCGTAATAAGCCCCGCGCTCGAGCGCGGGTAGACCACGTCGGCTCCCGTCCCCAGCACCACGACGTGTTTGCCGCCGGCGTTGACCGCAGCCCAACCCGAGGCCTGGTCGCAACCGACCGCGCCGCCCGAAACTACCGTCACGCCCGCCTCGACCGCCACCTTTGCCGCAAGCTCTGCCACGGCAAGACCATACGGCGAGGCCTTGCGCGCGCCGATGATGGAGAGCGCGGGCGTCGAAAGCACCTCGGGGTCGCCGCGCACATAGAGCGTCTGGGGTACATCAGAAAGCTCCAAAACGGTCTCGGGAAACAACGCATCACCTGGATGCAGCTCAAAGGTCCCCTCTGCCATCATTGGTCCCTCCTTCCCTGATACATCGCCGCCTCGAGCACGTGGTCCTGCGTCACCTGCTCGCTCTCGGCGACATCTGCGATCGTGCGCGCAATGCGAACCAGGCGCACGATGCCGCGGCCCGTGAGATGCGTGCGCTTCGACAGGCCGAGCACACACTTCTCCGCCGCATCATCGAGCTCAAAGGTCGAAACGACACCGTCAATGGACCGCGTCTCATCATCCTCGGCCTCGGCATCCGCATCGTCCATACGGGACTCGCGCCAAGCGCGAAAAGCGCGACCGCGCACAACGTAGTCACGTAACTCGGCAGACGACATACCCTCCGCACCCTCGATAATCACCTGGGGGTCGGGACGGGTCACATCGATCATCATGTCGATACGGTCGGCCAAAGGACCGCGCAGCTTAGACCGATAGCGCTCGACCATCGCCGCCGAGCAGCGACACGGCACCTCGCGATCACCCAAGAAGCCGCAGGGGCAAGGGTTACTCGCAGCCAGCAGCTGAAAGCGCGACGGGAAGGTAAAGGCCCCGTCGACGCGCACGATCCTCACATAGCCGCGTTCGATGGGCTGACGCAGCGTCTGCAGCACACCCGTGGGAAACTCGGCAAGCTCGTCCAAAAAGAGCACGCCGCCATGAGCAAGGCTGATCTCACCCGGATGCACCGGGCGTCCTCCGCCAATGAGGCCCGCTGTTGAAATGCTGTGATGGGGACTGCGGAAGGGCCGGTGTCCCGCCAACAAGCCATCAATGTTCTCACCCAAAACCGAATGGATGCACAGCGCCTCCTGCTGGTCCTCAACGGAAAGCTCGGGCAGAATGCCGGTCATACGGCGCGCGAGCATGGTCTTACCCGAACCGGGCGAGCCGATCATGAGCAAGCCGAGCTCGCCGGCGGCCGCAAGCGCCATGCCGCGTTTAGCGACTTCCTGCCCCAGCACATCGGCATAGTCGAGTTCGGGCTCAAAGGTCGCCTCAACACCCTCGGAATCCAGATAATGACGCACGGCATCGCCCATGCCGCGAGCAAGCTGAGACAGATGGTCGATAAAGCCGCAATCAACGCCCGCAAGCGGCACATGCTGATCGGACCTGCCGGCGATAAAGGACAGCCCCATGTCGCGAGCCAGCAGCTGAAACGCCACCTCGCCCTTGACAGGAAGCACCGTACCGTCCAAGCCAAGCTCACCAGCGATAAGACAACGATCGAGGTTGTCGCGGGGAATCTGACCATCGGCCGCCAATACCGCGATGGCGATGGGCAGATCAAAGCCGCTACCGGTCTTGCGAATATCGCCGGGCGCCAGATTGACCGTAATGCCCGAGCGCGGGATCTCGAACCCGGCGGAGCGCATCGCGCAGCGAATACGACCGCGTGACTCCATCACCTCCATACTCGGAATGCCGAGCATTTGGATGCCCGGAACACCACCGGCAAGCGAGACCTCGACCGTGACGTGAATCGCCTCGACGCCACGGATGCAGGCCGCGTGAACGGCAAACGTCTCGAACGCCATCACGACACCTGCCAATCGAACGCGTTGTACTGATGCTCGATCTCAGCGATATGCCCGCCACGAATGGTGACACCCACGGCATCGAAGCGAATCGCCTTGAGCGGATAATGCTCCATGAGATAGCAACTTGCGATGCGGCGGTAGCGGCGTTGCTTTTGAGCGTCCACGGCCTCCTCGGGAAAGACCCGCGTGCTGCAATCCAGTGCGACGCGTCTGGTCTTGACCTCGGCCATCACCACGACATCGTCGAGCTCATCGAGCAGCACCAGATCGGCCTCGCCCTCGGTGCAACGATAACCCTGCTCCAGCAAGGTGTAGCCGCGCTCGTTAAAGTAGTCGATGGTGATCAGCTCGCCCAGCATGCCCAGCTCGCGGGGACTGAGTCCCTTGATAAACTCGGGCGTCATCGCCCCGCAGTCGAGCTCGCCGTTTTCCCAACGCTCCTTGAGCTGCTGCGTCTTGCTCTTTTTGCTTGCGGCACTCATGGGGTCTCCTTTCCCGCACGCTGCATTGCCCCGATGATGAGGGCACCTTTCATGCGGGTAAGTACCGGAAGCAAACCAAAAGCTGACCAAATGCCGTCAAAAAACGGGCCGTACGCAGCAATGGTGTTGCATACGGCCCGCTACCAGCAGGTTTATAAAACCCCTGAGGTCCATGTCTCCACAATTGACCTAGAAAAGGCGCTCAGTCTGCAGAAAGTTTCCGCAAAAGCTCACGCGGTGCAGTGGACAAAGTCCATGTTTGCGAATGGCCTCGATGTGCTCGGGGCTTGCGTAGCCTTTCGATTCGGCCAAATGGTACTCGGGATACTCGGCATCGTACTCGACCATCATCTCATCACGCGTGACCTTGGCCATGATGGACGCCGCGGCGATACAGGCGATCTTGGCATCGCCCTTCACCACGTCGCGCTCGTTGGGAACGGCGCCCAAGGGGTTACCGTCCATAAGCACGCAATCGGGCTCGAGCCCCGTATCGGCCACGGCGCCCGCGACAGCGGCTCGAATGGCGCGGGCCATGCCCATCTCATCGATATCCTTAGGCGCGATATGGCAAAAACCAATTGCCGTCGCCACCTCGGCAATCTTCACTGAGAGCAACTCGCGGCGCGCCGGCGTGAGCTTTTTGGAATCGTTGATGCCCCAGACGCGCGGCTCCATAGGAAGGCAGACGGCGCATACCGTCAAAGGACCGGCCACCGATCCGCGACCCACCTCGTCGACACCAACGACCACCCCATCGCCGCCAAGCTCGTGCATAAGCTCGTACATGCCATTAACGCGCTCGCGCTCGGCAAGCTCTTTGGCATGGCGTTTGAGGGCGCGTTCACAAGCCTTGATCACCTGCTGGCGTGGGTCCTCGCGATAATGCTCCACGAGGGCGGGAATCTCCTCAAACGTAGCGCTCGCCAACTCACCGGCAACCTGCGATGCCGAAACCGAGCTCGTCATGTTGGCCATACCAGGCCCTCCTTGCATGCAAATCAGATAAAAAGAAGGGCCACCCGAAGGTGACCCTTGTGTCCAAACGAGTGGACAGACGCTGCGATCTTCTTAGCGCTTCTCGGGGATGCGAGCAGCCTTGCCCACCTTGTCGCGGAGGTAGTACAGCTTGGCGCGACGGACGCGACCATGACGAACGACCTCGAGCTTGGCGATCTTGGGGCTGTGAAGCGGGAAGGTACGCTCAACACCGACACCGAAGGACATCTTGCGGACGGTGAAGGTCTCGCGGGCACCGGCGCCGGCCATGCGGATGACGTCGCCCTGGAAGACCTGGATGCGCTCGCGGTCGCCTTCCTTAATGCGGTAGTGAACCTTGACGTTGTCGGCGACGCGAACCTGAGGAATGTCCTCGCGGATCTGCTGACGCTCGATTGCGCGGATGTAATCCATGTGCAATTCCTTACTCTTCTAGAGGTGCCGTACCACCTTGGCCGGCACGTAGTTGAACAAACGTATTCGAGTATACACGCGCGGGTTTGCGCTGCAAGAACAATTTTTTACGCAGACAAAAAGACAAAACCCGCACATGATAACCGCCCGCCTCACGAATGAGACGGGCGGCATGAAGGGGGGCTACGCTAGGCGTCGATGCGCAGGGCGCTAGGCGTTGCGCTTGTCCTCGAGCTTGGCCTGAGCGGCAGCCAGGCGTGCGAGGGGCACGCGATAGGGCGAGCAGGACACGTAGTCCACGTCGGCCACGTTAAACAGACCCTTGATGGACTTGGGGTCGCCGCCGTGCTCGCCGCACACGCCAAAGTGCATGCCGGGGTTGGTGGCGCGACCCTTCTCGACGGCCATGCGCACGAGCTCCAGCACCGCCGTATCGATGGTCTCGAAGGGGTTGTCCTTCAGGATCTTCTTGTGCAGGTACAGCGGGATAAACTTGGCCTCGGCGTCGTCACGGGAAAAGCCGAAGGTCGTCTGGGTGAGGTCGTTGGTGCCAAAGCAGAAGAAGTCGGCATGATGGGCGATCTCGTCGGCGACCATGCAGGCACGCGGCAGCTCGAGCATCGTGCCTACGGGAATGTTGAGCTCGACGCCCTCCTCGGCGGAAACCTCGGCGACCACGCGCTCAATGACCTCGCGGGTCTGGACATGCTCGGCCGTGATGGAAACGAGCGGAACCATGATCTCGGGGCGTGGGTCGACGCCCTCCTTGATAAGGCGGGCAGCAGCCGTGGCGACGGCGCGAACCTGCATGAGCGGCAGATCGCTAAAGACGACGGAAAGGCGCACACCACGCAGGCCGAGCATCGGGTTGGACTCGACCATGCCGTCGATACGACGCAGGCGGGCACGCAGGGCGGCAAGCTCTTCCTCGCTGGCGCCAGCGGCTTCTTTCTTGGTGATGGCGACCTCGAGCTCGCGAGGATTATCCAGGAACTCATGAAGCGGCGGATCGAGCAGGCGGACGACCACATCGCGACCGGACATGGTCTTGAACATCGCCAGGAAGTCCTCGGTCTGAACCTTGAGCAGGTCGGCCAGGGCCTGCTGCTTCACGGCCTCATCGTCAGACAGGATAAAGCTCTGGATGATGTTCTTGCGATCGCCCAGGAACATGTGCTCGGTGCGGCACAGACCGATGGCCTCGGCGCCAAACTCGAGCGCGAGCGCGGCATCCTCGGGGTTGTCGGCGTTGACGCGCACGTGGTTGGCGTGACCGTCGGTCTCGTCCAAACGGATCTCATCGGCCCAAGACAGGATGGTGTCCAGGTCGCCGGTGAGCTCTGCAGAGACCAGGTCGACCGCGCCGTCGACGACGATACCCTGGGTGCCGTCGATGGAGATGACATCGCCCTCGCGCAGCACGCGGTCGCTGCCCTCGATGCGCACGACCTTCTCTGCCGCGTCAATGTGGAAGCGCTCAACGCCGCAAACGCAGGGCGTACCCATGCCGCGGGCGATAACGGCGGCATGGCTCGTCTTGCCACCGTGGCTGGTCAGGATGCCCTCGGCGGCGACCATGCCCTTCAGGTCGTCGGGGTTGGTCTCCCAACGAACCAGAATGATCTTGTGACCCTCGGCGGAACGCGCGACGGCGTCATCACTCGAGAACACGACCTCGCCCACGGCGGCACCGGGGCTGGCGTTAAGGCCGCTGGCCAGGGCCTCGTACTTCTTGGAGGAGTCGAACTGCGGGTGCAGGAGCTGATCGAGCTGCGCGGGATCGATGCGGCTCACGGCCTCCTCGCGGGTGATGAGGCCCTCCTCGACCATCTCGATAGCGATGCGCAGCGCGGCGGTAGCGGTGCGCTTGCCCACGCGGGTCTGAAGCATCCAAAGTTTACCCTGCTCGATGGTGAATTCGATATCGCACATATCGCGGTAATGATCCTCGAGCGTCAGGAACACGCGCTCGAGCTCCTCACCAGCGGACTCGAGGCCCGGGGTGGTCTTGAGGTCGCCGATGGGCTCAGTGTTGCGGATGCCGGCGACGACGTCCTCGCCCTGGGCATTCACCAAAAAGTCGCCATAGAACTCCTTGGTGCCGTCGGCCGGGTTGCGCGTAAAGGCGACGCCGGTCGCAGAGGTCTCGCCCTTGTTGCCAAAGGCCATGGCCTGGACGTTGACGGCGGTACCGAGCTCGTCAGAGATGCCGTGCTGTTTGCGGTAAATGCAGGCACGCTCGTTCATCCAGCTGCCAAAGACGGCCTGGATGGCAAGGCGCAACTGGAGCTCCGGATCATGCGGGAAGACGGGCCTGCCGTCGGCAACCTCAAGCTCGGGATACAGGGTCGCCTCGACGTTCTCGGAGAAGATGCCCTTAAAGGTCTCGACGAGCTCCTGCAGGTCCTCGGCCGAAAGCTCGGAATCGACACGAACGCCGGCGACCAGGCGGGCCTGGGTCAGAGCGTTCTCGAATAGGTCGGCGTCGACGCCCATGACGACGTTGGAGAACATCTGGATAAAGCGACGGTAGCTGTCCCAGGCAAAGCGCGGGTTCTGCGTCTGCGCGATAAGGCCCTGGACGGAATCGTCGTTGAGGCCCAGGTTGAGGACCGTGTCCATCATGCCGGGCATGGAGAACGGAGCGCCCGAGCGAACCGACACGAGCAGCGGATCGGAGGCATCGCCGAGTTTCTTGCCGCAACGGGCCTCGAGGTCCGCCTCGGCGGCAACGATCTCATCGAGTGCGCCTTCGGGCCAGACGTTGCCGGCACCGGAGTACTCGACACAGGTCTGGCAGGTAATGGTAAAGCCACCGGGAACCGGCAGACCGATGCGGCTCATCTCGGCAAGGTTTGCGCCTTTGCCGCCAAGCACGAAGTTCATGGATTTGTCGCCCTCAGTGACACAGGTGCCCTGGGCGTCGGTTCCAAAACGGTAAACCCTCTTGCAATCGCTCACGATACTTCCCCTTCCATGCGCTCTCGCGCACGACCGTGGTAACGAATCGACCCGCCGGATGCGGGCCGTGAGGGAACTATACGGCGGGTTTTGGGCAGGCTTGAGCAGAGGGTGCGCGGTTTGGTAAACGTGCTAAAACAGGCGGTAAACGGTAGGTAAAGGTGGTTACCTTATGAAGATACCACTACAAGGAAAGTGCAGGTCGGATGCGATGTTTTTGCTAAATCGCTTTACCATTTATCAGCATTATTTCCAAGTATTCTCTTTGGTTAGCTAAAAGAGCCCCGTCCCAAATTAGCTACCCAAACAACCTTGTCCCAAGTGAGCTACTTTTGTTGAGCGCGGCGGGCGGCACGGCGGGCTCTTGCCTCTTGAATCTCTTCGAGGTGAGCAATGATCTCGGCAGCGCTTTCCTCAATGGCTTTGCCGTCGGTACGCACAACAAAGCAGCCTAAGCGCTTCATGAGGGCACGAGCTTCCTCAAGCTCGCCGCGCACGCTCTCGGGCTCGGCATAGGAGCCGGCAACGGCACGAGCGTAGTCATCGCCCAAGCGGCTATCGCGAATTTCGGAAATCACATCGACGGTCGAAATCAGGCCGAACAGGCGCATCGGGTCAACCTCGTAAATCGACTTGGGCGGCTCCATGCCATGCGCCAGTGGGACATTGGCGACCTTGTAGCCCTGATAGGCTAAATACATCGACAGTGGCGTCTTGGATGTACGCGACACACCCAGCAGCACGATATCGGCACCCGACAGATCGTCACAACCACGACCGTCATCGTGCTCAACGAAATACTCCATGGCCTCGATACGATGGAAATACCGATCGTCGGTCTTGTGAATCACGCCCGCCACACCCTTGGGCGGCACGCCGACGAGCGAAGACAGCACGGCGAGCGTCGGACCGATCAGGTCGACCGAGCGAATGTGCAGCATGCCCAAGTAGTCGAGCACGCGGGCGCGAAGCGCCGGATCGACAATGGTGTGGAACACGGCAATATCGCGATGGTCCGCATCGACGCGCGGCCCCACAAATGACTTGACCTGCTCCACAGAGGTCACCTTAGACAGACGCAAAACGCGAAAAGCCCCTTCATCAAATTGCCCGGACGCCGCAAGCACCACCTCACAAGCGGTATCACCGAGCGAGTCGGAGATAACGATAACGGTGGGACGAGCGGTGACCGGGCAATCCATGCGGGGCTCCTTTTGCGCTTATGCGCAGGCTGGCTTACTTTTTGCGGGCAAGCTCACCGATGTTGGCGATGCCGGAGAAAACGGCCTCGAAGCGGTTGAGCAGCTTAAGGCGATTATCGCGAAGCTGCTCGTCCTTGTCCATGACCATGACCTCATCGAAGAAACGGTCGATGGGCGCGCGCAGGGCGGCGAGGGCGGCAAATGCGGCCGGGTAGTCCTCGGCAGCAAGAGCGGCATCGACAGCGGTCTGAGCGGCCTCGGAGGCGTCGGCGAGCGCGAGCTCGACCTCGCCCATCAGGCTGCGGTCATACTCCGCACCCAGCTCGGACTTGGAGATGTGCGCGGCACGGGCATAGGCGGTAGCCAGGTTGTCAAAGGTCTCGGCATCATTCTTGCGGGCCTCGTCGAGGGCGGCGCAGCGGGCGAAGAAGACGGACGGGGCGATGATGTGCACCGCGGAGACGGCGGCAACGGTATCGGCCGGGATCTTTTCGTCGCGGGCCATGCTCACCAGGCGGCCATGGAAGAAGTCACGAACCTGCTGGGCGACCTCGGCGGCGTCGAACTCAATGCCCTGCTCGCTGTAAAGCTGCAGAGCAAAGTCAATCAGCGACGTGGGGTCGATCGGCAGACGGTCGCGCAGAATGTTGATGATGCCGATAGCGGCACGACGCAGCGCGTAGGGATCGGAGGAGCCGGTCGGAGGCTCGCCGATGGCAAAGATACCGGCGATGGTATCGAGCTTGTCGGCGCAGGCCACGATGCAGCCAGCGGTGCCCTCAGGCAGCTCGTCACCGGCAAAGCGGGGACGATAATGATCGCGAATGGCGTGGGCGACCTCGTCGTTCTCCCCCATCGCGGTGGCGTAGTAACCGCCCATCACGCCCTGCTGGCTCGTGAACTCGACGACGGCGTTGGACACCAGGTCGGCCTTGCACAGGTGCGCGGCGCGAGCGGCGTCGGCGGCAAGATGGGCGCCCAGATGAGCCTCGCGGGCAATAGCGAGCGCGAGCTGCTCGATGCGCTCGGACTTGGCGAGCACGCTGCCGAGCTTCTCCTGGAAGGCAACCTTGGCCAGACGCTCACGGAACTCGTCGAGGGAGATCTTCAGGTCCTCCTCGTAGAAGAACTTAGCGTCGTCCAGACGGGCGCGCACGACGCGCTCGTTACCGTCGATCACGCGCTCGGCGTTCTCGGGCTTGCTGTTGGAGACGACCACGAACTCACGCGTCAGCTTGCCCTCGCCGTCATAGATCGGGAAGTAGCGCTGGTTGGTGAGCATGGACTCGCAGATGATCTCGTGCGGGACCTTGAGGAACTCCTCATCGAAGGTACCGACGAGCACCGTCGGCCACTCGCAGAGGTTGATGACCTCCTCGAAGACCTTCTTGGGCGTATCGACATGGCAGCCGGGACGGGCAGCCTCGACCTCGGCGATACCGGCGAGAATCACCTCGCGACGGCGCTCGGCAGAAAGCACGCCGGCGTCCTCGAGCACCTGCTCGTAGGCGGCGGGGCTAGCGACAACGTGGTCACCGGGGCCAAGCACGCGATGACCACGCGTGGTATTGCCACTCGTCACGTCGGCAAACGACACGGGCACAACGTCCTCGCCCAGAAGGCAGCAAATCCAGCGGACCGGACGAACAAAGGTCGCATGCTCGTGACCCCAGCGCTGAGAGCGGTAGTTGGGCCACTGCAGGCCAGCGATAGTCTTCTCGCACAGGGCCGTCAGGATCGGGGTGGCCGGGGCGGAAGGGATGTTCTTCTCGGCAAAGACGTACTCACGGCCGTCGGTATCCTCGCGACGGACCAGGTCCTCGGCAGCCACACCGCACTTGCGGGCGAAGCCCTGGGCGGCCTTAGTGGCGTTACCGTCAGCGTCGAAGGCAATGTTGGCCGCGGGGCCACGCTTGACCTCGTGAACCTCATCGGTCGCGGTGGCGACGTTGGCCACGAGCGCAGCCAGACGACGCGGGCTCGAGATCACGCGGACCTCGCCATGGGCCAGACCGGCTTCGTCGAGGCCCTTGGCAATCATGGTGCCAAGCTGCTTGACGGCATTGTTCAGCGGTGCGGAGGGCATTTCCTCCGTACCGATCTCAAACAGGAAATCCTTAGCGTCTGCCATGGCTTACGCCACCTCGCCTTCCTGGTCGGCATTCTCGTTGACTCCGGCGACCTCGGCCATATAGGCCTCGCAGCACGCCTTGGCGACGGCGCGGACGCGCAGGATGTAATTGGCACGCTCGACCGCGGACAGCGCGCCGCGGGCATCGAGCAGATTGAAAGCGTGGCTGCACTTCATGACGCAGTCGTATGCGGGCAGCGGCAGCTTGCGCTCCAGGCAGGAATGGCACTCGGCCTCGTAGTCGTCAAACTTCTGACGCATCATCTCGACGTTGGCGACCTCAAAGTTATAGGCACTGAACTCGCGCTCGTTCTCGAGGAACACGTCGCCATAGGTCATGGGCGTACCGTCGGGCAGGTAGCTCCACACCAGATCGTAGACGGAGTTGACACCTTGGGCATACATGGCGATACGCTCCAGGCCATAGGTGATCTCGACGGGCACGGGGTCGACCTCGATACCGCCCACCTGCTGGAAGTACGTAAACTGCGTGACCTCCATACCGTTGAGCCAGACCTCCCAGCCAAGGCCCCAGGCGCCCAGGGTCGGGCTCTCCCAGTCGTCCTCGACAAAGCGGACGTCATGGTCGTTGGGGTCCAGGCCAATGGCGGCCAGCGAACCCAGGTAGAGCTCCTGGGCGTTGACCGGCGACGGCTTGATGAGCACCTGGAACTGATAGTAGTGCTGCATGCGGTTGGGGTTCTCGCCGTAGCGGCCGTCGGCGGGACGGCGGCAAGGCTGAGCATAGCAGGTGCGCCACTCGGCGGGACCGAGCGAGCGCAGCGTGGTCGCGGTATGGAAGGTACCGGCACCGACCTCGGAGTCATAGGGCTGCATAATGACGCAGCCCTGCTCGCCCCAGTACTGCTGGAGGCGCAGGATGATGTCTTGGAAGGAAAGCGATGAAGCGTTCATGCCTCTAATATCCCCTCGTCGAAACGAATACACGGTTAGGTACTGTACTATAGCGGTTTTTAATCGATAGCGCCGATGCGGTTGAGCGGCCAGTAACGCACAAGCGCCACAGCGATCAAATCAGAGCGATCGACGGGACCAAAGTAGCGTGAGTCGGCAGAGTTCTCTCGATTGTCGCCCATCACCCACACACAGTCATCGGGGACGGTGTAGGGAAAGCTCACCTGGGCGGCAGGCGCTTGGACCGAAAGCGGCCAGCTCATGCCGGTCGTATAGTCCTCATCGAGCGCCTGGCCGTCGACGACGACCTTGCCGTCCTGAAGGTCGACCGTCTGACCGGCCGTGGCGATGACGCGCTTTACCAGCACGTCATGCTCGGACGTGGCATCGGGGTTGTGGAACACCACGATATCACCCTGTTTGACGGGCTGACCGAACTCGAGGCTCACCTTTTGCGCCAGGATCTGGTCGCCAATCTCGATCGTGTCCTCCATGGAGCCGGTGGGCACCACAAAGGGCTCGACCACAAAGGTGCGGATCAGGAAGGTGGCCACGAGCGCGATTGCGATGACCGCGATCCACTCCAAGGCGCCCCTCAACGCGGAATGCTGCGATGGAACCATTCTCACTCCTCGCTCTGCGAATACGAAGTGTCCAGAATCTCCTGCGCGTACGCGCGCTCCTGGGGCGTAAGGCGCGCCGTCTCGATCAGATCGGGACGCCAGCGGCAGGTGCGCTCGATGGCATTCTTACGGCGCCAGGCGTCAACCTTGGCATGGTCGCCACTCACGAGCACAGGAGGCACGCCCTCGCCGTTGAATTCGGCAGGGCGGGTGTACTGCGCATACTCGAGCAGGCCTCCGTCCTCGGCGGTCGAGAACGACTCGTCGACGTTGCTCATCTCGTCACCAAGGGCGCCGGGAATCAGGCGTACGACGGCATCGGCAACGACCATAGCGGGAAGCTCGCCGCCCGTGAGCACGTAATCGCCGATCGACAGGCGCTCGTCGGCATACGCATAGGCACGCTCGTCGACACCTTCGTAACGGCTGCACACAAACAGCAGGCGCTCGCTTTTGAGCAGGCGCTCGGCCACATGCTGCGTAAAGGGCTCGCCGCACGGGGTGAAGAACACCACCGTCGGCTTGGGGCCCTCCGCGCTAATGGCCTCGATGGCCTCGGCGATAGGCTCGACCTTCATGAGCATGCCCTGCCCGCCGCCGTACGGCTCGTCATCGACGGTACGATGGCGGTCGTGCGTCCAGTCGCGCAGGTTATACGCCTTAAAATCAAAAAGGCCGGCCTTGCGGGCGCGGCCCAAAATCGATGTGGACATGACGGGCTCAAACATCTCGGGAAAGACCGAAAGGGTCTCAATCAGCATGTTGTCCTCCCTACTTGTCCATATCGATCAGGCCGTCCATAACGTGGACGGAAATTGTTCCTGTGTCGGGAAGATCGAGCACAACCTGCTCGATCACGGGAATCAGTACCTCGCCGTACCGATCGCCCTCGACAACCCAAACATCGTTAGCGGGCGTCGACATGATCTCGACGATCGTGCCGAGTGAACCGAAGCGCTCGTCGACCACCTCGCGACCCATCAGGTCGGTATAGGCGGCGTCGAGTGAATCGAGCTCAAAATCGTCACGATTTGCCAGCACGTAGCATCCCGTGATGCCCTCGGCGGCTGTCAAGTCGTCAATGCCCTCAAACGAGACCAGATCGCCATCGCCCGTATCGGTGACGGACACAACCGTGCAAAAGCGGTCGCGCTTGAGCGCCGGCGGCGTCAGGGCGACGCGCATACCAGGCTCTAATACAGAAGGAAGCCCCCGCAGCGGCTGCGCGAGGACCTCCCCCTTCCTTCCGTGCGGCTTGACCACACGGGCGATGTTTTTGTACTGGGACCTCAAGGTCCTAGCCCAGAACCTCTACCTCGACAGCAGTGTCGAGGCGGGCGGCCAGTGCACGGGCGAGCGTGCGAATGGCCTTGATGGTACGGCCACGACGGCCAATGACCTTAGCGACGTCATCCTCGGCGACAGAAACCTCGATCGTAGAGGCGTCGTCACCATCGATGACCTCAAGGCTCACGGAATCCGGGTCGTCGACGATCTGAACAACGAGATATTCGACGAGATCGGCGATGCGATCTGAGAGCATTGCCTCACCCTCGAGCTGTGCAGCGTCAACCTCAGGCACGATTTACTCCTCGGCGCCCTCAGCGGCCTCAGCGGCAGCCTTAGCGGCCTCGGCCTCTTTGGCGAGCTGCTTCTTGGACTTCTTGACGACGGTCTCGGTCTTTTCGCCCTCGTTGGCGGCCTTGACCAGAGCGGCGACGGCGTCGGTGAGCTGAGCGCCCTTGGACTGCCAGTCGGCGATCTTCTCGAGGTCGAGGTTGATGGTCTTGGGGGCGGTCATCGGGTTGTAGCGGCCAACCTCCTCGATGATACGACCGTCACGCGGGGCGCGGGAATCGGCGACGACGACACGGTAGTACGGACGCTTCTTAGCGCCGTGACGAGCAAGGCGAATCTTGACTGCCAAAGGAAACTCCTCCAACCAAGCAGCTTTAGGCTGCAACTACAAACAAACAGTTGAACATAATACGCCATCGACGCGGGCAGGTGAAGTCCGTGAGACCAACTTCTTCGGTGTAGTCGAGGGCAAATCCATATCTTAGACAAGAATTCGGGATTTGCAAGCACATACACGCACCCCACATGAGCTGCGCGGTATACTCATGACATGGAAAGACGCGAACATACATACGGTTATGAGGATGCCATGGGCGTCACGCCGCCCCCCTGGACGGGTCCGGCGGTGGGCCTCATGGACCTCGATGCGTTTTTTGCGAGCGTGGAGATGCTCGATCATCCCGAATGGCGCGGGAAGCCGCTCATCGTGGGCGGAGACGCCGATTCGCGCGGCGTCGTGTCCACGTGTTCGTATGAGGCACGCCGCTTTGGCGTGCACTCTGCCATGGCCTCGGCCGAGGCGCGACGCTTGTGCCCGCAAGCCATTTGGACGCACGGGCACTTTGATCGCTACCGCGAGGTGAGCGCCCAGGTCATGGCGATTCTTGCCGAGGAAACGCCGCGCGTAGAGCGCGTATCCATCGACGAAGCCTTTATCGATATCACACCGGGTCGCTTTGCGCCCGAAGACCCGCTACTGGTTGCACGGCGTATAAGCGACCGCGTGGCAGCGCTGGGAGTGACGTGCTCCATTGGTGTGGGCTGCAACAAGACGGTTGCCAAGATCGCGAGCGAGCGTGACAAGCCGTTCGGATTGACCATCGTGCGCCCCGGAACCGAGCAGCGCTTTTTGGCCGCGCTGCCGGTATCTGCCATGAGCGGCATTGGGCGCTCAGCCGAGGAGCGACTGCGCCGCATGCGCATCTATACGCTCGGCGAGCTGTCACGCGCGCCGGAATCCACGTTGGCTGCAATTTTTGGCGTCAACGGCGAACGCATGCGCCAGCGTGCGCTGGGACTCGAAATCTCCGAAGTCACAAGTCTCGATGAAGAGCGTGAGGTCAAGTCGGTCAGCAATGAACGCACCTTTGCGAAAGATTTGACTGAGCGCGGGGACATCGAAGCGGCGATTGCGCTGCTGGGCGAGTCAGTGGGACGCCGCCTGCGCCGTCAGGGACTAACGGGCACCACGGTGACGCTCAAGCTCAAGTATTCGTATGGAAGCGGTCGCTCGGCACAGCGCCGGCTGCCTCATCCGACCGACGATGAGAACATCTTTGTGGCGGTTGCGCTCGAACTGCTCGACAACATCTGGCAGGAAGGCATGCATGTACGCTTAGCAGGCATCGGCATGAGCGACTTTGACCATCAGGGCGGCATCCAGACCGACTTGTTCTGCGAAGTCGACGACCGCGGAGCCCAATCCAGCGACCGCCGCGAGCTCTCCGTCGCGATCGACGCCGTCCGAGACAAGTTCGGCGACACCGCCCTATCCTTCGGCCGCCAATCCCGCTTCAACGATTAACCGCCTTTGGACAAAAAGAAAGCCAGGCAGGTACGGAAAACCGCAACTGCCCGGCGAAATGCGCGAGGCTAGCTAAAAGCCCCGTATCAAATGAGCCACTAGAGGAGGTCGAGGGGGAGCTGGGGGGCGTCACCCCAGAGCTTTTCTAGGCGGTAGAAGTCGCGGGCTTCGGGAGTGAAGACGTGGACGACGACCGAACCGTAGTCCATGAGCATCCAGGTCTTCTGCTCGCGGCCCTCGATGGAGAACGGATGCTCACCGCAAGCCTCGGCGACCTTCTCCTCGATCTCGTCGACAATCGAATCGACCTGGCGGTTGTTGGTACCGGTGGCAAGCACAAAGTAGTCGCACACGTCGGAAAGCTCGGTCAGGTCGAGCACCTGCACGTCCTCGCCCTTCTTGTCGTAGGCGGCCTGCGCGGCGGCGCGGGCGACATCCTCGGCGGCGACACCGCTCGCGGACAGCGAGGCGGCAGTGCGGTCGGACGTGGCGGCGAAGCTCTTGTGCTCCACACCTTCAAGAATCTGCTCGTCGGTCATGGTCTCGTCGGCCATGGAATACCTCTTTCTAGACACACCCGAGCTAGCGCAGCTGGGCGTAATGGTTGTAAATCGTAATAGCCGTGGGATAAAGATAGCGCCCGGACTGGATCACATAGACCAGACCCTGCGCAAAACAGGAGAAGAACAACTCGTCAAGCGTCGACTCCCCCACCATCTTGCGCAGCGCGTGGGCATAATCACCATGGCGGTTGGGCTCGATGGCATCGGCCACAAAGACCACCATATCGAGCGGCGTCATGTCGCAGGCGCCCACGGTGTGACGGTCGACAGCCTGGAAAACGGCCGGCGACAGCTCGGGGAAAAGCTGCGGAAGCTCATATGCGGCAACGGGGCCATGCAAAAGCGGCGTCGCGGCGGAAGGAGAGCCGGCAACCTTGATGCCATAGTGAAGCGCGCGGGCCACGAGTTCATCATCGGAAAGCACCTTGTCCCAGTCGTGAATTAAGCCGGCGGCAGCGGCATCAAAGCGGTCAACGCCGTAGACCTCGGCCAGATGAAGTGCGGTCTCGGCAACACCCAGCGAATGCACATAGCGCTTGCGCTTATCCTTCATGCGAACATCGAGCAGCTCTTGAATGCGCTTGAGCAGCGCGCGCTCATCGTCCTCAAACTGATCCTCTACCGACAACGTAGCCCCCATCACTCAAAATCTTCTTGACCCAGATCGACATACAAACTGCGCTTGCGAATGTAGCCGAGCACAGACTCGCTCGTAAGATAGCGCACGCTCATGCCGCGGGCAACTCGCTTACGAATGTTCGTCGAGCTGATCGCCAGCGCCGGGATCTGAATATAACGCACATCGAACGGCAGCCCCGACTCTTTGATTCGGGCACGCGCCGTATCGATATCAAAACCCGGTCGCGTCGCCGCAATAAAGGTAGCAAGCTCAGCGATTCGCTCGGCATCATGCCAGGTCACAATATCGATAATCGCGTCGGCGCCCGTAATAAAGTAGAGCTTTACCTGAGGCGGGTAAAAGTCGCGAAGGGCATGAAGCGTATCGGCCGTATAGGTTACGCCCGGACGGTCAATCTCGAACCGGCTCGCCAAAAAAGCCGGGTTCGCGGCGGTGGCGAGGACCGTCATGGCATAACGGTCCTCGGCAGGCGTCACCGGCTTGTCAAGCTTAAAGGCGGGAGAGCCCGCCGGCATAAAGAGCACAGCGTCCAAGTCGAGCGACTCGCGCGCCTGCTCGGCAGTCACCAAGTGCCCGTAATGAATCGGGTCAAAGGTGCCGCCCATAATGCCAAGCCGAAACTCTTTGCCCTCTTTTATGGGCAGCTCGGGCAAACCGATTCCACCGCGCAGCGACATGGCTTACTCGCCCTCCGAGGTCTCGGTATCGTCCGCGGCATCAGCCGCATCGATAGCCTCGACGCCCTCATCCGCAGCATCGGCCACGTCAATGGCCTCAACGGCAACGTCCTCGCCAGCATCCTCGAGCTCCTCGTACTCCGAGAAGTCCTCAGCACCCTCAAAGTCAAAGGCGCGCTGGCAAATGCGGACCTCGTCACCCGCGCGGCAACCGGCCTTCTCGAGCGCGTCATCAACACCCATACGCGCAAACTTGTGCTGCAGATAGATGACAGCTTCCTCGTTTTCCCAGTCGGTCTGGATGACCATACGCTCGATGGCACGACCGACCACGCGGAAGGCACCGGGCTCTTCCTGGACAATGCGGAAACGCTTCTCGCGCTGCAGACGGCGGCGCTCCCACTCCTCGTCGCGAAGATCGACCGGCTCATCGGAGACCGCCAGCTCGGCGCGAAGCTTAGCCACCTGCTCGCCCACGGCAAGCATCAGCGTATTAAGACCGGCACCCGTCACGGCGGACACGGCAAAGAACATATGGCCGTCGTCGAGTGCCGCACGCTTAAGGTCGGCAATCTTGTCGGCCGTACCCGGCGCATCGCACTTGTTGGCGACAACGATCTGCGGACGCTCCGAAAGCTCGGCGCCATACTGCTCGAGCTCACGGTTGATGATGCGGTAATCCTCAACCGGGTCTCGATCCTCAAAACCGCCCGTCATGTCGACGACATGCATGATCAGGGCCGTACGCTCAATGTGGCGCAGGAACTGGTGGCCCAGGCCCTTGCCCTCGCTCGCGCCCTCGATCAAACCAGGAACGTCGGCGACGACGTAAGAATAATCACCGGCACGCACCATGCCGAGGTTCGGCACGAGCGTTGTAAACGGATAGTCGGCGATCTTGGGACGGGCGGCACTCATGCGCGCGATGAGCGAAGACTTACCCACCGAGGGAAAGCCCACGAGCGCGGCATCGGCCATAAGCTTCATCTCGAGCTCAATCCAGTGCTCCTCTGCCGGTTCGCCCAGCTGAGCGAACGCGGGCGCGCGACGCACCGACGTCACAAAGTGGGTATTGCCCAGACCGCCGGCGCCACCGGGCGCCACGACAACGCGCTCGCCATCGTGCACCAGGTCGGCAATCTCGAACATCGGGGTCTGCGTCTCGGGGTCGAGCTCGCGCACCACGGTGCCCATGGGAACCTTCAGGATCAGGTCCTCGCCGCTCTTACCGTTACGACGGGCACCCTGCCCGTGCGTGCCGCGTTCAGCGCGGAAGTGATGCTTAAAGCGGTAATCGATCAACGAAGACAGCTGAGCATCGGCCTGGATGACGACATTGCCGCCACGACCGCCGTCGCCGCCATCGGGGCCGCCCTTGGGGACAAATGCCTCGCGCCTAAACGACATGCATCCGGCTCCGCCGTCGCCGCCGCACACGTTAATGCGGCTGATATCGGTGAACTGTGACAACAGAATCGCCTCCTACAAAAAGAGGGAGACCCTTGAATCCTAAAACTCAAGTGCCTCCCACATATGTGCTCTATGAAGGGTGAATTACGCGTTCGCGAGCGGGCGTACGCTGACCCTGTGCTTGATACCCTTGTGGAACTCAACGGTACCGTCGACCAGCGCGAACAGCGTGTCGTCCTTGCCACGGCCAACGTTCTCACCCGGGTGGATGTGAGTACCGTGCTGACGGACGAGAATCGTGCCCGTGGTTACCGTCTGGCCGGCATAGCGCTTCGTGCCAAGGCGCTGACCGCGGGAGTCACGGCCATTACGGGAGGAACCGAGTCCTTTTTTGTGTGCCATTGTGTATACCTACTCTTTCGTTACGAGTGTAATCTACTCGGCGACGGGAGCCTCGGCAACAGCCTCGGCCTCTGCCTTGACAGCCTTCTTGGCGCGGGACGTAGCCTGGACCTTCACGATCTTCAGCTTGGTGAGCTGCTGACGGTGACCCTTCAGACGACGATAGCGCTTACGCTTGTGGAACTTGAAGACCAGCTGCTTCTCGCCCTTGAACTGCTCAACGATCTGAGCGGTAACCTTGGCCTTGGCCAGCTTGTCGGGATCGGTGACGATCTTCTTACCATCGTTGAGGAAGATGACCGGCAGAGTGACCTTGTCGCCCTCATTGCCCTCGATCTTCTCGACGGTGATGACATCGTCGGTGGCGACCTTGTACTGCTTGCCGCCCGTGTTAACGATTGCGTACATGTTTACTTGCCCTTCATGCATCAGTTAGTGCAACAGCCGAATATAGTAGCAGGCGATAATACCCCCGTCAACGAGTATGTGGAGCAAATCCACAAGTTCGCACAGGTATGGGGCTGACGAGTCGGCCCTCGTCGTCCTCGCATGCTTGATTCTGACGCTCGACATCGTAGGAGCAGATGGTCACGAGGTCTTGCATACCGGTGGAAACAATAGGTGCATCCACGCCCGGGGTCAAGCCCTGCAACAAAACATCAGCAGCGGAAAGCAAAATTTCCGGACGCATGGAGCCCTCATTGTCGGCATGGGTGTCGAGCATGAGCACCAGATGGTCCGGGCGCTCCCCCGCCGTGAGCTCATAGCCCACGAGCGTGTGATCCAAATCCAAGCGCTTGCTCTTTTTGCCGCGCGCGTAGTCGATGCCATGGTCCGCGCGCAGCGTGTCGATCGCACGACGCACCTCGTCGGCGCTTACGGGCGCCTCGGGATCCAAGTGCAGGTCGATGCGATACGACAGACGCGTGAGTTGCGCCGTCAACGCCGGCGTGCGCACGTCGATGTACGCCGCCTCGATGGGCGCCAGATCGGCCGGAGACGCCGCAGCCAGACGCCCAAACGCCTCGTCGATCGCCACGAACTCGGTCATAAACAGGTCATACCACTCGCAGGTCGACGACGTACCCACCGGTAGCGCCGAAGAGAAGCCCACGCGCATGTGCGGAGAGAAACCCTGCGTGACGGCATAGGGAAGTCCCGCACGGCGCACGATGCGCTCAATGGTATGGATTACTTCGAGATGGCCCAGGTACTTAAGGCGATCGCGCTTGCCATAGCGAACACGAAGCCTAAAGAGCGTGGGGTTGTCGGTCAGGCGCTCACTCATGCGCGATCACCCATCAATACATTCTTGGCGTGGAGCGTGGGGCAGATTCCGCAGCCGGTGCACGACGTGCGGGTGCAGTCGGGAGTCGTGACACCCTCGAGCGAGCGACGGTACTCGCGCTCGAGGAAGCCGCGCGTGCAGCCGGGGCTCACATGTTCCCACGGCAGACGCCAGTCCAACTCGTAGGGCAGGTGCACGAGCTCATTGAGGTCGATGCCGTTTTTGGCAGCAGCCTCTTTCCAGTTATCGAGCGAGAAATGCTCTACCCAGGCGTCAAAGCGAGACCCCGAGCGCCAAGCATCAATGATGACGGGAGTCATGTCACGACCGGCGCGGGACAGCGCGGCCTCGATGAGCGAGGTCTCGGCATCGTGGTAATGCACGCGGACGGCACGGTTGCGAACGCTCGTGATAAGCAGCTTCTGGCGACGCTTGACATCGTCGTAGTCGAGCTGCGGGCACCACTGGAACGGCGTGGCAGCCTTTGGGATAAAGACCGAAACCGAGATGGACACCGAGATCGAGCCGACGAGCCTTGGGCACCACAGAACGACCGAGCTCCAGCACGTGATCGGCCAGATTGGCGATGGCCACGATGTCCTCGTCGCGCTCGCCGGGAAGGCCCATCATAAAGTAGAGCTTCATGCGGTTCCAGCCGGCCTCGAAGGCCGCCTTGGCCGCACGGTCCAGGTCCTCCTCGGTCACGTTCTTGTTAATGATGTCGCGCATGCGCTGGCTGCCGGCCTCGGGCGCAAACGTCAGGCCGCCCTTCTTTTCGCCGGCGACCGACTCGGCCATATCCACGCCAAACGAATCCAGGCGCTGCGACGGAATAGACACGCGAATACCCGTATCCTCCAGGCGACGGTTGAGCCTGCCGAGAACGTCGCGAATGCAGGAGTGGTCGGTCGTGGAGAGCGAGGTCAGCGACACCTCGTCATAGCCGGTCTTTTCCAGACCCTGAATCACCGACGAGACGATCTGGTCGGCCGAGCGCTCGCGCACCGGGCGATACGTCATGCCGGCCTGGCAAAAACGACAGCCGCGGGCGCAGCCGCGCAGGATCTCGATAGACAGGCGGTCGTGAACCAGCTGCGCATAGGGCACGCACGACTGCGACAGCGGATTCGCGGCACCAAAGTCCTCGACGACGCGCTTGTAGACCACGGCTGGAGCATCCTTGCCCTCACGCGGCACGGTGTAGCCATGCGGCGAGCAGGGCTCGTCATGGCGCACCTCATAGAGCGACGGCACGTAGTTGCCGGCAATGGATGCAAGCTGCTCAACAATCTGCGCGCGCGGGACTCCTTCGTCGCGCAGGCGGCGATGCAGCTGGCAGGTCTCGAGCAGCGATTCCTCGCCCTCGCCGATGAGGATGGCATCGAAGAAGGCCGCGTACGGCTCGGGGTTGTACACCGAGGGACCGCCGGCGATGATGATGGGGTCGTCTTCGCCTCGGTCGGCCGCCAACAGCGGAATGCCAGCGAGGTCGAGAGCCTCGAGGAAGTTCGTCACCGCCATCTCGTGCGGCACATGCAGGCCGACAATATCAAACGAAGCGACGGGGGCAGCGCCTTCGAGCGACAGCAGGGGAATACCCGCCTCGCGCATGGCGTCACCCATATCGGGCCACGGCACATAGCCACGCTCGCAGGAGATGCCCTCGGCCTGGTTAAGGATGTTGTAGAGGATGGCGATGCCCTGGTTGGGCAAACCAACCTCGTACACATCCGGATAGATCAGGCAGCAACGGTAGTCGGCATCGGCCTTTGAAAGCGTGCCCCACTCGTGATCGATATAGCGACTCGGCTTTTCGACCTTGGCGAGCAGCGGCTCAATTAAATGAAAACAGTCTTGATACGGAACGCGCAACGGAAAACCCCTAAGCAGCGAGATCGGATGCGTCCTCGTAGGACGCCATAGGACGGGTAGCGCCCGCGACCGTGGTCACCAGATCGCGAACGCGGGAGAACGTGGCAGTGACCACCTCGTTGGCACGGCTGTAGTCGACATCGCGCTCGTAGAGCGAAACGAGCGCACGGCCCATGCCATAGGTGCCCGCGGCAGCAGTGAGCGCCTTGACGGCAAACCCAATATGCGGCGTCTGCTTAACGAGCGCGCGGGTGACCGCGCGGATCACAAGACCGCCGGCAAGCACACCCGCGACCTCGTAGCCGCGCTCAGGCTTAATGCCGCGTCCAAAGACGGCAGCGAGCTCAAAGAGCATGCCCACCTGCGCCAGCGCCATAACGGGATAATCGGCGCCCGGCAAAAACACCAGCGCACCGGTCGCCATATTGGTGAGCGCGCACGAGGTGATGATTCGATTGGCCGCCGCGATGCGCATGAAGGCAAAGTTCGCCGCAAAAGCCGTTTCCTTTTCGGTGCGATCGAGAATCCAGCGGGCAAGCGTCTCGAGCAGATACGTCTTATCGGTTGCCGCTACCACGCCGAGCATGGGCGTGGACTCCTCGATAAACGGCACCTCCACAGCAGACTCGGCAAGCACGCACACGGGTGCGCCGGCGATCACGAGCTCCTGCACGGCACTCTCCAAGCGGTCGGAACCACACGAGAGCACCAGCACCACATCGGTATCGGTCTTTGGAGCAATTCGCTCCTCCCCCAGACGTTCGACGCGCACAATGCCCGAGGTCGTCTGCGGCACAAAGGCGTCACGCACCGTCTCGGCCAGAAAGCGCGAGGCGGACGAATCAAGATAGACCGAGACGCGCACCGGCGTATCGGAATCCTTCTTAACGGACGCGCCCATCTTAAAAGCGCGGGTCAGCTTATCTACGGGAATTTTCATAGCAAACCCCTCCAGCGGTTACGCGGCGCCCGAACGATGCCGCCATATGGATTGTACGATACCCACCGTCAGCAGCTGAATCATCATCGAAGAAGAACCGAAGCTAATAAACGGTAGCGGAATACCGGTAATCGGCATCATGCCGATGCACATGCCGATGTTTTCGAAGGTCTGGAACGCCCACATGCCAACGATGCCCACACACGAAAGACGCAAGAACAGCGACTCACACTTAAAGGCGACGCGAATCGTCGAAAAGATCAGCAGCACGTAGAGGCACAGGAGCAAAAAGGAACCGCAAAAGCCAAAGGTCTCGGACAGGAAGGCGAAGACGAAGTCGGTGTGGAACTCAGGCAGAAAGCCGCCGGCCGACTGCGTCGCATGGCCCAAGCCCTTACCAAAGAAGCCGCCCGAGCCAACGGCGATAAGCGACTGCTGCAGGTTGTAGGCATCGTCCGAATCGGCATTATCGGGGTCGATAAAGACCGTCAGGCGGTTCATCTGATACTGCTTGATGAGCACATCGTGGCCGAGCAACGAATCAAAGACCGAATCGAGCGCCAGGACGAGGGCCACCAGGCCCACGAGCAGGGCCAGGGTCGACAGCACCCATTCGCGGCGTGCACCGCTCATGCAGATGACAATAGCGCCCGAGACCAGCACGACCAGGCCTGAGCCCAGGTCGCCCATGGCAACGACGGCCAAAAACGGAATGGACAGCATGCCGCAGAGCTTGACGTAGTCGCGAACGGTATCGATGCGGCCGTTATACTGCGAGCCAAGCGTGGCAATAAAGAAGATGGTGATGAGCTTGGCAAGCTCAACCGGCTGGAATGTCAAGCCGATACCGGGAATCTTGATCCAGCCCGTCATGCCCAGACCGCCCGTATAGGACAGACCCGGAATCTTGGGCGAGAAGATAACGATCAGATCGATGACGAGCAACGCCGTCGAGAAGTTGGAAATACCGCGCAGGTCGGTACGCCAGACCAGCACCGCCAGCACCGCCCCGATACCAATTCCCAGCAGATGACGTGAGAACGAAGCATCGGCCTTAAACTGCGAAGCCGACCAGATAATGATGGCACCGTAGGCGACGAGCGCCACTGTAGCCACGAGCACACCGATATGCACCTTTTGGCGAAACGTGCCGCGCGAGGCCGAAAGTTGCTTGTTGACGCGGTCCAGGCTGCTGCGAGAGCCGGTCTTGGTTGAACGGAACAGATCCGCCGGAGAAAAATCCATCGCAACCTCCTATCGAACCGAAGAATCGCCCGAGGCCGAAGAGGTATCGGGCTCGTCATAAATCACGCCGAGCACGTCGCGCACGACATGCATCGCGGTATCTGAGCCACCGCCGCCCTGCTCCAGGACAGTAGCGATGACATACTTGGGATCATCGGCCGGCGCATAGGCGCAAAACCACGCGTATTCGTCCTCCCCGCTTTTCTCGCCCGTGCCCGACTTGCCGTATACCTGCGGCGTCAGGGTGCCAAAGTGAGCCGCCAGGGACGTCGATGCCGTGTATATCACGTCGTGCATGCCGTTGCGAACAAGAGTCAAATCCGAATCGCTGTTGATCTTGGCCTCCAGGCGCTTCTTCTTGCCCTTGCCGTTGTACTTATAGGCATCGCCGTCGCCATCGCGCGACACGGCAGACAAAAACACGTGAGGCACGTACTGCTTGCCGCCGTTGGCAAGGCCCATGTAGGCGCACGCCATCTGCAGGGGCGTTACCAGAATGTCGCCCTGGCCGATGGCAATGTTGGTCATATCGCCGGCATTCCACTTGCGGTCCTCGGCAGAGGCGTCGGTGAAGTACGACTCCTTCCACTCGGCATCGGGAATACGGCCCGCGCCCTCACTCGGCAGATCGATACCGCAGGTCTTGCCTAAGCCCCAGCGACGAAAGATCTCCTGCAGGCCCTCGGAATGTTGCTCGTCATAAAAGAACGCCTTGCCCATGTCGTAGAAGACGGGGTCGCACGAGTTGGCGATACCCGACTGCAGCGTCATGGTGCCGTGGCCAGACGTCAACCAGCAGCGCTTGCCCCAAGCCTTGCCCAAGCCCGTCCAATAGCCCGTGCAGTTGGTTGTCTGTGTTGAAGTGTAGGTTCCAAACTCAAGACCGGCCAGTGCCGAAAGCGGCTTGATGGTCGAGGCCGACATGTACTGTCCGCTAATGGCGCGGTTGAGCAGCGGGTGCGAACCCTTGTCATCATTGAGCTCGGTCCACACGTCATTTGAGACGCCGCCGATAAAGACGGACGGATCGAACTTGGGCTCGCTCGCCATGCCCAGGATCTCGCCATTGTTGGGATCGAGACACACCACAGCGCCGTTGCCGGCATTGCTGTAGCCAGTGGTCTTGGCAAGCTCGATGGCGCTCGCCAGCGCCGTCTCACAGGCCTGTTGGATCTTAAGGTCGAGCGTGAGCTTAATGTCGGAGCCGGCCTTGGCGGGCACGGCGCCGGCCTGACCGGTCACATTGCCCGAGGCATCGACCTTGACGGTCTGCTCGCCACGAATACCCTGCAGCAGGTTTTCGTAGTAGCTCTCAACACCCGCCTGGCCCACGATATCGCCCGACTGGTACGTAATCCGGCCAGCAGAAGCATCATCATCACCAGAGGTTTTCTTATTCTGGGCCTCGAGCTGCTCGGAGGTAATGGTGCCGGTATAGCCCAAGATATGGCATGCCGTCTCGCCATATGGATACTGGCGCTCGGTACGCTCGGCAATCTTGACGCCCGGGAACTCGCCGGCGTGCTCCTGAATATAGGCAACCGTGGAGCGACGGACGTCCGTCGCGATGGTATGCAGGCTCTGAGCGCCCTCGGAATTGTCCTGAATATTGCGCAGCACCGCCACGTAGGGCATACCGAGCACGTTGGCAAGATGGCGAACCAGAACCTCATCCTCGGCAAGGTCGCGGTAGGCCACGACAGCAAGTGAGGGACGGTTCTGGACAAGCGCCACGCCATTGCGGTCGAGGATGCGGCCGCGCACAGCGGGTGTGGTAACGGTGCGCGTCTGATTGCTATTAGCCTGCTTTTCGTAATAGTCCGACGAGACCATCTGCATGCCCCACAGCTTGACGGCAAGCGCCGCGAACATCGCGCCCACACCCGTGGTGAGGATGGAGAAGCGGCCCTTAAAGGCGGTCGCCGCGGTATTGCCCTCGCCCTCGGTGGCGCGCGGGGCCGTCCCATGCTGCGTATCGTAGGTAAAACGAGAATCGCCGCGACGCATGATGACCAGTGCGACCACGATGGCCACAACCAGCACGATACCGGCGATAATAACCGTCATCTGGGAAGACATCTACGAGCCTCCCCT
Organism: uncultured Collinsella sp.; assembly: GCA_902497025.1. GTDB lineage: Bacteria > Actinomycetota > Coriobacteriia > Coriobacteriales > Coriobacteriaceae > Collinsella. Next base: position 7,292 of record CABVDJ010000025.1, on the reverse strand, counting down.
ATTTGAGCTTACGGGTCTTGGGCTTAAAGCGCATGCCCGTCTGGCGTCCGCCACGTGCGGAGAATCCATAACCGGACTGCGGCACGACGCCGGACATCAAAAACGGAATGGCAACCAGACCCGTCAGGATCGAAGACGGCAGCGCATGGCCGAAGATCGCCACGACAAAGCTCGTCTCCAAACCCATAAACAGCAAGATGATGCTGTAGATCACATTAATGACGAACGCGAAGGCGCCCACCGTGATGCCGCGCGCACTCGGGGCACCGCCCGTCTGACCGGCAGCGCTATGCACCAGGGCAAAAGAACCCACGGTCAGCAGGAGCGACATAACGCCCACCGGCACGGCAGCGGAAAGGTCATAGAACAAGCCGCTGCAAAAACCACACACGACGGCACGGGTCGGGTCGCCCGAGAACACGCTTAGGCACACCAGGATAATCATGAAGTTGACGCGACCGCCCGCAATGGAGATCTGCGGCGCCAGGCCTGCCTGCAGCAGCACGCACACGATGGCGGCGATTACAAACGTGCGGGAGCTCATCCCCTGCTCGTGTAGATCCATGGACATGCCCCCTATTCGCTCGAGCCAGAATCGGTCGTCTCAGACGTGTCGGAACTGTCATCCGGGCTCTCGTCCTTCGTCTTGGTCGCAGCATCGCGCGACGTTCCCTGCGGCGTGCTGTTGGCGGTGCTCACGTCCTCATCCGAGGCCGACTGTTCGTCGGTCAGCGAGGTAATGACCAGCACTTCCTCGTTGTTCTCGGCCGTGGTCTGAGCGCGCACCACAATGGTGTAGTACACGTCGTTTGCCGATTTCTCAACCGACGAGACGGTGCCGAGCGGAAGGCCCTTGGGGAACACACCGCCAATGCCCGAGGTCACGATGATGTCGCCAACCTTAACGTCGGAGTCGACGCTCACGTACTCAAGACGCAGCGTGCCGTCAGCCTGACCCTGCAGCATGCCCTGGGCGCGCGTGTCCTGCACCATGGCGGACACGCCCGAGTTCTCATCGCCAATCAGACGCACGGTGGACGTCTTGGCCGAGACCTCGATAATCTGGCCTATGACACCGGCAGAACTCGTCACGGGCATGTTGATGGTAAGCCCGTCGGCAGAACCCTTATCGATGGTAACGGTCGAGGTCCAGGCATCGCCCGAAGCGCCGACGATACGAGCCGCAGTGGACTTGAGGTTGTAGGTCGACTGCAGACCGACCAGACCCTCCAGTCGCTCGGCGGTCTTTTGAGCCTCGGAGAGCTCGGCGACCTTAGAGGTCAGTTCCTCGTTTTGCTTCTTAAGCTCGTCAAGCGTGTCCTGTGACGCCGTAAGGTTAGAGAACACGTTACCGATCGCATTGAAGGGAGCCGCCACAGCCGAGCCCAGAAAACGCACCGGCGAGGTAATCGTCGTCACGCCCGAACGAACGGCATGAATCGGCCCGGCCTCGCCCTCACGAATATAAAACGTAAGCAGCAACACCGAAATCAGGCTGAAAACAATCAACGGGCGCATACCCGTTGATTGTCGCTTGGTATTCAGATTTGTGGAGAAACCCGAAGATCGTGCCAAATGGAATCCACCTTTTGGAAATTAAGCATTGGTCTGGACGAAGCCGCCATCAAACGCATTGGCCTCGAGCACGCGGGCACAGCCGTTAACAACGTTATCGAGCGCCGTGGGGCTGACGTTGACCGAAACGCCGGTCTCATCGCGCAGGCGCACGTCGAGACCGCGCAACAGCGCGCCGCCACCGGTCAGCAAAATGCCGTAGTACATAAGGTCCGAGGCAAGATCGGGAGGCGTAGCGTCGAGTGCGTCCTTGACGGCCTTGGCCATCTCGTCGAGCGGCTTGTTGAGCGCGCGACGAATCTCCTCGCTCTCGATGCGCACGGTCTTGGGCAGACCGGTGATCACGTCGCGGCCGTTGACCTCGACGTCGAGCTCGTCCTTGAGCGGCACGGCGGAGCCGACCTTGATCTTGATGTCCTCTGCCGTACGCTCGCCGATGGCCAGGTTGTAGGCATCGCGAACGTGCGTGAGGATGGCCTGATCGAACTCGTCGCCGGCAATACGGATGGACTGCGAGACGACGATGCCGCCCATAGCGATAACGGCAACCTCGGTGGTACCGCCACCGATGTCGATGACCATGGAGCCGGTGGGTTCCTCGACGGGCAGGTCGGCGCCGATGGCAGCCGCCATGGGCTCTTCGATCAGATAGGCCTGGCGGGCACCGGCCTGGATCGTGGCCTCAAAGACAGCGCGCTTCTCGACCGACGTGACACCGGAGGGAACGCAGACGACAACACGCGGACGCGGAGTCCACGGATAGCGCTTCTCGGACGCCTTGTCGATAAAGTAGCGAAGCATGGCCTCGGTAACATCGAAGTCGGCGATGACGCCGTCCTTCAGGGGACGAACGGCCACGATGTTGCCGGGCGTACGGCCGAGCATGCGCTTTGCCTCGATACCGACCGCCAAGATGCGCTCGTCGTTCTTGTCGATGGCGACAACAGAGGGCTCGCGAATGACGATGCCCTTGCCGCGCACGGAGACAAGCGTATTGGCGGTGCCGAGGTCGATGGCAAGATCGCCCGCATAGCTACCGAAGAACATATCCATCAAAGAAAACAACGCAACTCCTGATGTGTTGGATGATTGCTGGAAAACTACTAGCTCATCATACTAGCGCAAGCCCGGCGCCTCACTTGCGGTGAAGCGCCGGGCAAAGCTAAATCCCATAAGGTCACTACTGGTTGTCAGCAGCCGAGAAATCCATATCAAGCGAAAAAACGGCCCAGCCGATATGGTTGTCGGAGCGCACGAATTTGACGGTGTACTCCTGCTCGCCGCCCTTGGACAGCGATGCCTTCACCTTGGCGGTCGTCTCGGTCATGGACTGATCCATGCCCTCGACGGACACGGTGGCACCCTGCGGAATCGAGGAGATGATCATCGACTTAGCGTCCTCGGACAGGCTCGAGGCCAGGCAAGACTCGGCCTTTGCGGCGTCACCGTCGCCGGCAGCCTGGAACAGATCGGTAACGACAGACTCCTGAGACGGGAAACCAAAGCCGCGCGTGTAGGCAAAGCCCAGACCGCCCGCGGCGATCAAAATGAGCAGAAGCAGCACGATGAAGACTTTAAGACCCGTGTGGCGATGGCGACGACGGACCTTGGCCTGCTTACGATCCTGACGGTCCTGCTGGACCATCTCGGACTCGGACAGCGTAAAGAAGCCGGTGTCCGAGGGATCGGGCATAAACTGACCGGTCGCGCCCGTAGGATCGAGAGGATCGACGGCAGGAGCGTCCATCGCGGGCGCCGGAGCCGTGGCCATAGCCGTCTGGGCAGACAGCGCGGCAAGCGAATCGTGCACGCGGGCAAGCTCATCGGCCTGCTCGGAGGTGAGCTGGTAGATGCCATCGGCAGTAGCGGCGTTAAAGGCGTCGAGTGCGTCGGAGGGACGGCCGGCGGCAGAAAGCGCCTGACCCATGCCGGCGTTGAGCGCACGCGTGTCGTCGCGGGGGCCGGCAAAGTCGATAGCCGTGCGGTAGGTCTCCACGGCATCCGCCGGACGGCCGAGCTTAATGAAGCAACGACCGAGCTCGCCGAGTGCGGCGGCAGGAGCCGGATTGGCGCCGTCGATGGCAGCCTGACGGAAGGCGGTTCCTGCGTTGGCATAGTCGCCCGACTGGAACAGCGCATTGCCCAGGCCCAGATAGGCCTTGAACGGCGTGGCATAGGAAGCATCCTGCGTAGCAGCAGAGAACGCCTGAGCGGCCGTCGTGTAGTCGCCCACGGCGGCAAGCGCCTTGCCGCGGTTGGTGAGCAGCGCGCCGCGCTTGCCGTAGGTGCCGTCGTTGAGGGCGGCGGCATAGGCCTCGGCGGCCTCGGCATACATGCCCAGGTGCATCAAGGCGTTGCCGCGAAGGTGATCTGCCTCGCCCATAATCTCATCGGGAGTCTTTGCCGCCCCAAGCATCTGGGCTGCAGCGGAAAAATCACCCGCGCGGTAAGCGGCGCGGCCCTGTTGGATCAGCTGGCTATTCAAGGAAGTCCCCTTTACTCGTGAACGATCTCGACATGGACGATCTCGTCGCCGGCACGCAGCTGCGAAATCACATCGAGACCCTCGACCGTGGTACCAAAGACGGTGTAACCGGAATCGAGGTTATGCTGGGCGCCCAGGCAGAAGTAGAACTGCGAACCCGCGGAATCGGGGTCCATGGAGCGCGCCATGGCAAGGGCGCCATCGACATGGCTGTTGCGCGGATTGGTGGCGAACTCGCCCTTGATGCAGTAGCCGGGGCCACCGGTACCGGGCATGCCGTCGGGGCCCTCAAGACCGGCGGCGACGTCGGCGCCGGACATGTCGCGGGTATTGGGGTCCCCGCCCTGGATAACAAAACCGGGCACATAGCGATGGAACTTAAGGCCATCATAGAAGCCCATCGTGGAAAGCTCGCAGAAGTTCGCGACATGAATGGGAGCGCCCTCGCCGTCAAACTTGACCTTGATGGTACCCTTCGACGTCTCGATTACGGCGCACTCGTCGCCGACAAGCTGATACTCGGGCGTGTAGAGCTCTTTCTTAAAACCAAACATGTGGTTCCTTCCTCGTGCGTTTAAAGCATATTTGTACGAATTGTAGCAATAAGCACGGGCTTACATCAATTGCGCACGTAGGTTATGCCGACTATGGCGAACTAATTTTAGAAACGCTGCTGCGGCTTCCAGGAACCCACATTGGCGTCGTACTGGTTCAGCGCGCTGTTGCCACCCTGCGCGATGGGCGCCAGGATCTCGCTTTGGTGGGAACTCATCGACTCGCCATCGGGAATGGCCAGCGAGATGTCCCAGCTCTGGCAGATCACGTCGACGCGCTCATACATCCACTCGGCAAGCTGCTTTAAGTGGGCGATGTCGTCCGCATAGACCGTATCGTCCTGTACTTTCAGGTTGTTAAGCTCATCTTGCGTCTTTTTGATCTGGTCGCGCAGGGCGTAGGCACTCTGCGACAGCTCCTGACGGGTGGACAGCGGCGTTCGGAGATAGCCGTTGTTAAAGGAATCGATGACCTCGCCGATCTGGTCTTCGTCAGCGTAGGACACGATGGTCTGATACAGACCGTCGAGCCTGGTATAGAGCTGATCATCGGTGAGCACGGTTTCTTCCTGGACCACCTCGGCAGAATCGTCCTGCTTGGTATCGTCCTCAGTGGCCTCGCCCTTTTGGCGCGTGGGGAAGGTCGTCTGCGCGGCCTGGCCAAACTGGTCGTAGAAGCCAGGCATGACACCCATGGGATCGGTCGTCACGAACCAATAGGCACCGCCGCAAACGACGGCAAGGACCGCGATGACGATAAGCGGCTTGGGAATATGACGCTTGTGCTTGTGATAGGCATCCTCGTCGGGGTGCACCTTGCGCTTGGGTTTTTGAGCATCGTCATGCAGGGAAACGGGCATGGGAATATCGACCTTGGGGATACCGAAATCCTTATCGAAAGCTGGCAGCACGCAGGTCTCATTGGGGTCGGCGGCGTCCGAAAGCACCGCAGCGGCAGAGGCCGGCGCATGCGGCACCTCGGTATCGATCTGCTCTTGCGTTAGGCGCGGAAAGCCCGCCGTGCGGCCCGCTGCCAGATCGGATGCAGCCGCGTCCTCGGAGAGGATACCCGGAGCCGGGCGTCCGCATTTGGGGCATGTACGATCATGCGGAGAAAGACGGGCACCGCAGCCCTCACAGAACACAAACTCGGTGTGCTCGGGACCATCGCCCGGACCCACATAGGCGTTGCAGTAGGGGCAGAACGAGGCGCCGTCCTCGATAGTCTTAAGGCAATGCGGGCAGATCACGGCATCCTCTTTTCGAAGCAATTCAAACAATCGAGGTTAGAGCATAACATCGCCACGGCTCCACTGGAGCAAGGCACCAATTCAACATCGCCAGGGCGCGTAGTTACTTCTTCTTTTTGCTCGGCATCGAGACTTTGATGCCTTGGGCGGACTTGGTTACGCGAGAGCGCTTGGCTCCGCTACCCTTCTTTTTCTTGGGCTGGACCTGGGCCACGCCCTCGAGTGCGCGGGCCTCGGCCTCGCGAGCGGTGCGATCTTCGCGGCGCTGCGCCATGTCGGCGGCGACGCGCTTGGCAAAACGCTCCGCCGTCGAACCCGTCGAGCTCACCTTGCCGCCACCGCGACCCAGGTGGACGCGCACACCGCGTCCAAAACCAGTTGCGGCATGACGACGACGCGGCTTGAGCGAATCCATCATCGTGGCGAGCTTAAAGAACACCGAGCAGGTAAAGACCACGATGACAGCCAAGATAACCATCTGGCCCATCGACAGGTTGGCAATAGACAGCAGCTCCGGGAATCCGATAACGCCCACCAAGATGCCAGCGACTACAAACACAAAGAGCACCACGCGCAAGGGCGTGAGAGGCTGCGAGATGCGCCAGATCAGGCTGACGCTCGCCGCGCACGACGTAAGCAGGCACATCGTAGACAGCGTGAGCTGGCTAAAGCCAAACACGCGCGCCACAAAGATATCGAGCGCCGCAGCCAAAATGACCGCAATCGACGCCGGCAGTGCACGCTTGAGTACGTTGGTCAAAAACGCACCCTTCACGCGAGCATTGTTGGGCTCCAGGCCCAACACAAAGCCCGGCGCGCCGATGCAGAAGAAGTTGATGAGCGTCATCTGAATCGGCTCGAAAGGGTACGGCGGCAGCGCGATGCACAGCGCCGCCAGGCCCATCGAGAACAGCGTCTTGGTCAAGAACAGCGAAGCCGAACGCTGCAGGTTGTTGATGGAGCGACGGCCTTCGGCCACCACGGCGGGCATCGAGGCAAAGTCGTTGTCGACGAGCACGATCTCGGCCACGTTGCGCGCGGCATCGGAGCCGGCCGCCATGGCGACGGAGCAGTCGGCCTCCTTGAGCGCCAACACGTCGTTGACGCCGTCGCCCGTCATGGCCACGGTGTGCTCGCGGCGCTTGAGCGCCTGCACGAGCTCGCGCTTCTGCTGCGGGGTCACACGACCAAAGACATGGTAGCGGTCCACTGCGGCATCGAGCTTGGCCGGCGTATCGAGCGTCGTGGCGTCCACATAAGCGTCCGCCCCCGGCACGCCCACCACGCGCGCGATCGACGACACCGTACGCGGGTCGTCGCCACTGATCACGTTGAGGGTCACGCCCTGCTCGTTAAAGTAGCCGATGGTCTCGGCCGCCGAGGTACGAATCTCGTCGCGGATGGTCACAAAGCCCACGGGCTCGGCCT
>CABVDJ010000024.1 GCA_902497025.1 uncultured Collinsella sp. | reverse complement strand
CTGCCGACAAGGCCGCCGCGCTTGCCGCCGCCGACACGCTGGCCGAGCTGCTCGATACGCTTGGCGTTGAGCTCCCCGAGCCCAAGGTCGAGTTGCCGCTGGGCCTGCTGGGCGTTGCCGCCGGTTTGGTTGCCTACACGGGTGACGACGTGGACGAGGCCGCTGCCAAGATTCTCGAGGCCCGCGCCGAGGCCCGCGCCGCCAAGAACTGGGATCTGGCCGACGCCATCCGCGACCAGCTCAAGGACCTGGGCCTGACGATCGAGGATACGACCGCCGGCACCCGTATTAAGACTCTCTAGTATTTGTTGACCGTTCGAGGTGCGGCAGATTGCCTTGAAAGAGGAGGGCATAGACCTGGTGGTCATGCCCGACGATTGAAAGGCAAGGTGCCGTGGCTCGGACGGTCGATTCTTGTTCGTTATGTATTTAGGAGGTCGCTTTATGGCCGACAATCGCAAGCGTGCACCGCGTGGAGGCAAGCAGGCTGCTTCTGACTCGCGTCCGATTCGCCGCAACGACCGCGCTGCCGCTCCCAAGGGCCAGCGCGAGCGCTCCCAAGCCCAGGCTGCGCGTCCGCAGCGCGATCGCAACCGCGACAACGTTCAGGCTCCCAAGGGCGAGTTTATCGAAGGTCGTCGTGCAGCCGCCGAGGCGCTGCGTACCGGCTTTCCCGTCAAGTGTGCGCTCATCGCCGAGGGCGGGGAGCGCGATGCCGCCCTGTCTCGTCTGGTCGATGACCTCAACGCCGCCGGTGTCCGCATTAAGTATGTGCCGCGTGCGCAGCTCGATGCGCTGTCGAGCCATGGCGCTCACCAGGGCATTGCGCTCGAGGTTGGTAACTTCCCTTACGCTGATGTTGCCGATATCCTCGACCGCGCGGGCGACGGTCCGGCGCTTGTCGTCGTGCTCGACCATGTGACCGACGACGGCAACTTTGGCGCCATTGTGCGCTCCGCCGAAGTCGTGGGCGCGGCCGGCGTCGTCATCGCCAACAAGCGTGCCGCCGGCGTGACCGTGGGCAGCTACAAGACTTCTGCCGGCGCCGTCATGCACCTGCCCATCGCGCAGGTTCCCAATATCGCCCGTGCGCTCGATGACCTCAAGGCCGCCGGCTTTTGGGTGGGCGGCGCCTCCGAGCACGCCGAAGGCAGTTGCTGGGACGCCCCCTTCGAGGGCCGCGTTGCGCTCGTCATGGGTTCCGAGGGCGACGGCGTCTCGCGTCTTGTGCTCGAGAAATGCGACTTTTTGACTAAGCTTCCCCAGCGCGGAATGACCGAGAGTCTCAACGTTGCCCAGGCGACCACCGCGCTGTGCTTTGAATGGCTGCGCCGCAATGCCGGCGAACTCATGGGGGAGGAGTAGCGCATGTCCAAGAAGAACCGCGCCAAGTCCAAGGCCAAGCGCTTTGGCGAGGGCTCGGCCAAGCCGATTGTTTCGGCCGCGACCTATGGCGTGGGCGGCAATGCGTTTGCGCAGGCCATCGCCGACCCGGTCTCGACGGTGCACTCCAACAAGCCCGAGCTGCTGGTGGTCGACGGCTACAACGTGATCCACTGCACGCCGCGCTACGAAAAGCTCGTGTACGACCATTCCGACGATCCGTATTCCAGCGACGTTCACGATATGGCGCGCACCGCCCTCATCAACGACGTCGCCGCCTTTGCCCAGGGCCGTTACGAGGCCGTAATCGTGTTTGACGGCGCGGGCAATATCTCCAGCGAGCGCCCCAACCTACCGGCCCGCGGCGTGCGCATTGAGTTTTCGCCGACGGGTGTTTCGGCCGATACCGTGGTGCAGAAGCTCTGCATCGAGGCACGTGAGGAAGGTCGCGCGTGCTCCGTGGTATCGAGCGACGGCACGATCCAGGCCGTCGTCATGGGCAAGGGCGTTACGCGCATCTCGAGCCGTATGCTGGTAGACGAGATTAAACAGATCGATAACGACGTTCACGAGGCAGAGGAAGCTCCGCAGATCAAGATGACTCTGGGCAGTCGCCTGAGCCCCGATGCCCTGGCCAAGCTCAAGGCCCTGCGCGGGAGGTAGGGAAGTTGGCGGGGCAATGCTGCCTCGCTAACTCCATTCAGCGATGTCGATCATTCTTTCGAGGCGCCACGTTAGCGCCTCTTTTAGATATGGCAGCCTTGCCGTGAGCGCGTCGTTTCTGGAAAGAATCTCGATTGCCTCGTCAACGAAGCCTTCGAGTTTGTCGCCGTCAAACCAGCCCATGTCCTCGACGAGCAACATTTGTTTGGCGGGGCTTGAATGAAATTGTGCGCTGGTAAAACTGTGCTCTCCCGCCCTAAGCTCCTCTAGTGATATGTTGCACCAGAGCGATGAGCCCGAATCGAAGATGGGGGCAGGTCTGCAAGCTTGCGTGTTTACGTTTCGCACGAGGCCGAAGTTGCGCCAATGACGATCGTAGTTGGCAATGATGTCGTCACATACGATCATGCGGTCAAGGGCGTCTTTTATATCCGTCGCTCCAAGCTCCTCGCAGTTTGCTACATACCGTTCGTAATCGGTTAGTCGCTCGTCTGCATTTGCATGCTGGTTTACATAGAACGCAGGGACATACTCTTCTTCATCAGTTAAGAAGACATCGCATATGCTCAGGGCGGAAGTGCCCGTGCCCTCGAGCGAGTAAGGCACATAATCGCAAGCGTTTAGGATGCGACGGTGAAGTGCAGTCGCCACCAGCTCGTTATAAGGTTCCTGGTTTAGATGTGCACCTGCCTTGTGGAGGATTCGACGGTCATCCTCGCATGTCCAGTACTTTTGAAGATTGCCGTCCGAGGTGTTATCGGGCTTTGCGGCAGCTGCCTTGCCCTCTGGGGCGAAGGGCGCGATGCTGAGAGAGACGTCGTCAAAAGCATTATTGAAGAAATTGATATCTTCCCACGCGAGACCGGAGTCTTGGGGCCTAATCCAATACTGGTCGGATAAGGAGAGGCCAAGATTTCGCTGGACGAGTTCATCGGGAACATCGACTGCGGCTTCTGCAAGCAGGGAGGCTAGTCCAATGCGTGCGAGCGGGATACCGCGGCCGCGCCACCAGATGCGGAAGGAGTCGAGCGATATGGGGCTATTAGGGCCAAATACTCCAATAGGGGCGTGGGCGTAATCGACGTCGGCGCCGATGTGGGTGAAGTCTTTTCGCGATGTGCTGTAGACCAGTTGGGCTACTTCGTGCGTGCGGTTCATGAGGGTAAATGCGACTTCGCTTTTCCCATGCCCACGACGAGGTCGTCCCCCTCTTTTGGTTGCGGAGCGGAGTCGCGCGTCTACGCTGTCTTTGTCGATGAGCCACACGCCAGAAGCCTTGCGGGCGGTCAGCGCGCCGTTCTTAATGAGCTCCTGCACCCTGCGCGGGCTGATGCCGAGCAGCTCGGCTGCTTCCTTGGTAGTCAACATCGCGAAACCCTTCGCCAGAACGAATAGTTTTATATAGCCAATTGTAATTAAAACTATTCGTTCTGGCGAATGGTTTTAAGATTGAGGGCGCACTGACAGAAATGAACGGGCCTGGTACGCGCTGTTGCTGGATTTTGCATATTTATATAACGCCGTGCGGCCTGTTGCGCCCCGTCCGCAATTCCATTATTCTTAACAGGCTTCGCGCGAAAGCGCCAAGTGTGCCAGTGTGGCGCAACGGTAGCGCAACTGATTTGTAATCAGTGGGTTGCAGGTTCGATTCCTGTCACTGGCTCCATGAGAGTTTCGGGCTCTGTCTCTATATGGGACAGAGCCCGTTTCTATTTAGGTGGCGCGCCATCAGGTTAGCGCCCATCCCGTTTTTGGTTTGTCTCGTCCTCCAGTTTGTCTAAATCTGTAACACCAAGACCGATATTTGGCATCTAACTGTTACAGATTGAGATGAAACTTAGGGTGTTTTAGGAATATCTTGATCTGTAACATGTAGAAGCGGAATAGGCCTCTTGCTGTTACAGATCGAGACAAGGGCGGGTGCGGACCTGGATGTTCTGCTCGAGCGTGGATTTCTGGACACGCGAGCGAAGAAAATCTTCCGACTGGAGAACGAGCGTGGATAATTAACTTGGATAGGGAGCTAAGGTAAACACCGATTGTCTATCGAAGGCTTTAGAAACGACGACCCCGATTTCATTGTGGAATCGGGGTCGTTTGTGCCTGAGGAATCCGAATGGATTAATCGAGCTCCTAAGGGACTTCTTGGGTTCTTGCTAATGGTCTGCCGAGGATGTCCCCAATGCAAGCAGCGGGCATCTACTCAATATAGTTGGGATTCTTCTTGATGATCACGCGTGCAGCGATGAACGAGACGACGATGGCGATGACGGCGACAACGCACGCCAGTACGAAGTTGCCCATGGATCCATCGGGAGCGATAAAGATCAGCGCAGAAAGAAGACCGGGGCATGCTCCCGCAACATACTCCTTCAGGACGAAGATACCTGCAGGGAGTCCCGCGCAGAGGGCGCCGATTGCCGTGCCGACAAGCAGGCGGGGACGCTCGATGAGGCAGCCGTAAAATGCGGGCTCAGTTACACCACAGAGTGCGGTGACGGCAACCGTGGTGACCATACCTCTCTTCTCCTTGTTGCCTTTCATTGCAGTTGCCAAGGCGAGACTCGTGCCGCCAATGCAGAGGTTTGAGATGAAGCCAAAGATGATGGGCGCCCAGCCGAGCTGCGCCAAGCTCGTAACTTCGATCGCGATGTAGGCCTTATCAAGACCGAGCATGACAAAATAGGGGTTAAGGGCTGCAAGGATTGGAGTAGCGATAAATGCCACGTTATCCATGAGCCACGTGGCGGCATCACTCAGCGCGTAGCCCATCATGCTGCCGGCGGGGCCGAGGATAATCAGCTCAACAGGCACGACGATGAACATGGTGAGCAGCGGCTTCAAGAACAGTTTGGTAATGTCGGGGATGATTTTCTGAAGACCGCGATCAACAAAGTACATGAACACAACGCCCAGTACGATTGGCACCACCGTGCTCGAGTAGTCATTCGTCGGGATGGGGATGCCAAGAAAGTCGAGACCCTCAGCACCGCTAATAGACGAGCTAATCATGATTGCGCCCAGCAGTGCGCCCATGATAGGCTGCATCTTCATGACGGCGGCGAGCTGATAGCCGAGGTAAACGGGCAGGAAGCTAAATGAGGCGCTGAAGATCGCCAGCAGAACCTGGGCGGTTCCGCTATCGGTGCTCAATCCACAATAATTGACCAGGAGATTCTTGATCGAAAGAATGAGTCCGCCAACGATGAGCGCCGGGACGATGGGCATGAATACCTGTGCAGAGACGTTCCCGAATTTCTCAATCAAGCCCATGGCGGTGTTACCGCTTTTAATGCCTTCTGCAAGGTCTTTGGCGGTTTGGGCATCGTCGGCAACCGTGCCACCGCCGACTTCGATTCCCGCGAAGTCGAGGAAGTCGTTGTAAGCCTCGGTGACGTTGGGGCCGATGATCACCTGAAGCTGGCCACCGCTGACTACTGCCCCGAGCGCCTGGTCGGCCGATTTGGCGAGCTGGAGATCGATGATCGAGGTGTCTCGTGCGTCGATGCGAAGGCGCGTCGCACAATGAGTTACCGATGTAATGTTCTCTTTGCCGCCAACAGCCTTTAGGACTGTTTCGGACATTGCCTGATATTTCATCTCTTTCTCCTAACCTTCCTGCTCCTGATACTTCGAGATAAGGTCTCGGTACCAATACCAGCTCTTTTTGGGGGTGCGCTCCAGATTGTTCTCGAAGTCGATATGGACAAGTCCGTATCGTTTTTCGTAGCCGTTGATCCAGCTATACAGATCCATCGTCGACCAGAGGTAGTAGCCCTCAACGCGCGCGCCGTCGCGCTTAGCCCTCATCATGTGCTCGATGAACTGGCCCAGAAGCTCGATGCGGTCATCATCGTGGATCATTCCGTCTGCGTCTGGTTGCTCATAGGCGCCATGTCCGTTTTCCGTAATAAAGATGCGGGGCGCGTCATAGCGCTCGTGGACATCCATGATGGTTGAATACATGCAACTTGGGAGTATTTCGCGGCCCCATTTATTGCGGGGAACATTGCTGTCGCGGGCGCTTTCAAACAAGGGCGCAATGCATTTTCCTTCGACCTTTTTGCTCGAACCGCCCTTATTGTTCGCCGAAACGGCAAGCTCTCCACCGTGCCAGTCGGTTACATACTCTCGGCAATACACGTTGAGTCCAATAAAATCGACTTTACCGTCGCTGAATTCTTCTACGTCATTTGGGGATCGATAGAGCGAGACGCCAAGTTTTTCAAGGATTTCGTCCATTTCTGGCGGCAGTTGACCCTGAAGCGCTGGTGCCAGAATCATGCGATTGGCGAAAAAGTCTGCGTATCGAAATACGTCATCGGGGTGCTCGGTTGCCGGGTCGAGTTCGACAACGCCGCCATCGTGGACGGCGCCGATGATGCCGTCGTAGCCCATTTGACGATATGCTCGGACTGCGAGTGCGCTTGCGCGCATCAGGTTGTACTGAAACTGCATGTACGACTGAACATCGAGCGATCGATTGGGGGGATAGTTGCCCAACATGTTTACGCAGTAGCTGTAGAAATGCGGCTCGTTAACGGTAGCCCAGATTTTGACGCGGTCTCCAAAGCGCTCAAAGCAAATCTTGGCGTATTTGCAGAACCACTCTGCCATGTCGTTGTTCAGCCATCCGCCTTTGCAAGCAAGCGTGAATGGCAGATCGTAATGGAACAGCGTAACGTTGGGCTCTATGCCATTTTCGAGGCAGCAATCAATGACCCGATTATAAAAATCGATACCCTCTTCATTCACTTTGCCGATACCGGTGGGGATGATTCGACTCCATGAAAGAGAGAAGCGATAGGTGTTTTGTCCGCCTTCTTTCATCATGCGGATATCTTCTTCATAGCGATGGTAGAAGTCGCAAGATACATCACCGTCAACATGGTTGATGTTCTTATTGCTTGTGTGGCTAAAGAAATCCCACTCACCAAGGCCTTTGCCGTCTTCGTTCCAGGCACCCTCGCACTGATAAGACGCCGTGGCGGAACCCCAGAGAAACGGCATGTTGTTCACGTTGCCCATGAATCCCCTTTCCATCATTCAACACGGTGGATACGTGTGGCGGAATTATGATTAAGATGACGTCAACTGATTTGAATCATAGGAGAACGACCAAAGCTGTTTGATTCAATAAATGAATCATGATTTCGAGGAGAGCGGAAAGAGGGATCACGTGAATATCAATGACTTCGATGTGCTCAATCGCATTAGCTCCATCATCAACAGCGAGTTTGGGTCAAACGATGCCGCCATCGCTCGATATCTCATCGCTCACATTAGGCGTTCGAGCGAAATCAATGTTGCCGCAATAACCCGCGATGCATTCGTGACCCGTTCCGCTGTTCGTCGTTTCTGCAATCGATTGGGCTACCAGTCTCTTAGCGATTTGAAAGAATCATTTACTCAGTCAGTCTTTCCAAGCGACTTAAGCCATCGAGAGGAGGAATTTGGCTACGAGGAGTACAGGGCAGAGCTCGACGTTCGCATGATCGAGATGTTCGCTGAGGTTGAAAGCGGCGTGTCCGATATCGCTATTAAGCATCTTGTCGACGAAATTGATGGCCATAAAAACGTTGAAATCTGGTGCACCAATAATGTGAGCGCCAATCTCGTACGATTTCAGCAGGAAATGTTTTATGCGGGCAAGATAGTTCGCATAGTTGCTGGGGCTAACGTCGCGGAATTGAAAAACATGGGAGACGCTTCGCAGTCATTGATAATTCTCGTATCGGTCTCCGGGCTATTTGCGTCACAGGCGCGTGAGTATCTTGATTGCCGTTCGGGCAGGAAGATTCTAATTACTGCGTTTAGCAACGATGACAAATCGAGGTCTTTTGACCGTGTATATCGTCTTGGTAATGCGGGAAACGGAATTGACCGACTCGGCGTTTATTCGAAATACGCCATGACTTATTTTTTCGACTTGCTATCGTCGTGTTACTTGAGTCGCTACCCCTGCACCAAGGGGGAGCCGCTCTATGGGTCTACTTTGGCCTGGCCCGAGTAGTTGCGGCTTTACAGTTCTCTCGCCTGGAGAATGAACGTGGATAATCTGCCACTTTGGCCTTAGAGCCGCGCTAAAAGTGGGAGATAATCCACGCTCGATCGTGGCGTGGAAGCCCGATCTCGACCTATATATAGGTGCAAATAAGCCGTTATCGAAGTTCGATCCTGAAGGTGTACTCCACTACACCAAAGTGTTACCTCGGGAAACGTCACCTCAGTATCCAAAACCACCGTCCTTCATATCTAAACTCAATAAAACCGCAGGTCACGGCTATATAGATACGCCCGGCACCGTGTATCTAGAGGTTTTCGTTGACAGCCCCCAAGGTGGCATCGTATTATCTTCTTCGTTCGCGGGGGCGGCGGTCCAAAAGACCAAAGGACCTGCGGATACTTGAACGATTGGGAGTTTGCCCGAGTGGTTAATGGGGACGGGCTGTAAACCCGTTGGCTCTGCCTACATAGGTTCGAATCCTATAGCTCCCACCCGTCAAGTGCCTGTATAGCTCAGTCGGTAGAGCACTTCGTTGGTAACGAAGAGGTCACCAGTTCAAGTCTGGTTGCAGGCTCCATCCGGCGGTGTAGCTCAGTTGGTTAGAGCACACGGTTCATACCCGTGGCGTCACTGGTTCGAATCCAGTCACCGCTACCATAGGTAACACGGTGGCTTCTCAATAGTATGTTGAGAGGCCACTATGGTATAAAGGCAAAGTCCCGTCCGGGGACGACCTGTTAAGAGGAGGGCTTTATGGCCAAAGAGAAGTTTGAGCGCACTAAGCCGCATGTTAACATCGGCACCATTGGTCACGTCGACCACGGCAAGACCACGCTGACCGCTGCCATCACCAAGGTTCTCTCCGAGACCGAGGGCTGCAAGGCTGACTTCACTGCATTCGAGAACATCGACAAGGCTCCCGAGGAGCGCGAGCGCGGCATTACGATTTCCGTCTCCCACGTTGAGTACGAGACCGCTGCCCGTCACTACGCTCACGTTGACTGCCCGGGCCACGCTGACTACGTCAAGAACATGATCTCCGGCGCTGCTCAGATGGACGGCGCTATCCTGGTCATCGCTGCTACCGACGGCCCCATGGCTCAGACCCGCGAGCACATCCTGCTCGCCCGTCAGGTCGGCGTTCCCTACATCGTCGTCTTCCTGAACAAGTGCGACATGGTCGACGATGACGAGCTCATCGACCTCGTCGAGATGGAGACCCGTGAGCTCCTCTCCGAGTACGATTTCCCCGGCGACGACATCCCCGTCATCCGTGGCTCCGCTCTGGGCGCTCTCGAGGGCGACGCCAAGTGGATGGACGCCGTTCGCGAGCTCATGAAGGCCGTCGACGAGTACATCCCGACGCCTGCTCGTAACAACGACCTCCCGTTCCTGATGGCCGTTGAGGACGTTATGACCATCTCCGGCCGTGGTACCGTTGCTACTGGCCGTGTCGAGCGCGGTGAGCTCAAGCTCAACGAGCCCGTCGAGATCGTCGGCATCAAGGATACCCAGAACACCGTCGTTACCGGTATCGAGATGTTCCGTAAGTCCATGGACTTCTGCGAGGCTGGCGACAACGTCGGTCTGCTGCTCCGCGGCATCAAGCGTGAGGACATCGAGCGCGGCCAGGTTCTCTGCAAGCCCGGTTCGGTTACCCCGCACACCAAGTTCACCGGCGAGATCTACGTTCTGACCAAGGAGGAGGGCGGCCGTCACACCCCGTTCTTCGATGGTTATCGTCCTCAGTTCTACTTCCGTACCACCGACGTTACCGGTACGGTCAAGCTCCCCGAGGGCACCGAGATGGCTATGCCTGGTGACCACATCACCATCGAGGGCGACCTCATCCACCCGATCGCCATGGAGGAGGGCCTGCGCTTCGCTATCCGCGAGGGTGGCCACACCGTCGGTTCGGGCATCGTCTCCACGATCATTGAGTAAATTAGCTCTTTGATATAGCTGACTTAGAGAACCCGGCACTTATATGGGTGCCGGGTTCTTTTCTGCAATGGATATTGAGCCGTTGCTGGTGTCGAGAGGATCGATAATGGTCCTGGATGCACCGTCGATTAGCTCTCGATGGCTTCATTGATGTGTTCCAAATATGAATGGATCCACCGAGAACCAATTGACTCGAGGTTTTCATTGACAGCACTTACGTGGAGCTGATAAAGTAACAACTCGTGCCCGTACGGGGCGGAAATGAAAGGTTCAGGATACATGCGTACTCTAGTTACTCTTGCGTGCACTGAGTGCAAGCGCCGCAACTATACGACCACCAAGAACAAGTCGACCATGCCTGATCGTATGGAGATCAAGAAGTATTGCCCCTGGTGCCGTCACCACACGCTGCACAAAGAGACTCGCTAGTCTCTAGTCACATACGCCAGTAGTTCAATTGGTAGAGCATCGGTCTCCAAAACCGAGTGTTGAGGGTTCGAGTCCTTCCTGGCGTGCCAGTCATTATTCCGTAAGCTCCCACTTGGGGGCTTACGGTTTACTCATGTATAAGCGCATTGCGCGGAGGTAACCCAAATGGCCAACAAGAAGAACAAGAAGAAGGCTCAGCAGCCGGCACCTGCCAACAGCGCTGCCGCCAACTCCAAGGTTGAGGCCAAGAAGGCCGTTGCCAAGAAGAACGAGAAGGCTGCGAAGTCCAAGAAGAACGAGAAGCCTGGTTTCTTCGCCCGCACCAAGAAGTATTTCGCTTCGGTCAAGTCCGAGATGAAGCGTGTCACGTGGCCCGATAAGAAGGAGCTCGTGAACTACTCGGTCGTCGTCTGCGCTTCTCTGGTCGTCGTCGGCGTCGTCATCGCTTTGCTCGATGCTGGCTTTGGCGAGGCTCTTGCTCTGTTCTCTGGATTGAGGGGCTAAACCATGTCTAAGCGTTGGTACGTCGTTCACACTTACTCCGGATACGAGAACCGCGTAAAGTCCGATCTCGAGCATCGTATCGAGACAATGGGCATGCAGGACCGTATCTTTGATATCGAGATTCCTATGGAGCGCGTCACCGAGATTAAAGAGGGTGGCAAGCGCGAGACCAAGGATTCCAAGATCTTCCCGGGTTATGTCTTGGTCCGCATGGAGATGGATGACGATGCTTGGACGTGTGTCCGCAACACGCCCGGCGTCACCGGTTTCCTGGGCGGCAACGGTAAGCCCGCACCGCTTTCCCGCGATGAGTACAATAAGATGACTCGTCGTCCCGGTAAGGGCGATTCGCCCAAGCGCACCTCGGTTGATATTGAGGTCGGCACGTCCGTCCGCGTCACCGATGGCCCGCTTACCGACTTTGATGGCAAGGTCTCCGAGGTTAACACCGAGGCTGGCAAGCTCAAGGTCACGCTGATGATCTTTGGCCGCGAGACGCCGGTCGAGCTCGACTTTAACCAGGTCGCTGTCATCGCTTAAGTTTTCGTCCGTTCGCGCGAGCGTGCTTCTTCTGTGACTGCTCATCTCAGGAGTGCTTCTAACACGTGCGTGCTTACGATATAGCAAGTACTTCACACTCGTGATTCGAAAGGAATGACCATGGCTGAGAAGAAGGTTGCCAACGTCATTAAGCTCCAGATTCCTGCTGGTGCAGCTAACCCCGCTCCTCCCGTCGGCCCCGCCCTGGGCGCTGCTGGCGTGAACATCATGCAGTTCTGCCAGGCCTTTAACGCCGAGACGCAGGACAAGAAGGGCGACATCATCCCCGTTGAGATCTCTGTCTACGAGGATAAGTCCTTCTCCTTCATCACCAAGACCCCGCCGGCGGCTCACCTCATCAAGAAGGAGCTGAACCTCAAGTCTGGTTCCGCTAAGCCCCAGGCCGACAAGGTTGGCCAGCTCTCCCAGGAGCAGCTCACCAAGATCGCCGAGATCAAGATGCCGGACCTCAATGCCAACGACATTGACGCCGCCAAGAAGATCATCGCCGGTACCGCCCGTTCCATGGGCGTCACCATCGCTGAGTAGCGATTTCTTTAGGTAATGACGGGTGTTCCGACCGGGGCGCACGTTAAATGTGTGCAATAGGGCACACGATACGATGTGGGAGGGCTCACGCCCGTTTAACCACAGGAGGTAATGCACATGGCTAAGCATGGTAAGAGCTATAACGCCGCTGCCGAGAAGATCGACCGCGCCACGCTCTACACCCCCCTTCAGGCTGCCAAGCTCATCAAGGAGCTCGACACCGCCAAGTTCGACGAGACCGTCGAGGCCCACTTCCGTCTGGGCATCGATACTCGTAAGGCTGACCAGAACATCCGTGGTTCCATCTCCCTGCCCCACGGCACCGGCAAGACCGTTCGTGTTGCCGTCTTCGCCGAGGGCGAGAAGGCCCGCGAGGCCGAGGCTGCCGGCGCCGACATCATCGGTTCCGACGAGCTCGTCGCCCAGATTCAGAAGGGCGAGATCAACTTCGACGCCGCTATCGCTACGCCGAACATGATGGCCAAGGTTGGCCGCATCGGTAAGATCCTTGGTCCCCGTGGCCTCATGCCGAACCCCAAGCTCGGCACCGTGACCATGGACGTCGCCAAGATGGTCTCCGAGCTCAAGGCTGGCCGCGTTGAGTACCGCGCCGACCGCTACGGCATCTGCCACGTGCCCCTGGGCAAGAAGTCCTTCTCTGAGCAGCAGCTCGTCGAGAACTACGCTGCCCTGTACACCGAGATCCTGCGCGTCAAGCCCTCTTCTGCTAAGGGCAAGTACGTCAAGTCCATCTCCGTGTCTTCCACCATGGGCCCTGGCGTCAAGGTCGATCCCGCTGTCCAGCGTGACTTCCTGGCTGAGTAACTGCTAGTTACTGCCTGAGCAAAGCAAGCATTGCTAAAGAAACCCGGTTCCGCCTCGTGTGGGACCGGGTTTCTTGCTATCGCGTATCAAAACCACCTCAAAGGGGACAGCGTCCCCTTTGAGGTGGTTACCAGGGTGTTCTGGCAGTAGAGGACTCAATGGCCTCGTGGCGCTTGAGCTCGCGGCGCATGGTTTGCGAGTTGAGCCAGGCTGCCTGCCAGCCACGGATGGGGTAGCGCGTCTGGTCGAGCTCAAACTGCGTATAGCCGCAGGCGTTGATGATCGTCGTTCCACACACATGCTGCCGCTCGCGCTGAAAATCGTAACCGTAGCTTTGGTGTACATGCCCATGCACCATGTAGTCGGCTCCCCAGGACTCAAGCGCCGTGTTAAAGCACTCAAACCCTCGATGCGGTAGATCGTCCAGATCACCCATACCGGCGGCGGGCGCATGGGTAAGCAGAATGTCGCACCCGCCGACCATCCTAACCTTACGCGACAGCTTACGCATACGCTTGGACATCTCGCGTTCGGTGTACATGTTGGCGCCGTCGCGATAACGCATGGACCCGCCAAGGCCCGCAATGCGAATCCCTCG
Organism: uncultured Collinsella sp.; assembly: GCA_902497025.1. Classification (GTDB taxonomy): domain Bacteria; phylum Actinomycetota; class Coriobacteriia; order Coriobacteriales; family Coriobacteriaceae; genus Collinsella. The sequence continues at coordinate 21,006 of CABVDJ010000024.1, read as the reverse complement.
GTACGTGTACACGCTGTCTTCTACGCAGATACATCCGCCCGGTGCATGACGTGCGTAGCGGTCATCGTGATTGCCACGCACGTAGATGAGCGGTTTGTTGATGACCGTAACCAAAAACTCAAGATAGTCCGGGTCCAGATCGCCGGCGGACAAAATCAGGTCGACGCCCTCAAAGCGTTCCTTGCGAAAGCACTCCCAAAGGCATCGTTCTTCGGTATCGGCTATGGCAAGGATTTTCATAGGGCAGGGACTTTCGGCTCATCGTCGAGCTGCGGAATGGTGCCTACCACGTTATCCGCCAGCCAATTCATCTCGACAATCTGCGTGCTCGGCAGCGGAGGGAAGCCTTCGATCTGTACCACGCCGTTCTGACTGTGGAGCTCGCCGCCAAAGGGGTTGATGGATCCCTCGACAATGCCGTTGCGGAGCAACTGCACGAGTTTGCGCGTCTGGTAGGGTAGGCCCGGAGCGTAACGGATGTCGATAACGCCGGAGCTCATGCCGTACCAGTAGTTGACGGCGCGCACTTGGTTGTCATCGCTGGTCTCGTCCCACGTGCCGTGCAGAAGGCTGCGAACGATGAGCTCGTAGTAACGGCCCCAGTTCCATACCGGCATGGCGATGCCGGAAACCTTGCCATCGACCAGGCGGTGGAGTCCGTAGGCCGTAGGGTCTTCGAGCGACTTTGACATGTCAGCGCCGGTCATGACGCTCACGCCTTCGCGGCACATGGCCTCGGCAAGACCGCCGGCGGGCACATCGCCCCAGGTGAGGATAATTTGCGCGCGGGGGTCGAGCAGCGAGGCGCCGATGGCAAAGGCATTGATCTCGCTGAGCGCGCCGGATGCGAAGACCGACGCGTGGTAGCCGATGCGATGGTTGTCCGCCATGCTGGCGGCAAGGGCGCCCAGGAGGAACTTGGCCTCGTACATCTTGCCAAAGTACGAACGGACGCTTTGGTGGGGAAGGCCGATAGAGCAGTTAAGGAACCGAACCTGGGGATACTCAACGGCAGCTCTGAGCGTGTATTCCATCAGGCGGTGCGAGGTCGAGAAGATGACGTTGTCTCCATGTTTGACAGCCGTTTCCACGGCGGCGTAGAACACGTCCGGATCGTGACAGTCCTCGAACGCCTCGGTGCGCACGATGCCGTCAAAGTGCTCATCGAGATACTGACGCCCTTGGTCGTGCAGACTGTCCCAGCTCGACGCCGCACAGGGGAACTCATGGATAAAGGCGATACGCAGGGGGTTGGCCGCCGAATAGACAGTCTTGCCCATAAAGAAGTTGAGCACGCCAGAGGTGGGCTTGGCGGGCGACTCCTCCTCATCGACGCTCGGCGCTTCGACAAGATCGACCTTGTCCTCGTCATTTTTGCCGGCAATGACCAGCTCGCGCCAAATCTTGCACAGGCGGTTTACGACGATATCCGTCGGCGTATCCAGCAGGCGGTCCTGGTTGTACACATTGAGGTAAACGAGCATGGCGTCGGCAGGCGTAATGTCCAGGTGGTCGCCGCCTGCGCGAAGGTAGGCGCGCTTAAAGAGCAGGAAGGTGTGGCGCAGGTAGTCGACCTTTTTCTGCGGCCATTTTTCGATAAGGTTCTGACCAAGCATCTTGGCGAGCGTCTCGTAGCTTCCCTCACGCGAGAACTCGATCTCGTATAGGGGGCAGACGCGCCAAAACGCGCAGAATTCACCGTACAGGCGGCTTTCGACGGAATCCCATGTGCCGGGGTAGAGACGGGTAACCCTGGCCGAAACCGTTGGAGCGTCCAGGAATTTGAGGACACTGACGCGTTTGTTGCCTTCTTGGACATAGAACCGATGCATGAACTCGGTGACGATGACGGGGTCGCGATAGCCCTCGGTCACCTGGATGTCGTAGAGGTTGGACCACTTGCGGGCGAACTCGGTGCTAAACGGAAGCAGGGGCATAAAGTTACACGAAAAGGCGGACTGACGGCCCTTGGTGACCGTGCCGACGACCATTTCGAGCGGAATATCCCGCAGGCCGACATTCTCTCGCTGACCTAAGGGGAGCTGAGCAACCAAGCTATCGAGGTCCGTGAGGTACGGATACTCGCTTTGACTAATGGCGCGTCGACGTCCTTGCTCGCCGCGCTTGCGTGCTTGACGGTAGGCCTCTTCCATGATGTTGCTCCCTTAGTCGTTTAAACAACTATATGAACCATGGTACCACGAATGAAAACCACAACAAAGGTGCCTGTCCCCTTTGTGGTGGTTTAGGCAATGATGGGGGCGATGGCGCGGATGCAGGCGTCGGCAGCGGTGAAAGTGGTGCTGTCGTCGCTGACGATAAAGATAATCTTTCCTTTGATGCCAAAGTCGCCGATTTCGCTAAAGAGTACGTAGGGCTCCTTGTCAAAGCCCGAGATGGGCGAGACGGCCGTTTTGGTTGCGCTCGCGAGCTCGTCTGCCAGCACGTCAAGGGAAGCCCACTTGGACGTATCCTTTACGGCAACGGGCACGGCCACGCGCCCAAAGGGCATCAAATGCACGAGCGTGTTCTTGGAGATGTTGGAGTTGGGCACAATGATGGTCTGTCCACAGGCATCCTCAATCGTTGTATGGCGCCAGGTGATGTCCTGGACCACGCCCGACACGCCGCCGACCTCGATATTGTCGCCGGGTTTGATGATGCCCATAAAGGTCACCTGCATGCCGCCGATAAGGTTTGACAGCGTGTCCTGAAAGCCGAGCGAAATGGCGATGCCGCCGACGCCAAGAGCGGCAACGAGGGCGTTTGCGTTAATGCCAAAGCAGTTGTCGAGGATAAAGCTGCCGCCGATCATCCAAATGACGGCGCGCGCGATGTTGATGAAGATACTCGATGCCGGAAGCGGGTTATCGTCTCGGTTAAGCAGATGATTCAGGGTCTTGGATACGACCTTGGCGGCGACGGCGGTGCCTATCGCCAAGATGACGGCCCAGATGATGTTGTGGACCCACCGTTGCTCAAAGAAATGAAGAATCGGCTCAAACAAATCCATGTAGGGAAAACCTCCTTATGATCGTCCAACCATGATACCCACCAAGAAGCCCGTCCGATCAAATTCGGACGGGCTTCTGTGCTCGATATAAGGTTTACGCGGCGGGGCTGTAAGGCCCGGCGGTGTAGCTTAGCGTCGACGCTTCCAGATAATGCCGAGCATGATGACGATGATGCCGCCGATAAGGCACGCGCCAACTACTGCCAGCGTGCGGTCTCCCGTTGCGGCGAGCTTACCGGTCGTCTTCTTGGTGATGACCTTCGTGGTCGCCGTGTCCGTCTTAGACGAGGGCTTAGGCGTCGGGGCCGGTGAGGGCGTGGGGTCCACGGCAGCGGAGCCAAAGCTGATGGTGCCCGCGAGTGAGGCCATCTTGCTCTCCCAGCCGTTCTGCCCGATCAGCGCCCTAAGCGCCGCCTCGCACGTGCCTCACTCGGTGTACTTGGTGGCGTGTGCAAAGGTGGGAAAGTCGGTCGTGTTGGTGATGATGTAGTTGTTGGTGGCGACGGTATAGGTCTTGGCGGGGTCGAGCGTGCTGCCGTCTTTGGTGAGTGTGGCACTCACAATGCGCTTGCCCTCGGGCTGTGTCCAATCAATCGTCACGTTGATGCCGCCAAAGGAGAGAACGCTGCCAGAGTCATCGCGCCACTTGTACTTGTCTTGCGCCTCCTGCTCGGTGTGACCGGCCGCCACATAAGCCTGCTGAAGCTCGTAGCTGTCGTTGCAATCGTCGCTGATTTGTAGCGAGTGCTCGAGCGCTGCGAGGAAGTCCGCGCCGGTCATGGCCCAGGTCTCCACGGTGTTGCCGTAGGGCGAGATGGCGATGACGTTGCCGGCGGTCACGTTGCCCGCCGCGATGCCGCCGCGGATGCCGCCAGCGTTTTCGATAGCGAGGTCCGCGCCCGTCAGGTCAAGATAGGAGCTGCAAATCACGTGGCCGATGGTCTGGGCCTTGGTGGTGTCGCCCTCCTTGCTGGGACGGAAATCGGTGGTGCGCACCATTTCCCAACCATGCGTGCCTGCGGCGTCCTCGCCGTAGAAATAGTTGGTGGTGGATGTGCCGAGCACCTTGTTCGATTCGTTTTCAAAGTCCTCGTCGAGCGGCTTGATCTTGTTGCGGACGGCTTCAAGGCGGCTTTGGTAGTCGGGGCCCTTGTCGGGGTCTGCCAAAAGGTCGTTGACGTTCTTGGCGGTGTAGAGCTTCTCGTTGCTGTCGTCTGCAGGGACCGTGACCGTGTCATCGTCGGTCGTCTCGGTGCCATTCGTGTCGTATTTGTACGGAATGGAAAGCAGTCCCACCTCGGCAAAGGCACTGCCCGCCTCGACAACGTGGATTGTCTTGCCGTCGGCTCCCGTCACCTTCTCGTTAAGGTTGATGTGCTCGTGGCCTGCGATAAGGGCATCGACGCCACGGAGTCGCGTGGCAAAGGTCTTGGCGTCGAGCGTGTGCGCGATACACACAACAACATCGCAGCCCTCCTTGCGCAGCTGCTCTGCCTCGGCATTGATGGCGTTCGCGGCACTCGAGAACGACGTACCCGCGACCAGGTCCGCGCGCAGCGAGGATTCTAGCGACTCATCCATGGCACCCACGACGCCGACCTTGATTTTGTAGTCGAATGTGGAGTGATCCTCGCTATCCTCCCAGGTGCGATCGAGCGTCTTCGTGATGCTCGAGCTCCATACGCCGCTCGTAGACTTTGCGTTCGCGCAGAGCATGGCGAAGGGCGTGCCGGTGGTGCTGTAGCCGGTCATGGTGCGGAGTTTGTCCGCGCCGTAGCTCCAGTCGTGGTTGCCTGGCGTGGTCGCGTCGTAGCCGTCGGCGTAGAAGGTGTCCATGAGCTCGGCGATGCTCTTGCCCTCGCTCATGGTGGCGAAGGACTGCCCGTGGAAGGTGTCGCCCGCATCGAGCAAAAGATCGGGGGCGCTGTTTTGGGTGCTATAGAGAACCGCCAGTCCGTCGAAGCCCACAGTGCCGGTGCCCTTGCTTGCGTTGTAGCTGTACTTGTAGCTGCCGTGGATGTCGTTGGTGTGCATGACGGCCACGGAGCCGTCAATAGCGGCGGGCAGGTTCCCCGCGAAAGCGAGACTTGGGATGCCTGCGAGCGCGCCGGCAAACAACGCGGTGGCTAACGCAAGGCGGGGGAGTCTTTTCATGGCAGTTTCCTTAGTCCTTAGCCAGAATGTCTGGTTGAATATCGGATTATCGACATAATATGCGAAAACCGCCGCAAGGGCGCCTGTCCCTTAGCGGCGGTTTTGACGTTTGCGCAGATAAAACCTGCCAAAATAAACCTGTCCCTTTTTGGTAGGTTTAGCTTAGCAGCATGCGGTCGTTGGCGAGCTCGCCGCCCGAGACCTCCTCGAATTTCTGCAGCAGGTCGGCTACGGTGAGCGACTTCTTCTCATCGCCCGCCACGTCGTAGATCACGTGGCCTTCGTGCATCATGATCAGACGGTTGCCCAGACGGATGGCGTCGTTCATGTTGTGCGTGACCATGAGCGTGGTCAGATGGTTCTCGTCGACGATCTCCTCGGTCAGGTTGAGCACCTTAGAGGCCGTCTTGGGGTCGAGGGCCGCGGTGTGCTCGTCGAGCAGCAGCAGGCGCGGCCTGGTGAGCGTGGCCATCAACAGGGTGAGTGCCTGGCGCTGTCCGCCCGAGAGCAGGCCGACCTTGGCGTTGAGACGCGTGTCCAGACCAAGGTCCAGGCGCTTGAGCAGCTCAACGTACTCATCTTTCTCGGCCTTGGTGACGCCCCACGAAAGGCCGCGACGCTGGCCGCGACGCTTGGCGAGGGCCAGGTTCTCGGCAATCTGCATGTCGGCTGCGGTGCCGCGCATGGGGTCCTGGAACACGCGGCCCAGGTACTTGGCACGCTGCGACTCGCTCAGACGCGAGATATCGTTGCCGTCGAGCTCGATAACGCCCGAATCGAGCGGATATACGCCGGCGATCATGTTGAGCAGCGTGGACTTGCCGGCGCCGTTGCCGCCAATCACGGTTACAAAGTCGCCGTCATTCAGGGTGAGGTCGACGCCGGTGAGCGCGCGCTTCTCGGTGACGGTGCCCTTGTTAAAGGTCTTTTTGACGTGCGAGAGCTTAAGCATCTGCCTCATCCCCCTTCGTGTAGGAGCTGCGGAGCTTATAGCGCTCCCAAACCACGGGCACGCACAGGGCCACGGCGACGATCACGGCGGAGAGCAGCTTCATGTCGTTGGCGTCCATGCCCATTTGCAGCACGATGGCGCGGATAAGGAAGTAGACCACGGAGCCAAAGACGGCGGAGGCAAGACGGACGCTAAACTGCGTGAGGCCGCCGGGCAGCAGACGGCCGAGCACCTCACCGATAACAATGGCGGCAAGACCGATAACGATGGCACCGGTGCCCATACCAATGTCGGCATACTTTTGGCTCTGGCAGATGAGCGCGCCCGAAAGGCCGATGAGGGCGTTGGAGAGCACAAGGGCGATCATCTTGGTGGAGTTGGTGTTGACGCCCAGGGCGCGGATCATGTACTCGTTGTTGCCGGTGGCGCGCAGCGCCGAGCCAATCTCGGTGCCAAAGAACCAATACAGGATGGCAACGATAGCCACGGCGAGCAGGATGCCCAAGATGATGGCAACGGTGGACTGCGGCAGACCGGTCATATTGCTGACGGCCGAAAACACGGTGCCCTTGGCAAGAATGGGCGTATTGGACTTGCCCATGATGCGCAGGTTGATGGACCACAGGCTGATCTGGGTGAGGATTCCGGCGAGGATCGCGGGAATCTCAAAGACGGTGGTCAAAATGCCCGTGACGGCGCCCGCGATGGCGCCGGCGCACATGCCGGCCAGCACGGCGAGTAGCGGGTCGACGTTGTTATTGACGATGAGCACAGCGCAGACGCAGCCGCCGAGGGCAAAGCTGCCGTCGCAGGTCATATCGGGAATGTCGAGCAGGCGGAACGTGATAAACACGCCAAGCACCATAATGCCCCAGAGGACGCCCTGCGAAACGGCGCCCTGCAATGCAATGAGCATGCTTCATACCTCCTAGGATAGGGTGGACACGTGATTTTCCATAATAGCGGTAACAATGCATAAAAGAGCTGCGGACAGACGTTTTGTTTTACCTGAAACAAGCAGGGCGGACGCCGGTCTACAGCGCCCGCCCCTGTGGCTCAGATATTGAATAACGCAGCTAAAGCGCGAGCACGGGCTCTAGACGCATGCCGCGTATAGTATTACGCGTCCAGAGCGGAAAGGTCGATGCCCAGGGCCTCGGCCATCTCGTCGTTCTTGACGACGACCAGGTCCTTGCTCGAGAGGTGTTTGATCGGCATGTCTTCGGGCTTAGCCTCGCCTTTCAGGATCTTAACGGCCATCTCGCCCGCGGCGTAGCCCAGGTCCTCATAGTTGATGGAGAGGGTGAACAGGCCGCCGGCCATGCACATACCCTCCTCGCCAGTCACGAAGGGGAGCTTGTTCTCCTTGCAGATCTGGCCGACCTGCGAGGCACCCGCGGCGATGGTGTTGTCGGTGGGGGAGTACAGCGCGTCGACCTTGCCCACGGCAGACTCGACGACGGACTGAATCTCGTTGGAGCTCGAGACGGTGAAGTCAGTGTACTCGAGGCCCAGCTTGTCGAGTTCCTTCTTGGCGGCCTTGATCTGGACGTCGGAGTTGGACTCGGCGGTGCAGTAGAGCAGGCCGACCTTTTTAACGTCGGGCAGGACCTTCTGCATCATCTCGAGCTGCTCGGCGACCGGGGTGAGGTCGGAAGCGCCCGTGACGTTGGTGCCCGGCTTGTCGTTGTCCTGGACCAGGCCGGAGGCGGCGTAGTCGGTGATGGCACAGCCCACGATGGGGATATCGGCCGTGGCGCCGGCGGCAGCCTGCGCGGCGGGCGTGGCGATGGCATAAATCAGGTTGACGTTGTCGCCCACAAACTTGTCGGCAATGGACTTACACGTGGACTGGTCGTTCTGGGCGTTCTTCTGGTCGATCTTGACCTTAAGGCCGCTCTTCTTGATGGCCTTGACGAAGCCGTCGTTGGCGGCATCGAGTGCGGAGTGCTCGGTGAGCTGCAGAACGCCGATGGTGTAGTCGGAACCGGCGGCAGCAGAGCCGGAACCAGAGTTGCCGCCGCATCCGGCGAGCGGGGCGAGCGCGAGCAGGCCGGCGGAGACCAGAAGGCTCCTGCGGCTGATGGTGATGTCCTTCATATCATTACCCCCAGTATAAAAATGGCTGGAAACACTGCACTGGGACAAAGTGCAAGTGGAACTATAGTAGCGCTGATGTCCATTTTTACAACAGCCTGGCGGGTTTTTTAATACAGAATCGGATGGGCGGTACGGGTAGTCGAATGGGCGGCGGAGGGTCCTATGCGGCGGAGGAGGCGTCGTCCTCGTCTAGGGCGGCGAAGAGCTTCTTGCCGTCGAGGAGACGTGTGGTGACGTTTCTCATTCGGCCAATCTCTACGGTACGCAACGTGTCATCGGCGCCTCGGGCGTCATAGACCGTTCCCAGCAAATAAGAGATGCCGTCTCGTTGCTTGATGGCAAAGGGACGGAGTGTCATCCGTGCTGCTTCGGTTTCGCCGCGTGTCGTGACGCTCGAAATATCAAAACTCACCGTGGTTCCGTGGTCGATGGCCTGCTCGACGAGCTCGCACGTGTCGATGCGCTTGATGGGCGTGCGTGTTGCCTTGGTAGCCTTGCTGCCTGCGCTTGGAGCGGGTTCGGGTGTATCGAGGTAGCCGCGAACGTCGGCGCTCGCCATGGCAACTAAGTGCTGCGCCATGCTCTTGCGGATAGCGATAGGTGTGGAGCGGTTGCGCATGACCATACCGTGGAGCCGGATGATCTCTTCATCGGTGAGCGGGCGGGTAAGAAGTTTGTAGCCCACGCCGCGTTTGTACTCAATTTCGTATCCGGCATGGCGAAGCGCGGAGATGGCGGTGTAGATGCTGCGCCGCGCCGCCGAGATGGGCATGCGGGCGGGGTCGTCGGGATGGGCGAGGCGCCGGATCAACTCATCGGAAAGCATGGCCTTGTCCTCGCCGGTGTTTTCGCTTAATAGTTGCAGGATGCGAACGGCGCGATAGGCCGCCATCGAGGCGGCGCCCCTCGTCGTGGTGTCGTAGGTTTCAACAGCGGCTTCGGTCATCGTGCCCACGTCCTTTCCGTTTTGGGTGGCGACGGTATGGAGCCTAGGACGTGGGGCTTTCCCAGGGGCGCAGGGCGCTCTGGGCGGTCGGTAGTCGTCGGCAAACGGCGGGTCGAGTTTTCAACAGCCCTGCTCAACTGACCAAAAACTTGCCAAAAGCTTGACGGATGCTGTTGAAAAAAGCGCCTCTCGACCGATGTCGAGAGGCGCTTGTGCGATGAGCGTTGGCGTGTGGCGACGCGAGCTAGCGTCCGACGATTAGAAGTCGGCGTTGCCCACGGTGCGCGGGTGCGGCAGGACGTCGCGGATGTTGCCCACGCCGGTCAGATACATGACCAAGCGCTCGAAGCCCAGACCGTAGCCGGCGTGCTTGCAGGAACCGTAGCGGCGCAGGTCAAGGTAGTACTTGTACTGCTCGGGATTCATACCCAGGTCCTTGATGCGGGCCTCGAGCAGATCCAGGCGCTCCTCGCGCTGGGAGCCACCGATGATCTCGCCGATGCCCGGCACCAGGCAGTCGGCGGCGGCGACGGTCTTGCCGTCGTTGTTCATGCGCATGTAGAAGGCCTTGATCTCGGCCGGGTAGTCGGTCACAAAAGTCGGTCGCTTAAAGTGTTCCTCGGTCAGGAAACGCTCGTGCTCGGTTTGCAGGTCGATGCCCCAGCTCACGGGATAGTCAAACTTGTGACCGGCGGCGACGGCCTGCTCCAGGATTTCGACGGCCTCGGTATAGGTGACGCGGGCGAAGTCGGAGTTGGCGACATGGTCCAGGCGCTCGAGCAGACCCTTGTCCACAAACTTGTTGAGCATATTGAGCTCGTCGGGGCAGGTGGCCATGACGTCCTTAAGGACGTACTTGAGCATGGCCTCGGCGTTATCCATGTAGTCGTTAAGGTCGGCAAAGGCCATCTCGGGCTCGATCATCCAAAACTCGGCGGCGTGGCGCGTGGTGTTGGAGTTCTCGGCACGGAAGGTGGGGCCAAAGGTGTACACGTCGCCAAAGGCCATGGCAAAGTTCTCGGCATTGAGCTGGCCGGACACGGTGAGGCTTGCATGCTTGCCGAAGAAGTCCTGGCTCCAGTCGACCTCGCCGGACTCGGTGAGGGGCGGATTTTTGGGGTCGAGCGTGGTCACGCGGAACATCTCGCCGGCGCCCTCGCAGTCACTCGTGGTGATGATGGGGGTGTTGACGTAGACAAAGCCCTGCTCCTGGAAGAAGCGGTGGATGGCGGCAGCCGCGACAGAGCGGATGCGGAACACGGCGCGGAACAGGTTGGTGCGCGGGCGCAGGTGCTGCTGGGTGCGCAGGAACTCGACGGTTGCGCGCTTCTTCTGCAGCGGGTAATCCGGGGCGCTGACGCCCTCGACCTCGATGGAGGTGGCAGAAAGCTCGAAAGGCTGGGGCGCATCGGGGGTCAGCTTGACGGTGCCGGTGCAAATGAGTGCGGCCGAGACGTTTTGATGGGCGATCTCGTCGTAGTTGTCGAGTGCCTCGCGGTTCATGACGACCTGCAGGTCGCGGAAGCAGCTGCCGTCGTTGAGCGTAACGAAGCCAAAGTTCTTCATGTCGCGGACGGACTTGACCCAGCCGGCGACGGTGACGGTCTGGCCGCCGAGCGGCTCGGCATCGGCATAGAGCTGCGCGATTTTGGTGCGGTTCACGTATCCTCCCATAACGGTTGAATGATAGTTATCCATACAGTTCGATATTCTAGCAGCTCGGCTCATTTGGGCTATACAGATAAGGCATTGGCGGGATGGTTTTTCAAACGAAAAGCGCCCGCGGCCAAATGGTCGTGGGCGCTTGACGAGGTGCCTTTTGGCTGTGTGGCGTGGGGCCTGGCTACTTGGTCTTGGCAACCAGCAGCGGGTCGCCAAGCTTGACGAGCGGGTTGCCGCCGATAAGCGTTCCAGACTCGCCGACATGGTCGATGCTCTTAAGACGATCGAGCTCGGAGACGATGACGGTCACGATGTCCTCGTGACCAGCGGCCTTAATGGCCTCGCGGTCGAAGCTGATGAGCGGCTGGCCTGCCTTGACCACATCGCCCATCTCGACAAAGCGGGCAAAACCCTTGCCGTTCATTTCCACGGTGCCCAGGCCAACATGGATGAACACGCGCAGACCGTCCTCGGTGATCATGCCGATGGAGTGGTTGGTGACAGTGGTGGCACCGATGCGGCCGTTGGCGGGCGCATAGATGGTGCCGGTAATGGGCTCGATGCCATAGCCCTGGCCAAGCATGCCCGAGGCGATCGTCTCGTCGGGAACCTCGTTCAGGTTGACGAGCACGCCGTTGACGGGGGCATAGATGACGCCTTCGCGGGTAGCGAAGCTTGCTGCGGGCGGAACGGACGCCTCGCCGGTCGAGGTGAAGGTGGACTTAAGCGAATCGAGCAGACCCATAGTTGCCTCCAACTTAAATAGGCGCATATCGCGCGTTTGGTTTGCCGGAAACGTTTCACATGTGTTTCGCGGCTTGGTCAACGCCCCTATTCTACGCTGCTCAACGATACCTCTGAACTGGGATTATGTGATATATCAGTTGAAGGGAAACTTATTGCTGGTGTGTTTCTGCGCCACGGGTTCAAGTGGGGTACGCTTGAAGGCGAAAAACAAGGGCGCATAATTTGCGCGAAGGGAGCACATATGATTGTCGAGAACCATGCGCTGTGGGGCGAGGAGCCGACCGAGGATTATCCGGCGACGTTTACGTATTTGGGTGCCGAGCCGTTGCCCGATAAACCGAATGGCCGCCGCCCCGCGGTGATTATCTGTGGCGGAGGTGCGTTTACGCATATCGCTCCGCATGAGCAGGATCCTGTGGCGTTTGCGTTTTTGGATCACGGTTACCAGGCCTTTGTGCTCAACTATGTCACGAGTTCTACGGGTGACGTGAGCTTTCCGCATCCCCAGGCAGATCTTGCCAAGATGGTCGCCACGGTGCGCGCCAACGCCGACGAGTGGCATGTCGATCCTAAGCGCGTGTGCGTCGTGGGCTTTTCTGCTGGCGGCATGATTTGCGCCTCGCTGGCAACACAGTGGAAGACCGGCCCCTTTGCGGCACTTGCCGGGGCGCGTCCGGACGACATTCGTCCCGATGCCGTGGTGCTGGGCTATCCATTGCTCGACTTTGCCTATGTGCGCGACATGCAGACGCGCGATCCGCGCATTGACTTGCGTGTGCCCAAGACGGGTGGCAAGACGGGGCGCGATTTGCTCAACGACTACCTGTCGATGGTGACGGGCGGCGAGGCAACTGACGAGCATCTGGCCGACATCTGCCCCACCACGCATGTTTCGCGTCAGATGCCACCGACCTTTGTGTGGGGCGTGTCCGACGACAAGACGGCGCCGATCGCGCAGGTCTACCCGTTTGCGCAGCGCATGGCCGAGGAGAGCGTTGCATGCGAGATGCACGTCTTCGACCAGGGTGGTCATGGCCTTTCGCTCGGCAACGCCAACACCGCGGTCGACAACGAGGACAAGCAGGTTTCCGTCCGTCCCTGGATCCGCCTGGCCTTCCGCTTCCTCGAGCGCCATCTGTAAGAGTCCCGGCATCCAAGCTCTTCAATAACTTGCGGTGAAATAGTTCCTATCTGGGGCATCAACCAGCCCATCCAGGAACTATTCCACCGCAACTTCGTTTTTGATGCCCCGTCCGGAAACTGCGCCCCAGTTTTGCCTTTCAAGGTGGGACGCAGTTTCCCATAGGGCCTCGACTGGGAAAGCGCGTCCCGTTTCGAGCGGGGATTCCGGGATGCATTTTCCGTAAGAGGCCTGTTTGGGAAACCATATCCCGTTTCGAGCCGGAATTCTGGGATGTAGTTTCCCCGAGAGGCCTCATCGGGAAACTATGGCCCTGAACTCTCCTGCCTGTCCCCATTGCGCCAATTTGCTGATTGAACATCGTTGTGTGTTCGCGCTATCATGCATGGTTAAATTGGTTAGCCGTGGCAAACGGTTAGCCAAGGTGAACATAAATGCAACGCCCTGTGGGCGCCGGGGGAGGAACACGGACGTGAAGCTCGATACGCTCGAGATTGGAAAGGACGCCGTTGTCGCATCGGTGGCATCGGACGACCAGGCACTCCGACAGCATATTTTGGACATGGGCCTAACGCCGGGCACCGAAGTCACCATGATGAAGTACGCCCCCATGGGCGACCCGCTCGAGATTCGCCTGCGTGGCTACGAGTTGACGCTGCGCAAGGATGATGCCGCACGCATTGAGCTCGTGGATGTGCACGACACCGATACCGGTCCGCGCGCCAACGCCGCAATCGGAACGACGGAGCATCCGGCACTCGGCGAGGGGATGTATTCGCCCCGTGCGGCAAAAACGGCCGTGCCCGAGGGCGCACCGCTGCATTTTGCCCTCGCCGGCAACCAAAACTGCGGTAAGACCACGCTGTTCAACCAGCTTACGGGCTCCAACCAGCACGTCGGTAACTTTCCTGGCGTGACGGTCGACCGCAAGGACGGCACCATCCGTAACCATCCCGAGGCAAGCGTTACCGATCTGCCCGGCATTTACTCCCTGTCGCCGTACACGGGCGAAGAGATCGTCAGCCGCCAATTCATCTTGGACGAAAACCCCGACGCCATCATCGACATCATCGACGCCACCAACATCGAACGTAACCTGTACCTGACGCTGCAGCTTATGGAGCTCGACCGCCCCATGGTCATCGCGCTCAACATGATGGACGAGGTGACGGCCAACGGCGGCGCCGTGGACGTCAATCTGCTCGAGAGCCTGTTGGGCGTGCCTGTTGTTCCCATTAGCGCTGCCCGCAACGAGGGTATCGGCGAGCTGGTGGATCATGCCTTGCACGTGGCGCGGTTCCGCGAGCGCCCCGGTCGCCTGGACTTCTGTGCGCCCGATGGATCGGACGGCGGCGCACTGCATCGCTGCATCCACGGCATTGCCAACCTGATCGAGGACCATGCCGTGACGGCGCACATCCCGGTGCGCTTTGCGGCGACCAAGCTGGTTGAGGGCGACGAGCTGGTGACCGAGGCGCTTCACCTGGATCGCAACGAGCTCGACGCTATCGAGCACATCATTACCCAGATGGAGGGCGAGGCCGGCACCGACCGCCTGTCCGCGCTGGCCGATATGCGCTTTAGCTTTATCGGCGACGTGTGCGGGCGCTGCGTCGTCAAACCGCACGAAAGCCGCGAGCACGTGCGCTCCGTCAAGATCGACCGCATCCTGACGGGTCGCTACACGGCCATTCCGGCGTTCCTGGTGATCATGGGCCTCGTCTTTTGGCTGACGTTTGGCGTGATCGGCGCGGCGTTGCAGGGACTCATGGAGGACGGTATCGCTGCTATCATCGCCTCGGCCGATGCGGGCCTCAAGGCGTTCGGCACCAACGACGTGGTGCGCTCGCTGGCTGTCGACGGCGTGCTTACGGGCGTGGGCAGTGTGCTGACCTTCCTGCCGATTATCGTCGTGCTCTTCTTGTTCCTCTCCATTCTGGAAGACTCGGGCTACATGGCGCGCGTCGCCTTTGTCATGGATAAGGTGTTGCGTCGCTTTGGCCTGTCGGGCCGCAGCTTTGTGCCCATGCTCGTCGGTTTTGGCTGCACCGTGCCGGCTATCATGTCGACCCGTACGCTCCCATCCGAGCACGACCGCAAGATGACGGTCATGCTCACGCCGTTTATGAGCTGCTCAGCCAAGTTGCCGGTTTACGGCTTGCTGTGCGGGGCGTTTTTCCCGCAGGCGACGGTTCCCGCCATGGTCTCGCTCTATCTGATCGGTATCGTGGTCGGCTGTATCGCGGCTTTGGTGCTCAACCGCACGGCATTTAAGGGCGACCCGGTGCCGTTTATCATGGAGCTTCCCAATTACCGCCTGCCGAGCGTCAAGACGACGGTGATGCTGGCATGGGATAAGGCCAAGGACTTCATCACCAAGGCCTTTACCATTATCTTTGCCGCTACGGTGGTCATCTGGTTCCTGCAGACGTTCGATATCCGCTTTAATGTGGTCGCCGACCAGTCGCAAAGCCTGCTTGCCGGTCTGGGTAGCATCATCGCGCCGGTGTTGGCCCCGCTCGGCTTTGGCGACTGGCGCGCCTCGACGGCGCTCGTCACCGGACTTATCGCCAAGGAGAGTGTCATCTCGACACTCACGGTGCTTTTGGGTGCAACCTCGCCCGCGGCATTGTCAACCATGTTTTCGCCGTTTACCGCCTACGTGTTCTTGGTCTTTACGCTGCTGTACCCGCCTTGCGTGGCCGCTATCGGCGCTGTCAAGAGCGAGTTGGGCGCGCGCTATGCCGTGGCCGTATTCGCGTTTCAGGTCGCCGTTGCCTGGATCGTGGCGTTTGTCGTGCATTCGGCGGGCATATTGCTGGGGTTGGCTTAGTTATGAATTGACGGCGCAACCTCTGTGTATCGAATTGTTTTCGGCCCCGCTTCTGTACTGACGGATGCGGGGCCGTTGCTATATAATCGCCTCCGCTCAAAACGATTGGAGACGTTATATATGACTCAGACAAGGCAAGACGGCATCACGCTCAAGCAATGGCTCCCACTCGTCGGGCTCACCTGCTGTGCGTTCGTGTTCAACACGTCGGAGTTTATGCCCATCGGCCTTTTGACTGATATCGCCGCGTCGTTCTCGCTCACCGAGGCCCAGGCGGGCATCATGATCTCGGTCTATGCCTGGGGCGTCATGCTGCTGTCGCTGCCGCTTATGGTGTTTGCCTCGCGTTTCGAGTTCAAGCGGATGCTGCTGGGCGTTTTGGCCGTGTTTTCGCTCGGCCAGTTTCTGTCCGCTGTGGCGCCGACTTATCCTATCCTGGTCTGCGCGCGCCTGGTGGTTGCCTGCGCGCACGCCGTGTTCTGGTCGGTCGCCTCGATCATGGCGTCGCGCCTGGTTGACACACGCCACGGGGCGCTCGCCATCAGCATGATCGCCACGGGCTCTTCCATCGCACAGATCTTCGGCCTGCCGCTCGGCCGCGCCATTGGCCTGGCCGTGGGCTGGCGTATGACGTTTGCCGTGGTCGGGGTGCTGTCTGCTGTCGCGGTCGTTTACCAGGCGACCGTGTTTCCTGCCATGTCGGCGGGTGAGCGCTTTACCGTCAAGCAACTGCCCGAGCTGCTCAAGAACCCGTTCCTGATCGCGCTCTATGCGGTCACGGTGTTCATGGCAACTGGCTATTACGCGAGCTATAGCTATATCGAGCCTTTCCTGGCTCAGGTCGCGCATGTCGACGCAAGCGCCATCACTATGACGCTGACGGCGTTCGGCTGCTCTGGTCTGCTCGGAAGCTGGCTGTTCGGCCGGCTATTCGATGGGCACCGGTTCCCGTTTCTCGCGATTACGCTCTCCGGCGTGCCAGTGGCCCTGCTGCTCATGGGCCCGGCCGCATCGTCGCTCGCTGCGGTTCTCGCTGTTTGCGCACTGTGGGGTTGCTGCGCCACGGCCTTTAACGTGGCGTTTCAGGCCGAGCTCATCGAGTACACGCCGGCGGACTCGTCGGCCGTCGCCATGTCGATCTTCTCGGGCCTGTTCAATCTGGGCATTGGCACGGGTACCGCGATCGGCGGAGCCGTGGTTTCGGGCCCCGGTATCGCCTGGATCGGCTTCGCGGGCGGGGCGATTGCCGTCGCGGGCGTTATCCTCGCCATCACCGTGCTGTTTCCGGCCATCCGCCGCGCCAAGCCCGTCGCCTAATCACGTCCCCTCATCAGTTGCGGTGGAATAGTTCCTGTTTAAGGCTTCTGAAGGCCCAGACAGGAACTATTCCACCGCAACTTATTTTGGGGGAGAGGATACAAGCTGGGCATACAATGGATGTCGTTGTGTTGAGCTTACCGGGAGGCTGTTATGTGGGCATACGAGACGACGTTCTATCAGATCTATCCGCTGGGCTTTTGCGGGGCTCCGCGCGAAAACGCCGCGCCCGTTGCCGAGGATGAGCTCGCCCAGGCTGCCAACGCCGCGCCCAACCCCGATGCTCCTATCATGAAGGTCGCCCAATGGGCCGACTACATGCAGGAACTCGGCGTTGGCGCTGTGCTCATCAACCCACCGCTCGAATCTGATAGTCACGGCTACGATACACGCAGCCTGCGCCATATCGACCGTCGCCTGGGTGGGGACGCCGACTTTGCCGCCGTATGCGACACGCTGCATGCCCATGGCATCCGCGTGGTGCTCGATGCCGTCTTCAACCACGTCGGCCGCGGTTTTTGGGCCTTCCGCGATGTGCAGGAGCGCAAGTGGGACTCGCCGTACAAGGACTGGTTCCACATTAGCTTTGACGGCGATTCCTGCTATGGCGATGGCTTTTGGTACGAGGGCTGGGAAGGCCATTTTGAGCTTGTGAAGCTCAACCTGCAAAATCCCGCTGTGGTCGATTACCTGCTCGAGTCCGTGCGCCGCTGGGCCGAGGTCTTTGGCGTCGACGGCCTGCGCCTGGACGTTGCCTATATGCTCGACCGCGACTTTATGCGCCGCCTGCACGTCTTTACCCGTGAGCTCAAGCCCGACTTTGTGCTGATCGGCGAGACGCTCCACGGCGACTACAACCAAATCGTCAACGACGAGATGCTCGACTCCTGCACCAACTACGAGTGCTACAAGGGCCTGTACTCCAGCTTTAACTCGGTCAACATGTTCGAGATCGCCCATTCGCTGCACCGCCAGTTTGGCGGCGATCCGTGGTGCATCTACCGCGGCAAACATCTGCTTTCGTTTGTCGACAACCACGATGTGCCGCGCCTGGCAAGTATCCTCACCGACAAATCCTGCCTGCGTCCCGCCTACGGCATGCTCTTTGGTATGCCGGGCATTCCGTGCGTCTACTATGGCAGCGAGTGGGGGATTCCTGGCGAAAAGGGCGACCCCGATGGTGACTGGGCTCTGCGACCTGCGCTCGATGAGCCTGCGCCCAACGAGCTGACGGCGTTCATCACGCAGCTCGCACACCTTCGTTCGGCCGACGACGCGGCGGCCCGTGCTCTCAACTACGGTGCCTATCGCAACGTGGTGATCCAGAACAAGCAGCTGCTGTTCGAGCGCGCCTGCGACGACGCGACGGTGCTCGTGGCGGTGAACGCCGTGGGCGAGCCTTACACCTTTGGAGCCGGCGAGTTCAACGGGTCCTTTGTCGACCTGCTTGCCGACGATACGCCCACGGTCGAGCTGTCGGGCTCCCTTGAACTTGCGCCCTATGAGGTGCGCTATCTGCTGAGGGCCTAGCTCGTGGCCGCGCCGGACGAGGGCTATCAACATATTGAGCATGGGTTTGAGCCCGTGTTCGACCAGCACTCGCGCGTTTTGGTGCTGGGGTCGTTTCCCTCGGTGCTTTCGCGTGCCAACGCTTTCTATTACGGCAATCCGCAAAACCGTTTTTGGCGCGTGATGGCCGCGTGCCTCGGTGTGCCCGTGCCGCCCAACGAGGGCGATCTTTTGGCAAGCGGTGAGCCCGCGACGCTCGATGCCTCCATTGCCGCCAAGCGGGCCATGCTGCTGAACGGCGGCGTGGCCCTGTGGGATGCAATCGAGAGCTGCGACATTAAGGGCTCGAGCGACGCGAGCATTCGCAACGTTGTGCCGGCACATATCGAGCGCATTACCGACGCCGCGCCGATCGAGGTCGTTGTCTGTAACGGCGGTACGGCAGGGCGACTCTACAAACGCTACTTACAAGATCGGACGGGGTTGCCCGCCGTCGTCCTGCCCTCGACAAGTCCTGCTAATGCCGCCTGGCGCCTGGAGCGGCTTGTTGAGCGGTGGAGCGGCGCCGCTGATTGGCAGGCTTTTTCGATTTAGCAGTTTGAGTGCTCGGCAAGATGCCTCATAACGGCGTGCCAGATCGGTGTGGGCAGTGCAGACGTGGCGCGCACCATGCCGTCGGTGTCGACGCCACCCGTTGCGGCACCACCGAGCTTTTGCGCGTGTTCGACGGAACATCCCATGCGAACGGCGCCCACGAGCTTGTCCATGGCCTCAGAAAACGGTCGCCGCAAGAGTCCCATGCGCGGAGAGCGACGAAGCGCCGCAATGCCGCTGCCGGCGCAGATGGCAACGCCGCCACACCACAATTGGTCATGGCGCTCACATGCCTTGTGCAGGCGAACGGCGGTCCCACGCGCCTGCTCAGTGCCCTCTTGTGCGGCTCGAATCGCAGCATAGACGCGCGTTCCCGTACCGCCAAAGCGCTCAAGCGCCTGCTCGATGGCTGTCAACGTCTCATCGTCAGCCACATCTTCAATGGCCAGCACGATGCCATCGGCAACGCTGCCGGCGTCATTTGCCTTCAAGTCGACCGGGCGGGGGAGTGCGGTGCCGGAAAGCCGGGCATAGGCGGCGATGGCATCCTGCAGGTCCCAGAGCAAAAAATCAAGATCGGCGCTATTGGGAATACTGATATACGCAATGGTTTGCAGTGTTTTTGGTACGTCGCCACGCGCGGTCGTCTCCATGCCGCCTCCTTTCCGGCTCGTTTCCGTTTAGGTTACACCGTCTGACGGCGCCTCGCCGCGCTATCCTAGTGCAACCCTTACGAAAGGAACGCCATGCGTCTGCCCATGAATACCTCGCTTGCCACGCTTAAGCCCTCCGGTATCCGCCGGATCAACGCACTCGCCGCCCAGCATCCGGGGTGCATCGCGCTTGCGCTTGGCGAGCCCGATTTTCCCACGCCCGATGTGATTAGCGCCGAGGTGACCGCCGCGCTGGACCGCGGTGACACGCACTATCCGCCCAACAACGGTCGCCCCGCCCTGCGTGAGACGTTGTCTGCCTACATGGGGGATGCGGGCCTTACGTTTTCGGCCGACGAGGTCATCCTGACCGACGGCGCGACCGAGGCACTGTCGGCAACATTCATTGCTATGCTCAACCCCGGCGATGAGGTCATTATCCCCACGCCGGCCTTTGGCCTGTACGAGAGCATCGTCGTGGCCAACCACGCCAAGGCGGTCTTTTTGGATACGGAGCCTGCGCAATTCCAGATTGACGAGGACGCACTTCGTGCTTGCGTGACGCCGGCGACCAAGGCCATCGTCATCTGCACGCCCAACAATCCTACGGGCTGCATCCTCGACGCGGCATCGCTCGACGCCGTGGCGCGCGTAGCGGAGCAGACGGGCATCTACGTAGTCTGCGACGACGTATACAACCGCCTCGTCTATGTGGACGGCTACGAGCGCTTCGCCCGGCGACACCCGGAGCTACGCGAGCAGACGGTCGTCATCGAGAGCTTCTCCAAGCCCTGGGCCATGACCGGCTGGCGCTTGGGCTGGCTCGCAGCCGCAGCCCCCGTCATCGCCGAGATCGCAAAGGCCCATCAATACCTAGTATCGAGCGCCGTCTCCTTTGAGATGGATGGCGCAGCCCGAGCCCTCACCGTCGACCCAACCCCCATGCTCAAAGTCTACCGAGCCCGCCGCAAACGCGTGCTCGCAGCCTTAAACGCTATGGGCCTCGACGTAGTGGAACCAGCCGGCGCCTTCTACGCCTTCCCCAGCATCAAACAATTCGGCCTAACCAGCGAAGCCTTCTGCATCAAAGCCATCAAAGAGGCAAACGTAGCCCTAGTCCCGGGCGACTGCTTCGGAACCGAAGGCCACATCCGCCTAAGCTACTGCGTCTCCGACAAAGATCTAGACGAAGGCCTCCGCCGCCTATCCACATTCGTCTCAACCCTATAGCCATCAGGGACGCAACACATCAGCCCACCGACCCAAGCATTATGAGCGGGGGCGTCAGCCAACGAAAACCCGGGCTGCCCAAAGTCAAGGCAGGCACGCGCCGCCGAAGGCCAGGCGCAAGGTTTTCGTAGATTCCGCACGAGCCGAAGAGCACT